>PMVV01000495.1 GCA_003166475.1 Bryobacterales bacterium | reverse complement strand
AGCTGAGGCTGCGTTAGTTCACGGCTTCACTCTGTATGGCGGCCCTAATATGGGAGTCGGTTTTCTCCAACCACCAGACGCCAGGGACGCTCCTGCCGTGTTCATCGACATTCAGGGAGGATCTTACTGGGGCACCACCTGCATTCTCGCGCGATCGCCAATCCGTCGTCGAGTTGTTTACCTCCAGCGATCACGAATTTGCCGATCTCGACCGCGATGGAGTCTACGAGCCGATCGCGTGGAATCGCCGGCCGTTCGACGTGCGCTGTGACTTCGGGATCTTCGGAGGGCATTTCTACCCAGAAGTTTTCGTCCCTACCGGCGCCAACTATCGCAAGGCTTGGCCACTTTCGGACTGGCCGCCTCCCGACTTGGGACTGAACTACCATCTCCGGAACCGTGCGAGAAACACGTCTCCTCGGGGGTGAATCTTCAGATCGTGGCAGGCTTCGCCGACCTTGAGGGCGATGGCGTCGCCGAACTCATCGTTCTTCAGGACCGTCCGCGTGAAGAGCCCGCTCAAGCGCTCGCCGTCTACAGACTGGCAAACAAGTCCTTTCATCTCGTGGCGCAAACGTCACTGCCGTCGCAAGCGATCGCTTACCTGCTGGATGGCGTCCGGGATTCCTCGTCGGGCAAGGAAATTTTAGTTCGAACAGCAACCCCCGCCAAGTGCGAGGCCGGCGGCGATCCGAAAGCAGAGGGCACGGCTGACGTGGCGTACATAGTTCGAGGCAGTCGCCTGCTGCCCGCGCAGCCGCAGAAGCGTTGATCTTCATTTGGGACCTATTCAGCATGATGAGAATCGCGACATGGAATATCAACTCGGTCCGCCGGCGACTGCCGCTCGTCGTAGACTGGCTGGCGGCGAATAAACCCGATGTGCTCTGCCTCCAGGAAACCAAGGTGCCTGATGGCGAGTTTCCAGCCGCCGCCTTCATCGGTGCCGGATACCATGTCGCGTTCCGTAGCATGAAGGGCTACAATGGCGTCGCCACTCTGACCCGTCGCGAGCCCGAGTCCGTGTTCTATGGTTTCTGCGCAGGACCTGACAGTGAAGATGTCCGTATCCTCGAAACCGTAATGGACGGTGTACCCGTCGTCAACACCTATGTTCCGCAAGGATACAAAATCGGCACCGATAAGTACGTCTTCAAGCTGGAATGGTTTCACCGCGTACGCCGGTATTTCAGCGAGCGACTCGATCCAACGATGCCCGCAATTTGGCTCGGCGACCTGAACGTCGCGCCCGAGCCGATCGATGTTTACCACCCTGAGCACCGTGTCAACGATCCGGACTTCCACGTCGACGCACGTGAAGCCTATCGCTACGCGGTCGGCTGGGGATTCATCGATGTGTTTCGGAAACTCTATCCCGATCGGGTGCAGTACACCTACTGGGATTATTTCCGCAACGCCTTCGGGCACAATTGGGGCTGGCGCATTGACCACATTTTAGCAACAGCTCCGCTGGCCGCCGTTTGCCGCACCTGCGACGTGGACCTGGAAACACGCCGGGCCGCCGGAGCATCCGATCACGCCGTGGTTTGGGCGGATTTCGATTATGGCGGCCATTAGGGCGCAATCAATCGAATTGAACAAATGAAATCTCGCTCACTGTGCCGGCGGGAGCGAGGTATTCGCCGCTACATATAGCACGATGGCGATCCTCTCCGAGTCTTCAAGCCGATGATAGACCAGTGCGGCGCCACCCTTCCGTAGCGGGGTGCTCCTGAGCGGAACCTCCGCGCTGCCTACTTTGAGATGCACTCGCTCCAGTTCAACGTGCATCGCCTCGCCCCCGGCACTTGGTCCACTGGCATAACTCATTTGGCCTTCGGCTTTGGAACCGGCTTTGGCCACCAGCACTCCGCCCACTTGAATATCGTTGGCAAGCACAAAATCGATTGGTCCGGCTCCTTCAGCCGTTTTGGAACTCAGCTCTTCGACGGAAATCAGGGATACCGGCGATCCTTCGCGCAAAATCGGTTTGGACAGCGCCATCGCCGCTTTCGGCACGTGCGTCGTTATCTTGCGCGAAAAGAACTCTTCGAACAAATTGCCTGCCGCTCTGCCGCCGAGATCCCACAGGACGCCATGAAAAAGCCGCAGTCCGGCTCGCGAGCTGGCTGGATAATACAGAGTTGAAATCTCGCCGGCCGCCAGACTCCCCAGGACATCGGAATAATCGGGCTGCCAGTGTCCCCTATCACCCTTGCGAACGAATGCGGTCGCGATGGCATAGAGTGCTCGCGAGCGAACGCTGCCGGTGCCCTTGTAAAAGTAGCGGGGATCCTGATGAAAGACCGCCTGCATGATGACGCCGCCAATGATGACGCCGTTGACGCCATCGGCGTACTGCGCCCCGAAACGCTTGCCATAGCCCTCCATGCCCTGACCGAATTCGTGGTAACTGTTCCGCGCCTGCTGGATTCCCGCGCCAATCGCGCTGGACAGGATAGTGATCGGATCGAGGACGGTCTTCCAGCCGAGCTGAAACTTCTGCGCGGCATTCAGCGGCGCCGCATTCGGGTCGTAGGTGACGAAGTAGTGCGGAAAAACACCCAACAGGCGCTGCTTCTCCTCGGCTTTCACTTGCTCCACCGCGAGTTCCTTCTGCGATAGACCGACATCCACCCCGGTGGATGCAGAAGCAACCTGCAATACAGCCGAGGTCAACGGTTGATTCTCGCCTACACGGACCACAATGCTTGCCACCGTCCACAGTGCAAACCCGTCGGCAACAATCGCGATCGTGTAGTTTCCTGGCTCGACCGCAGCAAAGTGGAACGATCCGGTTCCGTTCGTTACGGTCGTACGTTTGCCCGTGGAAGCGGTAGTCCCCAGTGTTACAAGCGCACCCATCACAACCGATCCGCTACTGTCGGTTACTACGCCGTTGATGGTTCCAGGCGCTTCTGGCCGATTTGCGTCCGAGGACTCGCCCATTTGGGCGCCGGCCACTTTAGACGACGGCGACGGAGCGGTGGTTTGGCTCAAGGCCGTTTCCAGGAGAAGAAAGGCGATGCCGAACGCTCTCAACATAACGCGAGCCCCCCTCTCGCCATCTTAGAACACCCCACTCGGCCATCGCGCCAAGCTCGCCGAACTGAAAAAGAGCGAAAGATCACACATCGAATTCCGCGTTACTAAGCCTGCCAACAATGACGGTATGAAGCGCATCTGCTATTGAGGCCAAGGCTTCCGGGCCGGATCTCCTGGCGGAACTCAAGCATCCGCTCAAGCGCCGCATCGGAATGCGCTACTCCAATGAGTTCTACTCGCGACGCCTGCCGATCTCGTGGATATTGAAGAGATCCCGACGGAGTGCGGGCTGGCGATCGCGGCTTCGCCGGGCGGCGGGCCGGCGCGCGCCTCGGCGGGAGGCTTTCAGCAGTAGCTATCTGGCGGACATCACGGCGTCGACTTGTTGCCGCGGGTCCCAGTGCTCTGGCTTGGGATCGACGGTGCTCCACCATGGCGCTCGTCGCGAAGCCATTTGGCTCTCAGGTCTGTCAGGATGGGCCTGCGGCCCACGAATAGCGATGAAACCAGGTTTGAGGGCACCTCACCTCTGGCCGCCTAAAAGGCGGCNNCCAAGATTGGCCGCCCTCCAATCCAAAGCCGCTGTGTGCCTTGCCGATGTTCCTGGGCGCGGAGGCTCGCGCTGTGACCACGCCCGGTCACCTGACCGCAGGGCGTCGCGCTTCCGCAAGAATTCCTGTCCGGCGAAAGCCCGGCTATTGCACAGGGCGGCCTCGGGGGCGCGGGTTTCACCCTGTCCGTTCCCATCCGTTCGGCTTTGGTCCCCAATGTGCAACTGTACTGACTGGAAAAGAGGCAAGTTATGACGACCCTATTGATTGTTCTTCTCGTGGTGTTTCTACTCGGCGGCGGCGGGTGGGGATATTCGCGGTTTCGCCGGTAGTGCAGGGCGGCCAAGAGGCAGATTATGGATATAAGAGCACTAAGTACAACGGAAATAGTTTTAATCGCGGCTCTCGTCGTGGTTCTCGCGGCAGCCATCGCCGCGTTTCTATTGCAACGAAAGCGCCGCACGAAAAGGCTGCGCGCCCAATTTGGCAGTCCTGAATACGCCCGCGCCGTGGAACAAGGCGGCAGCCGGAGGAAAGCGGAAGCCGGGCTCGAAGAGCGCGCCGACCGAGTTGAGGCCTTCCACGTCCGTCCGCTATCGGCAGGCGACCGCGAGCGTTTCTTAGAGTCCTGGCGCGGACTCCAGGCTCGTTTCGTGGACGGCCCCGCCGGCGCGGTCAGTGAGGCGGACCGGCTGCTGGGCGATGTGATGTCCACACGAGGCTATCCGGTAGCCGACTTTGAACAGCGGGCGGCCGATATCTCCGTGGATCATCCACTGGTTCTCGAAAACTACCGGGCGGCCCATGAAATCGCGCTTCGCCAGATGGGTGGTAAGGCCACTACGGAAGACTTGCGCCAGGCAATGGTTCATTACCGGACGCTTTTCGAGGAACTGGTCAGCGAGCCTGTCGTCAGCCATGCGAACGCTTGATGGCCGGTCCAAGCCATGCGCATGTCCTATAGGAGAAAAGATATGAAATCGTTTAAGCTGCTGTTAGCCTTGTTCACGGTGTTGGCGATCGGAATGCTGGCCGGCTGTTCGGCCACCTCCTCCAAATCGCCCGATGTTGGCGCCAGCCTTCGCAAAGCGCTCGATCAGGCGGGCCTCAAGAATGTCTCTATAAGTCAGGACAGAGACAAGGGAGTGGTGACCCTTACCGGACACGTGCCAACCGACGCCGATAAGTCGCAAGCCGATTCCATTGCCAAATCCATTGCCGGCGAGCAAGTTGTGTCGAACCAGATTGCGGTGATGCCGCCGGGCGCGGAACGAGATACCAAGGCGATGAACTCGGACCTGGATAAAGGCATAGCGAACAACCTGGATGCCGCGCTTATCCAAAATAAGCTTCACGAGGCCGTAAAATACGATGTCAAGAACGGGGTCGTGACGCTGACCGGCGAAGTGGACTCTCCAGCCAAGGCCACGCAGGCCGGGACGATCGCATCTTCGGTTCCCAACGTGCTTCAGACGGTAAACGAGTTACAGGTGAAGGACCAGAAGGCCACATCGTCGCAGTGACCGTCTTTCCGTGCCCGGCCGCGTGCGCCAGGTCATTTGCCCACGTAGCGGTCCACCCACTCGACATGGCGCTGCATGATATCGAGCAGGAACTTGGGCTCGCGGGGACCGTGGGGTGTTCGCGGGTACACCACCATCTTGGTCACGACACCCTGACGCTTTAGGGCGTTGTAGAATTCATATCCCTGGGTGGTGGGGACGCGCACGTCGGCCTCGCCGTGCAGGATCAAAGTCGGCGTGGTGACGCCCTTTACGAACGCCATGGGCGAGTGGTTGAAGTAACCGTCAAAGGCGTTCCAAGGCTCGCCCGAGAAGTAATCGGGCAGAAAGCCGGGTATGTCGGAGGTGCCGGTGAAGCTCCACAAGTCAGTCACTCCGGCGCCCACCGCGGCAGCCTTAAACCGGTGCGTGTGAGTGACTATCCAACTGGTCATGAACCCGCCATAACTCCAGCCCATCACCGCCAGGCGGTCCGGGTCGGCCACGCCCATCGATATTACACGATCCACGCCCGCCATCAGGTCGGCGTAGTCCCGGCCGCCCCAGTCGTTCATGTTAGCGAAGCGGAAGGTGCGTCCGTAGCCGCCCGATCCGCGGGGATTGACGCGCAACACGGCATAGCCCCGCGCGGCGAAAGTGGCGTAGGGATAGAGACCATAGCGCGCCAGGAAGCTGTCCTGGAAGACGCCGGTGGGTCCGCCGTGAACGACTAACACCAGCGGGTACTTCTGCGCGGCGTTATAACCGGCCGGGTAAGTCAGCAGGCCTTCGATATCCAGCCCATCCGCGGCTTTCCATGTGACGCGCTTGGTTTCGCCCAATGGCAGCTTGGGAAGGTCCAGGTTGGCGCTGCTGACCCGCTGCGGAATGCTATCGCCGATTTTCAGCACGTAAGCTTCCGGCGCTTCGTCCCAACTTTCGCCCGCGAAACCGAATGCCGTGCCGGTGGCGTTCAAGCGTCCGGCTTGCAGCGTGCCGTGCCGGGGTTCATAGACGGGCTTGGGCAGGCCATCGGTGGGCATGGCGTAGACTACGTTGGCGACGCCTCTGGGTTCCGTGAATAGGAGCTGCGCCGAATCGCCGGCCCAGCCCAACAACGCAGGCCGCTCGTCGAAGGTCGGCGGCAGGTCGCGCGACTCTCCTGTCTGGCGGACCAGCAACACGATGCGATCGATTCCCGCCCAGCGGGCCGGATCGGTGGAGCGCACGTAGGCCAGATAACGCCCATCGGGGGAATAGCGGGGGCTGTGCTCGGCGGCGCCGGTGGCCGCGATGGGACGCACGGCGCCGCCAGGCACGGTGACTTCCGAAATGTCGGATTTGGTCCAGTCGTCTGCGCCGGGCGTGGGGGTGTGGGCGAAGGCGATGGCGGCGGAATCGGGCGACCAATCGAAGTCGGTCACGTGGTCCGGCGTGTTGGTCAAGCGGCGCGGCGTGCGCTTTCCCTGGCTGTCCGGCTCGGCCGCGACGATCCAGAGGCTGTGGTTCTTGGGGTTTTCGTCGATCACGCGGAAGTCGCGCTTCTCTTTCTTGGCCTTCTCCTCGTCGGCGCGCGGTTCCATGCCCGCAAATGCGATCCACTTGCCGTCCGGCGAGACGTGAAAAGCGCCGATCTCGCCTTTCCAATCGGTGAGCGTCTCGGCCTCGCCGCCATCCACCGGGATGCGCCACAGGTTGGGCTTGCCGGCGCGCTCGGAGGAGAAGTACACGTAGCGGCTGTCGGGCGAAAACTCCGGCGCGGCAGCGCTTTTCTCGCCGCGCGTCAATTGCGTGCGATGCGAACCGTCGGCCGCGGCGAGAAAGATCTGCGTATCGATTTCACTTTTTTCCGTCTCGATGACGGCGTGGCTTTGGGTGTAGACCACCAGTTTGCCATCGGGAGAAGGCAGCACATCGGCGACGGGTTGCACTCGCATGGAAAGTTCGGGAGTCCATGCCGTGGGCGCCGTCTGGGGCCAGGCTGCGGCCGCCAGCAGAATGGGGAAAAGTTTGGCTTTCATCTTGTCATTGCTCCTCGTGCCGGATGGCGGCCTGAGAGGCCGCCGCAGGCCGGGGGCCTGCCCCACTATTTAATCGCGCCGGACAGGATCTTGCGCAACGCGTCCAGTATCTTGGCAACATTTTCTTCGGTGGATGAGTAGCCCATCAACCCGATGCGGAACACCTTGCCGGCCAGCGGTCCGAAGCCGCCGGCGATCTCGATGCCGTATTCGCTCAGCAACCGCTGGCGCACCTGGGCATCGTTCACACCGTCCGGCACGCACGGCGTGTTCAGGGTCCATAACCGGTCGGCTGCGGCGACGTGCATGCGCAGCCCCAGGGCTTCCACGCCCGCCACGAATGCCTCATGATTGCGGCGATGGCGTTCCCAACGATTCTCGATGCCCTCCTCGCGGACGATGGCCAGCGCCTCGCGCAGCGCATAAAACATGGTCGCCGACGCCGTGTGATGATATTTGCGGTCGCGGAAGTAGCTTTCGAGCAGCCGCAGATCCATGTAGAAAGAATCTACCGGCGCGGTCCGTTTTCGGAGGCGCTCCCAGGCGCGCGGCGAAACGGTGAGCGGCGCCAGCCCCGGCGGACAGCCGAGCCCCTTCTGCGTGCAACTGTAGGCGATGTCGATGCCGGTTTCGTCCACCAGCACGGGCATGCCGCCCAGGGAAGTGACGCAATCCGCGATGGCCAGCGCGTCGACCTCGTGGGCGGCTTCGCAAATTGCATGGCCTGGCTGGAACGCGCCGGTGGAAGTCTCCGCTTGCACGTAGGCCACCACGCGCGGCTTTTCGCGGCGGATGAAATCGCGGGCTTCCTGGTCGTCGAACACTTCACCCCACGGCTTTTCGAGGCGCGCCACGACGGTGCCGTGGCGGCGGGCCACGTCGGCGAGGCGGTCGCAGAAGTACCCATTGGCCAGGACGGCAAACTTTTCGCCAGGCTCGACGAAATTGGCGACCGCGGTTTCCATGCCGCTGGTGCCCGTTCCGGAGATGGCGATATTGAATTCGTTGGCCGTGGAAAAGGCGTAGCCGAGGAGGCGACGGATGTCTTCGGCGACCTCGAAGAAATACGGATCCAGGTGCCCGACGATGGGCTGGTGCAGCGCTTGGTAGACGCGCGGCGCCACCATGCTGGGTCCCGGTCCCAGCAGCAGGCGCGCGGGCGGGCACAACGGGGAAAGCGGTTCGGGTATCACAAGGACAGTGTATCAATGCCCGCGTGCCGGCTAGTGCAGCGTCCAAGAAATAACTGTACAGTTCCGGTGCCCGNNACGATGGCCTGCCCCACAGCTAATCTGCTGTACAGTTATTTCTTGGACACTGCACTAGCGTGACGGTTCGCGCGGCGTCACGAACTTGATGCGCGCGGGCGCGGCTGGCGGCGCGGCTTTCGACACCTTGCACACCAGTTGCAGGGATTCGACCGCGGCAATTACCCGCGTGACCGACTTGTCTTTATCGACGCCGGTGAGCACGGCAACCTTCCAGGAGGGGAAGAAGAACTCCAACACGCGGACTGCTTCGCCGCCGGCGTGGAACAAGACGACCAGTTCCTCGTCTTCCTTGAGCGCCTTCTGCATGGCTTGCACTTGCGCAAGCATGGCCGTGCCCGTGTTGTCGGGCTTCGGCGGGGGGGCGGGCGGGTTGACCGCGTTGCGGATTGCCTGCGAGGCAAGTTGCTTGGTGAGGTCGCCCAGAGCCATCAGGCTGATGCTACCACTACGCCGGGCGCGCGGGCAAGATTGATTGCCCGCCCTCCAAATCTACCAGCGGATGTCGGCGCCGTAAGGCTCCAGCAGCGTGTCGCAACTCAGCAGCGGCATTTTTTCTTCCAGGCTCTGCGCGACCAGCAGCCGGTCGAAGGGATCCCGATGGTGAAGCGGCAACGATTCCAGGCGCAGGACGTGCGCTGCTTCAATCGCAAGCAGTTGGGCGCCCAGTGCGGCGATATGCCGGGGCAGATACCGCGAGGGCGGTTCGGGAAGCGGCAGCTTGCCTATCTGCACTTTGGTGACGATCTCCCAGAGGCTGGCTACGCTCAGAAACAGGTCGGCCGTGCGAAGAATCTTGCGAGCCTGCGGCGTCAGGCGACGGTCGTCTGTGATGGCCCAGAGGAAGGCGTGCGTGTCTAGCAGGATTTTTAACGCCAGAACGAGTCCTCAATTTCCGGCGGCAGCGGAGAATTGAAGTCGTCGGGGGTTTGGAATTCCCGGGCGGCGGATCCCAGCCGCCGCTCTCCGGCCTTAGATTCCATGGGGGCCAACCGGGCAACCGGTTTCCCGGCCCGCGCGATGATGATCTCTTCGCCCAACTCAACGCGCACCAGCAACCGCGAGAGATTGGTCTTGGCTTCATGGATGTTGATCTTAACCGGCATCAGTTTTAGTATAGACTAAGTCCGTTAGCTAAGTCAATGCTGCGACGGCCTGCGCGAACGCATCGTACGACCTGCGATCGAACAGGACGAAGACGGCTTCCTGGACGGCGCATTCCGCGCGTTCCAGTTGCCGAGCCACCTCGCCCACGGCGATGGCCGCCGCCTCGGGCAAAGGATATCCGTATACGCCCGTGCTAATCGCCGGAAAGCTGATTGAGCGCGCGCCGTGTTCTTCGGCCAGATCGAAGCACTTCCGGTAGCAGGAGGCCAGCAATTCCGGCTCGCCCTGTTGGCCATCGCGGTAGACCGGGCCGACGGCGTGAAATACGTAGCGCGCCGGCAACGCGCCCGCCGCGGTGGCTACCGCGCTGCCCGTGGGACACCGCCCGATGCGCGCCCGGATCTGGTCCAACTCCGCCATGATGGAAGGGCCGCCCGCGCGATGGATGGCGCCGTCCACGCCGCCTCCGCCCGCCAGCGCGGAATTCGCGGCGTTCACGATGGCGTCCACCGCCACACGGGTGATGTCGCCGGTGGCGAGCTTCAGCGTTTTTCCGGTACGCGCGGTCCAGTGCATCGCCTGTTGCTATTATCTTCCTATATGGCCGGGTATGAGCCAGGCGATCGTCCCACGATCCTGAGCAAACAATTCCTGCTGACCTTCGGCATCGGGTTGGTCGTAATCCTGATTGCCGTCGCCGGCATTCTCTATCTTCAGCGCGGCGCGCATGTCGAACTGAAGGGCGCCATCCTGAAGGTGCGCACCATGGGGGTGGACGACAACAGTTCCCTGGCGGTGGTCGATTTCCGTTTCGCGAACCCGTCCGATGTTCCCTTTGTCGTGCGCAGCGTGGATGTATCCGCCACGGGAGCCGATGGGCAGAACTATACCAGCACGCCGGTGTCCGAGGTGGATGCCAAACGGATTTTCGAGTATTACCCCATTCTCGGGCAGAAGTTCAACGCTTCGCTGCTCACCCGCGACAAGATCCCAGGACAGCACTCCGAAGACCGCATGATCGTGGCGCGCTTCGAAGTGCCCATTGTTAAGCTGGACGCGCGCACCAACCTGAAGATCCGTATTGAGGACGTAGATGGCCCCGTATCCGAACTGGCTGAGAAATAGCCTGATGGCGGGGTGGGCGCTGGCGCTGCCGGTGCTGGCACTGGAGGTCCCCGCTGGCGCCCAATTGCAGGTTCGGCTGAAGACCAAGATCGCCTCCAACACTTCCAAGCCGGACGACCCAGTGGAGACCATGGTCATCGCGCCGGTGCTGGTGAATGGCGCGCTCGCCATACCAGCGGGCGTCACGCTCGGAGGTGTGGTCACGGGGGCCAGCGCCGCCACCGACCCAACGGTGCGCGCCACGCTGGCGCTCGATTTCCGGGAACTCGAGATGGGTGGCCGGCGCATACGGGTACACACGCTGTTGACCGCCGTGGAGAACGCGCGCGAGAGCGTCAACGATAAGGGCGAGATCCAGGGCATACTCGCGAATGAAACGCTTTCCGCGCGCATGGACTCGGGTATCGATAAAGTTACGGAGAAGTATTCCGGCCTCGGCGGCTTTCTGAGCGCCGCCAAGAAAGCCGTGTTTAAAGAGACGGAGGGCGATATCAGTTACGATTCCGGCGTGGAGATGGACCTGAAGCTCACTGCCGCGCTGACGCTGACCGGTGCGCCGCCGCCCGCGGCCGATGCCGCGCTGCAACCGGTCGCGGATCCGCGGGCGCTGATCGGTCTGGTGAATCGGCAGCCCTTCCAGACCCGCGCGCAGAAGCCGCCCAAGGAATCGGACATTACGACTTTGATGTTCATCGGCAGCCAGGAGGAGTTGCAGGGCGCATTTGCCGGCGCCGGCTGGAGCCAGGCATCCAAGCTAGGGGAGAAATCCAAATTGGAAACCTTGCGCGCCCTCGCCGAGGACCGGGGATACAGCGAGGCGCCGGTTTCCATTCTGTACCTGGATGGGCGTCCGCCGGATATGGTCTTCGAGAAGACGAACAACACTTTCTCGAAGCGCCATCACCTGCGCATCTGGCTGCGGCCCGATCCATACCGGGGCCAGCCGGTGTGGGTGTGCGCCGCCACGCACGACACCGGCATCGACTTCTCCGCCAAGGACCGCACGTTTATCCACAGGATCGATTCGCAGATCGATCTGGAACGCTCGAAGGTGGTCAACGATTTGGTGCTGACCGGCAAGGTGCAATCGCTCGAGATGGTGGATCGTCCGAATGTGCCGCGGAACGGGCAGAATGCCACGGGCGACAATTTGACTACGGACGGTAAGATGGCGGTGCTGATTTTGAGGTAGAACCGCTCCCTCACGGTCTCGGCTCGGTAACGGTCGCGGCTCGGTAACGGTCGCGGGTCGGTAAAGCAGGGAAGTTACCGAGCCGCGCACGTAAGTAAGCGGTGTAATGGGCGGCCGCTGTCAGGCCCGCAGCAATCTGTGAAACACGGCGTTGCGGGGAGAGTTGGTTTCCACGTGGTCCGCTCCCGCCGCCGTAAGCACGCAATCGGAGTTGTCACCGATTTGCAGAAAGCCTCTGTCTCTGAGGTACCAGACCGCGAATGCGATGTATTCGCGCGGAAACGACATCAGCCGTTCCAGGTCCAGCAACGAAAGGCCCGGATGCTCCATGTCGGCCCGCCGCCGATTATAGAGCAGGCACAAGATACCCAGCCGGCGGTTCTGCTCGCCCTCGATCCCGTCCACGAACTCCTTCAACTCGAAGGTCGGCAGCGGCTGGCATTCGCCGACGCGCCGTGCGGCATCGTAGACGGCGCGCCTTTCCGGGTCCGAAAGTATTTCGTAGGCATCGTTCAGCAGCAGGAACCGCTCGGAATCGCCGGTCTGGGGGTTGTCCGGATGGAAGCGCGCGGCCATGATGCGATACACGCGGCGGATGGTCTCCGGCTCTGCGTTCGGGCTGACCTGCAGCACCTCGTAATAATCGACGGAGTCCACCAGCGGCAGGTGCACCGTTCGCTTGGTTTCTTCGGAAAACTCCAGCCCCACCAGGTACGCCGAGCCACGCCGCGTGCAGTTGCGAACCGTCGCTTTGCCGCTGAGCTCGTGGCGCTCCGCCTGCAAACTGACCGGCACGCCCGTATGCATCTCTTCGCTGGATTCGATGCGCATGCCGGACTTGGAAACATTCAAGCCCCGGACTCTGAGGGAGCGGCTCTGGCCGCGGGCGTCCTCCCAGGCCACTGCAAACATGGCATTGGTGAATCGCCGCTGTTCTTTCCTCTTTTCGGACATTCCTCCAGGCTCCTCTTACTGGATACCGTGGCGGGGACTGCCAAGGCAAGTTAGCGAAGGTACTGCCGGTAACGGATAGTGTTATAGGTTGTTAACTCTCGGTTGACGAAAGTTAACTGGAGTCACCGCCCCGTCCAACACGGTGCGCGCTTCTCCAGGAACGCCGAGATGCCCTCTTGCGCGTCCGCAGCCAGCGAATTCATGGACATGACTTCCTTGGCGTAGGCGTAGGCTTTGGGCTGGTCCAGGTCGATCTGCGTATAGTATGCCTGCTTGCCCAGCGACACCGTCAGGGTGCTGGCTTCCGCGATGCGCGCCGCCAGTTTTCGCGTCTCCGCCCGCAGTTCCGCCGCCGGCGCCACGCGGTTGACCAGGCCCCAGTCCGCCGCGGTGGCCGCGTCCACCATCTCACCGGTGAGCAGCATTTGGAGCGCGCGCTTGCGTCCCACCGCGCGGCTCAAGGCCACCATGGGGGTGGTGCAGAACAGGCCGATGCGCACGCCGGGCGTGGCGAAGGCCGCCTGGTCCGACGCGATGGCCAGATCGCAGGTGGCCACCAACTGGCATCCCGCAGCGGTAGCGATGCCTTGCACCTCCGCGATGACCGGTTGCGGAATGGCCTGGATCTTCATCATCAGCTCGCTGCACACGTCGAAGAGGCGCCGGTATTCGTTGATATCGCGGCCCACCATCTCGGAGAGATCGTGGCCGGAACAGAAGACCTTGCCTGCCGCGGCCAGGATTACCGCGCGAATGGCGCGATCGCGGCCAATCTGGCCCAGGCAATCGATCAGCTCAAGCATCAACTCGAGCGACAGCGCATTGCGCCGCTGCGGACGGTTCAGGGTGACCACGGCACACGGCCCGTCGTGTTGCACGCAGATGCTCTCATAAGTCATGGTGGCGTCCCCTCTTTCAGTAAAACACGGGAAGCGGTGACAGGCGGCCTGAGCGAGCTGCGCTCGCGGACCAATTCAGGATACAGGTTCGCGCCGAAAGCCAGCAGACGGCCATCGCAATCCTTCACCACGAACTCGCGCGAGCCCCATGGCATGTTGGCAACTCCCCGAGTGAATTCTACGCCTTGGGCTCGGTACTCGGCATGTGTGGTTCTCTTAAATGTCGCCCCTGAAATCATAGAAGACACGAATGAGGTTGCCATCAAGATCGGCGGCCATAAACTCGCGCAGCTTCCATGGTTTGTCCTCGGGCTCGGAAACGATCTTGGCTTGGGCGGCCTTCCACTGTGCGAAGAGTTCGTCTACCTCAGCCTTGCGTGGAGATTGAGCCAGAAAAGGATAGGGCCCGTGTTGCCATAAGACTCCCGGAAGGAGCGATTAGTGATAAACAGTCTGCAATTCCCCCTTGAGATGCCTGCAATGCCGCCTTGGTCGTCCGCCCAATCGAAGGTGAAGCCCAGAGTGTCGACATAGTAGGCTGCGGCTTTGTCGACGTTGGCCGCGGGGATTTCCGGAACAGCAGCGGGGAACGTCATGGGTTTGTTGGGCTCATCGTAGCACGAGCACGCCGCTTGGACGGGAATTAGCTGTGGGGCAGACCATCGTTTTTCGTGGCCTGCCGAGTTCGAGCACGGTGCGCAGACGACAAACAACGATCGTCTGCGCCACGCCACAACTCTAGCGGACGCCGCTCACTTCACGGTAGACTTCCAGGACGTCGCGGGCGGTACGGTCCCAGCTATAGCGCGCCGCCTGGGCTTTGCCTTTGGCGATGAGATCGGCGCGGAGATCTTCGTCGAGCAGGGCGTCCTGGATGGCGCGGGCGATTTCGAAGACGTTTTCCGGGTTCGCCAGCAAGGCGGCGTCGCCGAGCACCTCTAGCAGCGAACCGACGTTCGAAGCCACGACGGGCGTGCCGGTGGCCATGGCTTCCAGCGGCGGCAAGCCGAAGCCTTCGTAGAGCGAGGGGAACACGAACAGGGCGGCGCTTTCGAAAAACACGCGCAGGGCTTCGAAGGGGACGAAGCCGAGGAAGCGCACGGCCTTTTCGACGCGGGTCTGGATGACGGCGCGCCGCACGGAGGGATATCGCGAGATTTCGTCGCCGATGATAATGAGGTGCAGGTCGCGGTAGACGGGGTGGCGCGAAAGCTGTTCACGGACCACCGCGAAGGCTTCGACCAGGCGGGGAATGTTCTTTTGCGGGCGGATGTTGCCGGCGTAGAGCAGGAAGGGGTAGTCGATCTGGTAGCGTTCCAGAATGCGCTCGCGGGCGTGGGCGTCGTCCGGCTCGCGGAAGAAATCCGGATTGGGAGCGTTGTAGGCCACGCGGATGCGGTCCGCGGGGATGCCCAGGGCGTCATGGACATCGCGCCGGGTGGCCTCGGAGACCGCCATGATGGCTTTGGCGCGCAACAATCCGCGGCGGAGCAGGAAGCGGCGGGTCTGCATGCGCAGGCCGGAGCCGGTCTCGAACAGCAGGCTGGCCATATCGTGAATGGTCACCACATAAGGATCCATCATGAACAATGGCACCTGGTTCAAGGGAATGTGGACCAGGCTGGGCGCCAGGCGATGCAGGAACCAAGGGAAGGCCAGGTGATTCAAGGCATATGAATCGGTCTTGCGGTAGGTGACGGTTTTGAAGTTGGGCGGCAGGCCGGAGAAGGCGCCCGCGGCGCCCGCGGCGCCCGCGGCACCCGCATCGTGGGGCAGCGCCACCAGGATGTACTCGTCGGATCGATCGATGGCGGCCAGGGCGTGGAGCAGGCCGCGGATATAGGTGCCGATGCCGAAGTCCTGCACGCGGCGAACGTCGAACACGATGCGCAGGGGCATGGCCCTTTATCAAGCGCGCGCGAAGACGGCCTGACGTCGCCAGGCGTACAGGGGGAAGCGCTCGGTCAGCGTCTCGACCCTGCGCCGCACGGCGGCGACGACGTCTTCCGAGCTTATGTTCTGCAGCACTTCGGCGATCAGAGACGCGACCTCGCGCATCTCGGGTTCGCCGAAGCCGCGCGTGGTGACGGCGGGGCTGCCGAGCCGAATGCCGCTGGGATTCATGGGCGGATTCACCTCGAAAGGGATGGCGTTCTTGTTCACGGTGATGCGGGCGCGGTCGAGCGCGGCCTCGGCCTCTTTGCCGCGAATGCCTTTGGAGAAGACATCCACCAGCATGAGATGGGTGTCGGTGCCGTTGGACACCACGTGGAAGCCCGCGTCCATCAGCGCGCCGGCCAGGGCCTGGGCGTTGGCTACGACTTGCTTCTGATACTCCACGAAGCCGGGTTCCATGGCTTCCTTGAAGGCCACGGCTTTGGCGGCCATGATGTGCACCAGCGGTCCGCCCTGAAATCCGGGGAAAACGGTTTTGTCCACGGCCGCGGCGAATTCCTCTTTGCAGAGGATGAGTCCGGCGCGCGGGCCGCGCAGCGTCTTATGCGTGGTGGAGGTGACGATGTCGGCGTACTGGCACGGATTAGGATGCAGGCCGGCGGCCACCAAGCCCGCGATATGGGCCATGTCCACCACCAACAATGCGCCTACGGAATCGGCGATCTGGCGGAAGCGGGGGAAATCCAGGATGCGCGGATAAGCGCTGGCGCCGGCCAGTACCATCTTGGGTTTGTGCTCCTGGGCGAGGCGGGCTAGCTCGTCGTAATCGATGCGCTCATCGTCTTTGCGCACGCCGTAGGGGACGATGTTATATGTCTTGCCGGAGAAGTTGAGCTTGTGGCCGTGCGTGAGGTGGCCGCCGTGCGCGAGGTTCATGCCCAGGATGGTGTCGCCGGGTTGGAGCACGGCGGCGTAGGCGGCTTGATTGGCCTGCGAGCCGGAATGCGGCTGCACGTTGGCGTGCTCCGCGCCGAACAGTTTCTTGGCGCGATCGCGCGCGAGGTTCTCGACGATATCGGTGAATTCACATCCGCCGTAGTAGCGCTTGCCGGGATAGCCCTCGGCGTATTTGTTGGTGAAGACGCTGCCGGCAGCTTCCAGCACGGCTTCCGAGACGAAGTTTTCGCTGGCGATCAGTTCCAGTTGCGAGTGCTGGCGTTCGGCTTCGTGGAGAATGGCCTGGTAGACGTCGGGATCCACCTCGGCCAGCGGCCGTGACATTCGTTCCGTTTCGGCGTTGGTTTTCATAGCGGGGTAAGCCGATTTTAGCATGGGTGGGGCGGGCGTCCACGCCTGCGGCGGGTCTCCAGACTCGCGCGTGAACTTTGCGCATGTGGCCGGAGGCACGCTTTGATGGCACAGGACAGCCAGACCGGCGTAGATGCTGTTCTCGGTTCGGCGATTCTACTCGTAAGCGATGTCCACCTCGGCGAAACTGCCGGGAGTGGCCGCATTGACAGCTTCAACGACGCGTTGGATGTGAGGCCGGAGCCGCGGCCACTGTTGCTGGCCGATAACCACAATCGCGATTTTGCGGCCTGCAAGATTCTGCTGGTAGCGGATGTTCTTGTCGGTCGTCGGCAATAGGTCGAACCCGGCCTCTTCGGCTGCGGTCGGCAGATCGCCATTCCTGAGCTTGTCCCAACCTTCCTGCGCCGCGGTACGCACGGTGTGGCTTTTGAAGGTACGGACGGATCGGCACGAGAGTTGCGCGATCGAGATAGGCATCTAAGGCGCGTACACCGGCGCTTTGTCGAGACTGCGGGCGGCAAACTCGATAACCGCCTTGACCTGTTCGCGGTCCAGCCCGTCGAACCATTCCATGATGTCGTCGATGTTGGCCCCTGCTTCCAGATTCCCGAAGATGGCGGACACCGGCATCCGCGTGCCTTTCAAAACCCACGCGCCGCTAACCTTGCCGGGGACGCTCTCCACGGCGGGGCATTGTGACCAATCGAGACTCGCCATTTTGTTCGAACTCCTTGTTCCATGGTACGCCAGATGGTTTTGGATAACAGCCGGATAAGGCGATTTTGAAGCCTGTTTAAACCGCAGTCAGATGGCGACGTCCGGCACATGCGCCGGTCTTCGTTCACACGTTTCGCAAAATCGGACTAACCCGTTGTTTCAATAAGTTGCAGCGATTGCCCCGCCGCAGCCCCAAAGCGACGTGCTTATCGTAAAAGGTGAACAGTCTTGCAGCGAGCTAATCAATACCAATTCAGGAAGGAGCACCTAATAACATGGCAACCACACCGCTTCCAACTCCGACTACGAATCCAACGCCGGCGCCGGCGCTCATCGTGGCAGTTCCATCCGATCCCGCCAGCGCCGCGGCGTTCGCGGCCGGCAATCTCTTCGTCTTCCTCTGCACGGCGGCCGGGCAAAAGATAGCCGGCGATGCCGAAGCCGCGGGCAAGGCCATAGCCGACGTGGTGAAAGGCCTGGCCCAGGACGTGATCGACATCTTTCGCGGCATCCACCTGTAGCTGGCTGCGGGCAAGATTGCCCGCCCTCCAATCAATGAGAACCCCGACTCGGGCGTCGGCGCCTGCGATAATGGAAGCGTCAGGCATGCTCAAGGTCTTCCCCTGCTACTCCACGCCGGATCGCGAAATCGTCCATAGCCTCGCGGCGTTCCTGGAACGCGGCGCCGGCGTGGAGATCCTGTTAGAGGAAGGAGAGATGCCCCCCGGCGGCGACCTCATCGCGAAGGCGGAGGAAGGCCTCTCGGCCGATGTGGTGTTGGTGCTGCTTTCCCCGGAAGCGGTCCCGCCGCGCTGGGTCCTGGAGCGCTGGAAATCGGTCTTTTGGGAGCAGGCCGCCGAGGTGGGCACCGCTTTCGCGACGTTACTCTGCCGCGACGCGAAGTTTCCCGATCTGCTGCGGCGCAAGAATTTTTTCGATCTGCGCCAGAATCGTCTGGCCGCATTCCGCGCCATCAAGCGATGGTTGATGGGCCTTTCGCCCTTGCCGCGGGAGGCGTCCTTCGTTCCCGCGCGGCAGCCATCGTTTCAAGGACGCGACGCCGAGTTGGAAACGCTCTGCGCGCTGCTGGCGGACACGCCGGGCATGGCCGTGCTGGAGGCGGCCGCCGGCGCCGGCAAGACCGCGTTGGCCCTGGAATTCGCTCGCCGGCATCAGGAGGATTTTGACGCGGTCTTCTGGCTGACTGGCGGCTCGCGCACCGCCGCCGCGCTGGCGGGCGACTTGGCAGCGCAGGTGGGGGTGCGGCTCGACCGCGATCTGGAATCCAACCTGAATGAACTCCGCCGTCTCGCGGCCAGGCATCGCTGCCTGCTGATTCTCGACGACGCCGTGGCGGCCACCGCCGCTTTACTTGCACCGCGCGGGCGGACGTCGGTCCTGATGACCACGCGGCACAACGATCTCGCGCCTGCGCTCTCCGCCGCGGCGGTTCCGCTGGATGCTTCTTCCGGCCGGGACCCTGCTCAGTTAGCGGACACCATCCGTAACCTGGATGGCCCCGCGCAGCGGCTGCTGTCGGCCATGTGCGCTTGTGCGGCATCCGGCTTCCCCCTCGATATGGCCGTGCGCACCGCCGACGCCGAGGCGGAGGAAGCGCGCGACATGGTTGCCGGGTTCGTGTCGCAGGATGTGCTTGCGCCGCTGGACGAAAACGGTCCGCGGTTTCTCGTTCCGGCGCTGGTCCGCGAGCGGGTGGCTTTGCGGGGCGACGCCAAACGTTGGGCGCGCTATCACTCGCTTGCCGCCGCCGGCGTGTTCGAGGCACAAACCGGAGCCGAGGATCCCACGTCGGATCTCACGGCATACTGGCCCGATCTGCAGCACGCCTTCGCCCGGGCGCTGGAAACGGATTGGCCGCTGGCCTCGAAGCTGGCGCGTCGCGCGCTGACGTGGGCGAAAGCGCAAGACCGGCTGGCCGAGGCTTTTGAAATCCTCCAGGACTGGCAGCGCGCCGCCGAGCGGCAGGGCGACCGTCGCGTGCTGGAAGACTGCGCCTGGGAGCAGATCTGGATCCTGGAGCATTGGGGACGCACCGGCGAAGCCCGCGAGATCGACAGCATCCGCCGCCAGCACTACGCCGATCAGTTGGCGTTTGATTTTTAGCCACAATATAATGACCCCATGTGCAAGGTATCGCTCCTGCTTTTAATCCTGTTCTGCGCGATCGGGTGCGCCCAGACGCCCACCATCGATCAATCGCTCAGCATGCAATCCGTGCAAAGCGCCGAGATCTCGCCGGATGGCCGATACGTCGCGTACACAGTTCAACAGACGAATTGGGAAGACGACGAATTCGTGCAGCAGCTCTGGATCGCCATGCTCTCCACAGGCGAGCGCTACCAGCTTACCAGCGGCAAGAAATCGAGCCAAAGCCCCAAGTGGTCGCCCGATTCCAAGCGCATCGCCTTCGCTTCGGAGCGCGACAGCAAGCGCCAGATCTACCTAATCTCGCCGACCGGCGGGGAAGCCGCGCAACTGACCAGCGAGGATAACGGAGTGGACGCGTTCGAATGGGCGCCGGACGCGAGCGCCATCGCTTACACCTCCACGGGGCCGGACCCGAAGGAAAAGAAGGACCGCAAAGAAAAGTACGGCGACTTCGAGATCGTGAATGGCGACTACTCCATGCTGCACCTGTGGCTGATCAAGGCGCCCGCCGAGATTCCCGCCGATCCCAAACAGAGGCCTAAAGCCGAGGCGCTCACCGCAGGCGACAAATTCAGCGTGCGCGATTTCTCGTGGTCTCCCGATTCCAAGCGCATCGCTTTCAGCGCCACGCGCGATCCGGACCTCGGTTCCTCCGGCACCGCCCAGATCTATGTGGTGAATGTCGCGGACAAGTTTCTGAAGAAACTGGTGGAAGCCAATGGCCCGCATAACGGTCCGGTGTGGTCGCCGGATGGGCGGCAGATCGCCTTCTCGACGGCGAACGGAGAGAAGTTCTACTTCTATACGAATTCCCGCATCGCGGTGGTACCGGCGGATGGCGGGGAGATGCGCGTACTGACGGCCGCCTTCGACGAGGATCCGCGGCTGGAAGACTGGGGGCCGGATGGCATCTACTTTGGCGCGCTGCAGAAAACGAGTTCGCACGTATTCCGGCTGGACCCGGCAACACTGGCGGTGCAGCGGGTGAGCGGGCCGGACCAACTTTTCGTATCTGGCGCGACATTCACGCGCGATCACCGGACCATGGCGGGAGTCGTCTCTGGGCCGGACCGGTTCGGCGAGGTTTTCGTATCGCCGGTGAAGGACTTCGCTCCCAAATACCTGACCAATCTGAGCGAGCAGTGGAAGGATTTCCGCCTGGCTACGCGGGAAGTGATCCGGTGGAACTCCACGGACGGGACGCCCATTGAAGGCGTACTCGTCAAACCGGCGGATTATGACGCCTCGCGCAAATATCCCCTGCTGGTGGTGATTCACGGCGGGCCGACCGGCATCGACACGCCTGCGCGGCGCGCGGATCGATACTACCCGGTCGAGCGTTTTGCGGCCAAGGGAGCGCTGATCTTGCAGCCGAACTATCGCGGTTCCGCCGGATACGGCGCGAAGTTTCGGGCGTTGAATGTGCGCAACCTGGGGATTGGCGATTACCAGGACGTGATTTCCGGCGTGGATTTTCTGATCGGCAAGGGCATGGTCGACCGGGATCGCGTGGGCTCCATGGGTTGGAGCGAGGGTGGTTATATCTCGGCGTTCATCACCACTTACAGCGACCGGTTCAAGGCGGTTTCGGTCGGCGCGGGGATCTCGGACTGGTCCACTTACTACGTGAATACCGACATCCATCCGTTCACGCGACAGTACCTGAAGGCGACACCCTGGGACGATCCGGAGATCTATCGGAAGACTTCCCCAATCTTCTATGTGAACCAGGCGAAAACGCCCACGCTGATCCAGCATGGGGATCAGGACAAACGCGTCCCGCCGCCCAATGCTTTCGAGTTGTACCAGGCTTTGAAGGACCGGGGTGTTCCGGTGAAGCTGATCTTGTACAAAGGCTTCGGGCATCCCATCAACAAGCCCAAGCAGCAGAGAGCGGTGATGGAGCACAACTACGAGTGGTTCAGCAGGTATATCTGGGGCGAGGAGCCGCAGGCAGCCGCGACGAATTAACCGGATCTTCGGTCAGTCGTAGACGAAATGCAGGACCTTCTTCAGGTCCTCCCACGCTTCGCGCTTGGGCTCCACGTTATAGGCGCGCAGCAAGTAAGAGGGATGGTAAGTGACCATCACCGGAATATCATTCCACTTATACCAGTTGCCGCGCATGCGGGTGACGCCTTCTTTGCTGTGAGTCAGGTATTTCGCCGCGGTCGAGCCGAGCGCGCAGATGGCCTTGGGACTGATGGCCAGCAACTGGCGCGCGAGGAACTGGCCGCAGATCTCCATCTCGTCCGGTTGCGGCTGGCGGTTCTCCGGCGGGCGGCATTTCACCACGTTGCAGATGTAGACGTCCTTGCGCAGCAGCGGAATGCCTTCCTTTTTCGCGGTGCCTTCGATCATCTGCGTAAGCAGTTGGCCCGCGCGCCCGACGAACGGGATGCCTTGCGCATCTTCATCCGCGCCCGGACCTTCGCCCACGAAGACCAGCTTGGATTGCTCGTTGCCTACGCCGAAGACGATCTTGTTGCGCTGTTCGTGCAGGCGGCAGCGACGGCAATCGCCGATGTCGTCGAGGATGCGAAACAGCGGTTCACCGCTCCCTGACGGTCGCGGCTCGGTTACTGAGCCGCGCGCGTTAGCAAGCGGTTCCGGCGCGGCGCGGCGATAGAGCGTTTTGATCCCCAAGTCTTGGTAATACTCCAGATACTGGCGCAGAGTTTCAGCGTCCATTGGTGGCGTATATATGCAGCCGAAGTTTCAGGATTTCGTCGAAAATACGATCGGCGACTTCGCGTTTGGAGGCGCGCGGCACGGCAATGAATTCGCCGCTGCGTAGCGCCAGCAGCACTTCGTTCTGGTCGGATTCGAAGGCCCCACCTTCGCCGCCCACCAGGTTGCCGACCACCATGTCGCAGTTTTTGGCTTCCAGCTTGCGGCGGGTTTCCTGTTGCAGGTTTTCGGTCTCGGCCGCGAAGCCCACCAGCAGGCGGTCGCCCTTCTTGCGGCCCAGTTCGGCAAGGATATCCGGCGTGGGGTCGAGTTCGAGGGAAAGCCGCGCGGCGGTCTTCTTCATCTTCTGCGAGGGCACCTTCGACAGATGGAAATCCGCGACGGCCGCCGCCTTGACGATGACACTGGCCGGTTGCAGATTTTCGAACACCCTGTCGCGCATTTCGCGCGCGGTATGTACCGCGATGAACGTGCAACCGCGCGGCGGTGCCAGATGGACCGGCCCGGAAATGAGCACGACCTTGGCGCCGCGCGCCGCAGCCGCTTCGGCCAGCGCGTACCCCATCTTGCCGCTGGAGCGATTGGAGATGTAGCGCACCGGGTCGAGCGGTTCCTGAGTGGGGCCGGCCGTGATCAGCACGGTTTCGCCATCCAGGTCGCGGCGCCTCCCGATCTCGGCGTCCACCGCCATGGCGATCTGCTCGGGCGCAGCCAGGCGCCCCGGACCCACCATGCCGCAGGCCAGTTGGCCTTCCTCCGGGTCCACGATGCGGTGGCCGCGGCGGCGGAGAGTCTCCAGGTTGCTTTGCGTGGCGGCGTGCAGCCACATGTTGCTGTTCATGGCGGGGGCCAGCACCACCGGACCGGTGAACGCGAGGTACATGGTGGTGAGGAAATCGTCCGCCAAGCCATTCGCGAATTTCGCCAGCAGATCGGCGGTGGCGGGCGACACCACCAGCAGATCGTTTTCTTGCGCCACACCGATATGCTCGATGGCGCTCGAAAGCGTCGACTCGGAGTTGGTGGAGAACAGCGAGGTGACGACCTTACGCCCGGTGAGCGCCGCAAAAGTCAGAGGCCGGACGAATTCCTGCGCGCCGGCAGTCATCACCACCTGCACGCCGTGCCCCCGCTCGATGAGCAGGCGGACCAACTCGGCCGACTTGTAAGCCGCGATGCCTCCGCCCACGCCCAGGACGATGTTCATAGCGCTGGTTTAGAGGACGGGTTCGGGAACCGGTGGTTCTTCCGTCGGCGGAGGGCCCAGGATCTCGTATTTCACCAATCCGCGCCGCACTTCCTCCATGGCGATGATGGTGGGCTTCTTGGAGGACGTGGGCAGCACCGGCCGCGCGCCGCCTTGCAACTGGCGGGCGCGCTTGGCGGCCACGATGATGAAGCGGTAGGTGCTCTGTTCGGCATCGTCCGGGATGGTGCAATGCGCGTTGTTGCGCGGAATCTTGTCGCCCATATTCTGATGCATCCTTTATACGTTCTTCTCGAAAGTTTCCAGAATCGGCCGGATCTGCTCTTCCATCCGGTTTCGCCGCACCCGCTCGGCGCCCACGATCGCCGCCAGCGTCTGGTCGGACTGGGTCAGCTCTTTGTTAATCAGCACGTAGTCGTAAACGCTGTAATTTCGGATCTCGTTGGCCGCGTCGCGAAGCCGCCGTTCGATTACCGCGTCGGAATCTTCGCCACGCGCGCGCAGCCGTTGCTCGAGGATCTCGCGGGACGGGGCCAGGATAAAAACAGTCACCGCTTCTGGAATCTTACTCTTCAATTGTCGCGCACCTTGCACGTCGATGTCGAGTACCAGGTCGAGGCCGCGCTCCCGGGCCTGCTCCAGCACCCCGCGGTGGGTGCCGTAATAGTTCCCGAAAACCTGGGCGTGTTCCAGGAACTCGTCCCGGCCGATGCGCTCCTCGAACTCCCCGCGCGCGAGGAAATGATAGTTCTCGCCCTCCACCTCGCCGCCGCGCGGCGCGCGGGTGGTATACGAGATCGAAAACATCAGCCCCGGCACACCAGCCAGCAACCGCCGTACCAGGGTGGACTTGCCCGACCCGGACGGCGCCGAGATTATAAAGACTGTCGTCATAATGGAACCACAGATAGACACAGATAAACACAGATAAAAGACCGGATTCTTATCCGTGTCCATCTGTGTCCATCTGTGGTTGCTTTTGTCATTCGAGGTTCAGCGATTGTTCTCGCAGCTTGTCGATCTCGGCTTTGGCCGCCAGCGCCAGGTCCGTGATGGTCAGGCCCAGGTCTCCCAGCCCGCCGGTTTTCGACAGGATCGTGTTGGCTTCCCGGTTCATCTCCTGCAGCAGGAAATCCAGCCGTTTGCCGACCTCTCCGCTGGCATCCAAGAGTTTCTCGAGTTGCGCGGCGTGGGTCTTCAGGCGGACCAATTCCTCGCTGATATCGCTGCGCTCGGCCAGCAGGGCCGCCTCCTGCGCCAACCGCTGCGGCTCGATGCCGGCGCCGCGCAGCAACTCGCGCAGCCGTTCGTTCAGTCTCTTTTGGAAAGCTTGGGTCGCGCGCGACCGGATTTTCTCCATCTGCGCCGCCAGATCGCAGACCGATGCGCATCGCTCGCGCATCTCGGCCGCCATGGCCGCGCCCTCGCGCTCGCGAAACCGGTTCAACAGATCCAGTGTTTCCTCGGTGGCTTCCAGCAGCGCCTGCTCCAGACTGGCGTCCGGTTCCTCGCTTACGCCCGCCTGCAGCATTCCGGGCACGCGCAGCGCCGCGTTCAGATCGGGCTTGCCTTCCGCGCCGAACTCGCCGGCCGCTTCCCGAAATGCCGCGAGATAAGCCTGCAGCAAAGGCCGGTTCAGGCTGGAGGCATCCGCCGGCGCAGTCCGATTGAACGCCACGTTGATCTGCAGGTGCCCGCGCGCGACTTTGCTCTTCACCGCGTTGCGAATGGCGCCTTCAAAGGGATCCAGTTCCGCGGCCATGTGGAAATGCATATCCAGGCCGCGATGGTTCACGCTCTTGATGCCGACCGCGATCTCGCCGTCCGGCGCCGTCTTGCGCACCCGCGCGAAGCCCGTCATACTGCGTGTGCTCATAGGTCCATCGCGCTCCCCGCCTCCACGAATTGCAGCTCGTGCAGCCTTTGATAAATGCCGCCGCCGTTCACCAGTTCTTCATGCGTGCCCACTTCGAAGATGCCGCCGCGCTCCAGCACCACGATCTTATCGGCCCGGCGTATGGTGGACAGCCGGTGCGCAATCACGATGACCGTGCGGCCCGCCATCAGGTTGCCCAGCGCGTCCTGCACCAGCATTTCCGATTCGGTGTCCAGGTGCGAGGTGGCTTCGTCCAGGATCAGGATGGGCGCGTTCTTCAGCAGCGCGCGGGCGATGGCGATGCGCTGCCGCTGCCCGCCGCTGAGCTTCACGCCGCGCTCGCCGATGATGGTGCTGTAGCCTTCCGGCAGCTTAGAGATGAATTCGTCCGCCAGCGCCGATTGCGCCGCGTCGCGGATCTCGCTCATCGGCGTGCCGGGCCGGCCGTAGGCGATATTGTTGGCCGCGGTGTCGTTGAACAGGAAAGTATCCTGCGCCACGATCCCCACCATCCGCCGCAGCGACGCCAGATCGAAATCGCGTACATCCCGCCCGTCGATGCGCACGGCGCCGGAGGTGACGTCGTAGAATCGCGGCACCAGGTTAACCAGCGTGGTCTTGCCCGCGCCGCTCGGCCCCACCACCGCTACCACTTCGCCCGCCTTCACTTCCAGATTGAGGGCCTTCAACTGAAATCCATTGGGCGAAAGCGGATAGCGGAAAGCGACGTTCTCGAAGCGGATGGCGCCGGTGAAGCGCTCCAGCTTGACGGCGCCCGGCTTCTCCTGAATCTCTTCGGCGTGCGCCAGGTATTCGAAAACCTTCTGCGACGCGCCAATGGCCTGCTCGAAAATGTTATGGATGCCGGTGAGGCGCTTCACCGGCTCGTACATCATGAGCAGCGCAATCACGAAACTGGTGAACTCGCCGGCCGTCAGCGTGTGGGCCTTGATCTGGGTGCGCGCGTAGGTCAGCAGTCCGACGATGGTGAGCGCGCCGAAGATCTCGATCAGCGGGGAGGCCAGCGCCTGCTGGCGCACGTACCGCAGGTTGGTCTTGAGCAATCGCTGCGCGGTCTGGCGGAAGCGGCCCGATTCGTATTGTTCGGTGCCGAAGGCCTTCACCACCTGGTGGCCGCTGAGGGTTTCCTGCAGGATCTCATTCAACTCGGCGGCGTGATCCTGGCTTCGGCGGCTGGTGCGGCGAATGCGGCGGCCGATGCGCGCCGTCGGGATCAGCACGAAGGGCAGTACGGTGAGGCTCGCCAGGGCCAGCTTCCAGTCCATATTCAGGATGACGAACAGCAGCCCCAGGACAACGAATGTCTGCCGCAGCAGGTCCGCCAGAATGTGCGAAACCGCGACCTGTATTTTCTCGATATCGTTCATGATCGACGACATGAGCCGCCCGGTGGAGTGCGCCTCAAAGAACTGCGCGCCCTGCCTGACCACTTTGTCGAACACCGTGTTGCGCAGGTCCGTGACCGCCGAGCACCCCACATAATTCACCAGGTAATTCGCCAGATAGTCGCAGATTCCCTTGGTGAGGAATACGGCCAGGATGGCGAAGGCCACCATGGTCCAGATGCTGCGGTTGTGCATGGCGCCGGGCACGATGTTGCTGAGATAGACCGGGTGATGGAACACCGGGTCCTTGAACAGCAATACCGGCGCATCGATGGACGCCGGATTCAGCACGCGATCGAAGATGGGCCCGATCAGCAGCGCGGTCATGCCGTGGGCTGCGCCTACGCAGGCCATCAGGAACACCGAGAGAAGCAGGTAGGCCCAATACCGTTTGGCAAAAGCCAGCAGCCGCAGCAGGTCTCTCATGCGTGCACCCGCATGCGCTCCAGAGCGTCGAGCACCTGCCGTTCGGTGACCGATTGGATGCCGGCCGCGTTTTGGACCACCACCGATTCGGTGCGCCAGGGATGCCAGATGGCCGGATCGGAGGCGCCGAAGATCGAGACCACCGGGAGGCCGAACGCCGCGGCCATATGGGCCGGTCCGGAATCGTTGCCCAGGAATAGCGTGGCGCCGCTCAGCAGGGATTTGATTTCGTCCAGCGGCGCGCCGATCACCGTTCGGTATTGGCGAAAGGCGGCGAGGTTTTCGCCCGGTCCGGCGATGAATACGGGATCGAGATGCAGCGATTCGTGCAGATGCCGCGCGGCGGCGAGGAAGCCGGCGGCGGGCCAGGTCTTATCGGGCTGCGAGGCGACGGGATGGACGACGGCGTAACCTCTGGCGGTGGGGCGCGCGGCGGCAAACGGCATTGCTGCAAACAACCTGGCGCGCGGGATCTCCACGCGCGGCACACCCAAGTAAAACATGGCCGATGCCAGATGTTCGGCCGTATGGACCGTGCGCTCTTCGCCCAGGATCTGTTGCGCGCGGGGGATGCGCACGTTGTAGAGAGACTGCCAGCGATAGTGCGCGAATCCCGCGCGCTGGGGCGCCCCCGAAAGGGCGGTGAGGCGCGCGCTGGCGTTGCCACCGTGCAGGTTCAGGCAAAACTCGGGAGACCACGCGCGCAGCTCGCGCCAGCTTGGGCCGAGCAGCGCTTCGATATCGGGATTGCGCTCGAAGATCGGGCGGAAGCGGTCTTCCACCACGACGGCGATGCGCAGGTCGGGGCGGGCGCGCTTCAGGATATCGAGCGCAGGTGTGGTAAGCACGCAGTCGCCCAGCGAGCGCAGCCGGATGACGGCCACGCGGCAGCCGATGGACAGGCCGGTCACTCTTCGATCTTCGCCTCGTCGACCAGCATCACCGGGATATCGTCGCGAATCGGATAGACGCGGTGGCACTGGACGCACTTCAGGCCGCTATTGTCGGGCTTCAGGTCGAGGTCCGCCTTGCACAGCGGGCAAACCAGGATCTCCAGCAAATCTTTACTCAACGCCATAATTGATTCTATAGTTTAACAGGCGGACCGATCTGTTCTTGTGGGGCAGGCTCCCAGCCTGCGCGGGGCTCTCAGCCCCGCTCCCGGCGAGCCAAGCTCGTCCGCTCCCGGCCTTCAACCGGCGTTCCGTTTGCGGCGTGCCGCGAGGCGGCCAGACTCCCGGGCTCACCGCGTCCGTCTCAGACGAATAAATCGATGGGAACCTGGAAGAACTCGGCAAGCCTTTTCGCCTGCGCCTTACTGATCGACCGCCGCCCATTCAGAATTTCGGTAGCCGCGCCTTTGTTCCCTGGCACGGGCCAGATGTCCTTGTGCTTCAATCCGCGATCGTCCATGAGCGCCTTCAGCGATTCGTTGGGCGACACACGAGGCATGGGGTAGCGCTTCTCCTCGTAGTCTTCGATGAGCAGCGTCAGCACTTCCGCCAGCGCCTCTTCCTCCGGGGTGAGGTCGTCGCGTTCGTCCAGACGGAGCAGCATCGGGGCAAAACCGTCACCTCGATCTGCCCGCGCCGATCGGCTGTCTGGCGACCTCTTCATACATTGCATCGGGCGCGAGGTCGATTTCGCCGGGCCAAGCCACTGCGCCGTGGTCCAGGAAAACCTGCTCGAAGAACTGTATATCCCGCAGTGGCAAAAGCGCGCCGGCAAAATCCTCCTCGCGCAACTGCACCTGACCGCTCAGCCCGTCCGCGAACCGGACAAACAGGCAATAGTCCGGGTCCATTTTCCGGGTTTCACCCGGCGAGCGAGCTTCGCTCACGAGAAGCGGGGCTGAGAGCCCCGCGCAGGCCGAGGGCCTGCCCCACAACTTCTCAAGGTCAACCCCTACTGCACCGCCACGGTGATGCCGCTCTGGCTCACCGCCGTTCCCACGGTGATCACTACCGGTTGCGGACCCGGCGTCAGGCCCGCCGGGATTTGAAGATCCACCTGCATGGCGCCATTCACCAGGCCCGGCGCCGTGCCTGCGTACACGACTTTCGCCGCCACGCCCCCAATCGTCGCCGTGACCGGTTGCGTGGCCAGATTCGCCGCGCCGGACGCGGGCGCGCCATCCGTGGCACCCCCCACAATCGCGCCGCCGCCGGTGCCGAATACCTGAATATACCCGCCCGCAGACACCGGATTGGACGCGCTGTTGACCGTATAATCCAAGTTCAGGATGGCGCCGGGTCCGCTGCCGCTTTCATTGAGGGCGAAAATGGCCGGCGCGGCGGCGGCCACCGGCAGGGTCGCGGTATTCGATACCGCCGCCCCGCTGGCAGGGTTGTACTGATACTCGACCACCGTCTGCTGCTTGCCCGCCACTTCAAACGGCACAATTGCGCCCACGCCACTGTTGGCCGAAGCGTAGAGCAGCGGCGCAGGCACCCCGTCAAACAGCACCTGCACTCCGCCAACGTTGGTCGGGAATTTGCCGGTCGCGTCCGGTTGGCCGAGCACCAGTGTGGCGGGGCCGTACGTGGAGTTGTAAACGGTCACGATTTCTCCCGGCGCCACAGGGCCGCCTTGATAGCTTGCGGCGTTCACGACGTTACTCACCTTCAGCGACGGCGGCGTAGTCGTGGTCTGCATGGCCGTCATCAGCGCGGTGAACGCGGGCGTGGGCTTGTAGTTAAAATCGAACGGCAGCGCCGCGCCATACCCGGGGAAGACGCTGGGAATCCACGAATCGTTGTAGGAGACGCCCCAGACCTGAAACGCCGTGTAGTTGGGCTGCTGCAGGCACACCGTCATGATGGTCTGGTAAATCTGGGCCTGAGTCTGCAGATCCGCCGCCGAGGCGTTGCCGCTTGCATCCACCGGCAGGCGGACGTCCATTTCCGTGATGTGCACCTGCAGGCCAAGCGCCGCCAGCGCTTGCATGTTCTGCGCCAGTTGGGTGGCGCTCGGATAGTAGGCGTTCAGGACGTGCATTTCGAAGCCTACGCCGTTGATGGGCACGCCGTTGTTCACAAAGTCCTGAACCATGCTGAGGACGGCGTCGAACTTGGGGCCCGGCTCCTCGATGTTGTAGTCGTTATAAAACAGCAGCGCGCTGGGGTCGGCTGCGTGGGCCCACTTGAACGCCTGCGCGATATACCCGGTGCCGGTCTGGCCGATGCCGGGCTGGTTGTACCAAATGGAATCGCGCAGGGCGGCGGCCGAGGAGTCGTCAAAGGCTTCGTTGACCACGTCCCACGCGAATACCTGCCCCGCGAAATGGGTCACCTCGGTGGTGATGTGGTTCTGGAGCAGGGTTGCCATCTGTGCAGGCGTGGCGGTCTCCGCATACGGCTGCAGCCACGACGGGAACTGCGTGTACCAGCAAAGATTGTGACCCCGCACGCGCATCTGATTGGCCTGCGCGAATGCCACCAACTCATCGCCCGGCCCGAAGTTGTAAGTGGTCTGGGTGGGCTGGGTCACGTCCCACTTCATGGCGTTGCCCGGCTCCAGCATGCTGTACTGGCTGGAGAGCAAATTGGCGTAGGACGTATTCAGCAGCAGATCGGGCGGGCCGTACTCGTCCGCCGATGCCGCCGCGCCGATCGGAATGCCCTGCGGCGCCGCCGCCTGCCGGAGAGTGGTGGGCTGCGCGGCCAACGGCATCGCTGCCAGTAAGACAGTTAGACAGGAGAGAATCTTCATCGTCATTTCACCCCCAAAGTCACTCCCGCCTGGCTCGTCACACCGCCGATGGTGACTGTGACAGGCACGGCGCTGCCGGGCGTCACCGACTGCGGGATCAGCAGGTTCACCTGCACCAACCCAGCAGTCGCGCCGGGCGCTTCTCCACAGTATTCCGGGGTGACGGTCTGCCCGCCAATGATGGCCGAACAGTCCAGGCTCACGTTGGGCAGCGGCGTCCCCGAGATACGGCCATCCACGCCCGGCGGCGTGGTCAGTCCTTCGCCGGTGCCGTAGATGAATACATATTGCCCGCGCAGCGCCGGGTTGGCCGGGCCGTTGAGGCTGTAATCCTGGTTCAAGATTGCGCCTTGGCCATGCCCCGACGTATCGTCGGTGAAGATGGCGGGCTTGGCCGGCGCGACGGCAACCTGAAATGGCGCGGAGGCGTTGCCCCGATACACCACCACCACGTTGACCATGGTCTGCTCGGCGACTGCATAGGGAACGATGGCATTCAGTTGCGTGTTAGACACGAAGTAAATAGGCGCAGGATAGCCATTGAAGAAGACCTGCACGCCGCTAAAGGAAGTGCCCCATACGCCGTTGGAAGGCTGCGCCTGCGCGCCGCTCGCCGGTCCAAGCGACTGTCCCCAGATGGTTGCAATTTCTCCGGGCGAGACGCCGCTGGCGTCATAAGACGCGGCGCTGGTGACCGCGGCGACTACCGGCTGCGGCACGCTCATGGCGCT
>PMVV01000139.1:2578-27578 GCA_003166475.1 Bryobacterales bacterium | reverse complement strand
TCTTCCGGATGCAGCCCGGCCAATTCGCGCAGAATCTCTTTGGTGCGTTCATCCTGAACCTTAACCGTCTCGATGGCGGCCTCCACGATTTGATCGCCCCGCTGGTTGGTGCGGGCGTTGAAGACGCCCTTCTTGGTCAGCCCGGTGGTAACCTGACATCACATGTCACCTGACGTTGCAACGCGATTCCGAAGTGGGCCAGTACGTGCGAGTTGATGCCGGGTTTGGCGCTCGCCTTGAGTACCCCTTGCGGCCAGGCGGTTTTATTTCGGTGGCCTTCGATCTTCAGTACAGGCCCGAGGCCCGCTCTGCCTTCTATGTCAGGTGCAAGGCTCGTGGCAAAGGGCCGGAAGACTATTATTGGATCCAGTACCAAATAGGACGCGATAAACCGCAGCCAAACGGAGCTTCGGGGTGCCACGAGTGGACTGTCTATCGACAACCTTCAGCGGTCAACGACGGGTGGTTGACGCTGCCTTGCGACGTCGTCAGCGACTTCAAGACTACCTTCGGGCGAGATGGCCTTGAGTTCGACCACTTCAGCCTATTTCGGGCTCGTGGCTTTCTCAGTATCTCTTCCATTAGGCTCTACTCGGCGCAACCGAGCAGCCAGGCTGCGGGCACGGCTAAACGTCAGGTAGCCATGGAGTAATGGGCTACGTGAGTTTGTTTGTTGTTATACCATGTTTCAGCACAACTACTTCTTACAGTTGGCCACCGTCGATTGTTGGGCTACCGAGCCATCCTGTGATTGGGCCAGGGTTGTGCGCGATGACGCCGCAGCGTCCAGAGAAACCGATTGCTGCGTTTAAACCCCCTTTCGCACCAGCAAGGGGCCCGGGAGGTCCCGATCCGGGAAGCTACGGTCTGCCCCGCGAAACGCTAGGCGTCGAGCGCACCCCCCCGCACGCCGGGCCGGATGACTTCGCACCCCTGGCGCGGTACCCTGGATTGAAGGGGGACACGTGCGCGATTACCGAAAGATGATTGTTTCCAACCCCGGCGTGATGACGGGCAAGCCTGTAATCGCAGGCACCCGCATCACCGTCGAGTTGATCCTGGAGAAATTGGCCGCCGGCGAAACGGTCGAACAGCTACTTGAGGCGCATCCGCGGCTCACCGAAGACGCGGTTCGCGCAGCGCTTGCGTTTGCGGCTGACGCCCTGCGCGCAGATGTCGTCTACCCTCTTGAGACGACTCTTCGGTGACGTTCCTGGCGGATGAAAGCGTCGATCGCCAGATCGTCGAACGCCTACGCCTCGACGGCCACCTGGTTGCCTATGTTGCCGAAATGTCGCCCGGAATCATGGATGAAACCGTCCTGACGGAGAGCCGGATATCCGAGAGCGTGTTGATCACGGCTGATAAGGACTTCGGCGAACTCGTCTTCCGGCAGCGGCAAGCGTCGACTGGCGTTCTGCTGATCCGTTTATGGGGTCTGGGGCCAGCCATGAAGGCAGCGGTGGTCTCGGAATCGATTCAAGAACATGGGCAAGAATTGGCCGGCGCGTTCGCTGTGCTGAGCCCTGGGAACATCCGAATTCGTCGCGAGTTCCGTAGAAATTGAGACATCATCGATCCTGGTAAGCCCCTACCGCCGCACCAAAAACACCGCCACTTCCGCCCGCAGATTAGGCAGCGTATCCACCGTCCGATGTCCCTCCAGAAAGAACCGCCGCTCCACCGCCAGCCCCTCCTGCCGCGCCAGTTGCTCGAAATCGTCCACCGTCAGAAAGTGGATGTTCGGCGAATCGTACCAGTCATACGGGAAAAGCCGCGTCTTCGGCGCGCGCCCGGTCGTCAGCATCGATAGCCGCACACGCCAATGCCCGAAATTGGGGAACGCCACGATGGCCCGCCGTCCCACGCGCAGCATCTCCCGCAGCACCCGCAGCGGCTGCCGCGTCTCCTGCAGCGTCTGACTCAAAATCACGTAATCGAACGCCTGGTCCGGATAATCCGCCAACCCCTGGTCGATATCGCCCTGATACACCGACACGCCCCGGGCGATGGCGCGCTGTACCCGCGCTCCCGAAATCTCCACGCCGCGCGCATCCACGCCCTTGTTCGCCGCCAGCCATTCTAGTAGTTCGCCCTCGCCGCACCCCAAGTCCAGCACCTTCGCGCCCGGCTCCACGATCGCGCCGATGATGGCGTAATCGCTGCGCCCCAGTAACTCCCCCACGAACGGCTTGCCGTGCGGCTTCGGATGCGATGCGGCAGTGGTCATCCGGCAACCTTTTCATACGTGCTGGCCAGGAACCCGCGCACCAGTTCGGTCTGCTCGCCCACGTCCACCAGGAACGCGTCGTGCCCGTAGTTGGACGGCAGTTCGCAATAGGCCACATCCACGTTGCGGCTGCGCAGCGCGCGCACGATCTCCTGCGATTGATAACTCGGATACAGCCAATCCGAGCTGAAGCTGATCACCAGGAACCGCGCCGTGGCCCGCTCGAACGCGGCCGCCAGCGACCCGTTGCCGTTCGACAGATCGAAATAGTCCATCGCCTTGGTGATGTACAAATAAGAGTTCGCATCGAACCGGCTGACGAACTCGCTGCCGCGGTAGCGCAGGTAGCTTTCCACTTCGAAATCCACGTCGAAATCGTACCCGAAGCTGTTCTTCCCGCGCAGCCGCCGCCCGAACTTCTCGCGCATGGAGTCGTCGCTCATGTAAGTGATGTGGCCCACCATGCGCGCCACCGCCAGTCCCCGCGCGGGCGGCTTGCCGGTGTAATAATTGCCCTCGCTCCAATCCGGATCGGCGATGATCGCCTGCCGGCCCACTTCGTTGAAGGCGATCTGCTGCGCGCTGTGCCGCGCCGTCGCCGCGATCGGAATCGTCGACACCACCGCCTCGGGATAAGATACCGCCCACTCCAGCGCCTGCATCCCGCCCATCGACCCGCCCGAAAGGCTGAGCAGCCGCGCAATGCCCAGGTGATCGATCAGCATCTTCTGCAGCCGCACCATGTCGCGAATGGTGATCACGGGAAATGACATGGCATAGGGGCAGCCCGTCGCCGGGTTGATCGACGCCGGTCCAGTCGTGCCGCGGCATCCGCCCAACACGTTCGAACAGATCGCGAAATACTTGTTGGTGTCGAACGCCTTGCCCGGCCCGATCATGTTGTCCCACCAGCCCGGCTTGCCGGTTTCCGGACTGACCCCGGCGGCGTGCGCATCGCCGGAAAACGCGTGCAGGATCAGGATGGCGTTGCTCTTCTGCGCGTTCAGCGAGCCGTACGTTTCGTACGCAACCTCAACCGGCGCAAGCGTGGCGCCGCCATCCAAAGAAATCGAGTCAAACCGGACGACATGGGCCTCCACAATCATAGCGGGAACCTTTCATCATACCTTGAGCCAGCCTCCGCTTTCTTGTGGGGCAGGCTCTCAGCCTGCGCGGGGCTCTCAGCCCCGCTTTCGCCGGTCACAAACTTAGAGAATAAATCCCCCACCCGCATCCCCACCAGCCAAACCACTTACTACTCACCACGCCTTTCTCGTACGCCGTTCCCCTTCCGCGAGCCCTCTATCATTGAATCGGAAGGTGATTTTACCTATGTTGATTTCAGACAAACAGCAAGAAGCCAACCGGCAGAATGCCCAGCACTCTTGCGGCCCTAAAACTCCGGAGGGAAAAGAAGCCGTGCGCCTCAACGCCCTCACTTACGGCCTGCGTGCCCGCAGCACCCTCATCGACGGCGAAGATCCCGAGGAATACAAGCGGCTCTGGGGCGCGCTCGTTGCCGAGTGGCAGCCCCAAACCTGCACCGAAAGGTTGTACCTGGAACAAATGTCGACCGCCCAATGGCTGCTTGCGCGCATTGCTGGAGGCGAGAGCAGAATCTACGAGGCCAAGATCCCGATCGAAGAGCAGTTTCCTCTGCTGCGCGAAGTCGCCTCGCAACGCGCGCGCCTGGAGCGCTCCTGCACCAGTGCCATGCGCGAACTCAAGCAATTACGAAAAGAGCGCCAATCCCGGCTCCAGCCGCAGCCCACCCAAACAAAGCCAACCGCGGAATCCGCGCCGCCGTCCGGGCATCGATCAACCGAGCCACATGGCCCCCTGCCGGATTACAAGATGTCGGAAGGCACAGAGGCGCACCCGGCCTTCTGTTCCGCCCTGAGCCCCGATACCCGTTAGCAACCTGCCCCCCTGATCTTTGACAATCGGGCAAACGACCCCAGCTCATACGCGACCACTCTCTCCCCGCCGCCCCCAAACACAACCCCAGCCCCCAGTCCCCAACCCCTCGCCCCGGCGCGCAAGCCGCGCAAATCCACCCATCGCCCAGCACCGCTTTCGATCCACTCACTTGGGGTTTGATTGTTCAAACACAACCACCAGCCACCAGCCACTAACCACCAGCCACGGCGAGCGCAGCTCGCCCCCTCGCCCCCGGCGAGCGCCGCTCGCCCTGCTATCCTGAATAAGCGCCATGGACGCCCCCGTACAATCCCAAACGGCCACCGTCGTCATCCCGCCGGCCACCTCGCTCCCCGCCTTCTCCACCCCCGATGAAGGCCGCTTCGTCCCCGGCACCCTGGTCGCCGGACGCTACCGCATCATCTCCCTGCTCGGCCGCGGCGGCATGGGCGAAGTCTACCGCGCCACCGATCTCACGCTCTCCCAACCCGTCGCTCTCAAGTTCCTGCCCGATTCCGGCCCCGACCACCAGCGCGCCCTCGAGCGTTTCCACAGTGAAGTCCGCATCGCCCGCCAGGTCTCCCATCCCAACGTCTGCCGCGTCTACGACGTCGGCGAAGCGGACGGCATGCCCTACATCTCCATGGAGTACGTCGATGGCGAAGACCTCTCATCGCTCCTCCAGCGCATCGGCCGCCTGCCCGCCGACAAGGCCCTGGAAATCGCCCGCAAAATCTGCGCCGGCGTGGCCGCGGCGCACGACAAAGGCGTCATCCATCGCGACCTCAAGCCCGCCAATATCATGCTCGACCGGCGCGGCAACGTCGTCGTCATGGACTTCGGCCTGGCCGCCGTCGCCGACCAGCTGCGCGGCGCCGAAGCGCGCAGCGGCACCCCCGCCTACATGGCGCCTGAGCAGTTGCGCGGCGAACAGGTCACCGCCAAGAGCGATATTTACGCCCTCGGCATGTTGCTCTACGAGATCTTTACCGGCAAGCGCGCCTACGAAGCCTCCACCCTGGCCGAGTTGATCCGCCTGCAGGAGGGCGCCCAGATCACCAGCATGTCGTCGATAGCGGCTGAGATCGACCCCACGGTGGAAAAAGCCATTCGCCGCTGTCTGGATCCCGATCCCGCCCGCCGCCCCGCGACCGCGCTCTCGGTGGCCGCGGCGCTCCCTGGCGGCGACCCGCTCGCCGCGGCCCTGGCCGCTGGTGAGACGCCTTCTCCCGAACTGGTGGCCGCATCCGGCGAGACCCAAGGGCTGCCGCTGAAGAAATCCGTGCCGCTGGCCCTCGGCATCGCCGTCCTGATTATCGCCGTACCGTTCGCGCGCACCAATATCGAGTTGCACAGCTTGGTGCCCTTCGATCTCTCGCCGGATGCCCTGGCGGCCAAGGTTCGCGAGCACGCCGCGGCATTCGGCTATACGGCGCTGCCCGCCGACAAGAAATACGACCTGCACTGGGATTGGGACGCCATCGGCGATGCGCGTAAGCACGTCAAAAACGCGGCCGAAGCGCGCCGCTGGTTTCAGGCCGAGCCGCCACTAACCCTCGGTTATCGGGAAAGTCCGCTGCCGCTCGTCGCGCCGCCGGATGGCGAGGTCACCGAAGATCGCCCCGCGCCCATCGTCTCAGGCATGCTCGAAGCGTGGGTCAACAGCAAAGGGGAGCTGCGGTCGTTTCAAGCCGTTCCGCCCCAGGTGGATCGCTCCACTGCGGAGCGCCCGGTCGATGTGCAGGCGATTTCCCGCGCCATCGGCTTCGACATCTCTCAATGGCCGGAGACCACCCCCAGATTCACCCCTCTCTACGCCTTCGACTGGCAGAAAGCATGGAAAGGACAGCACCCCACGCTGCACACCGATCTCACCGTGCAAGCCGCCGCGTGGCGCGGTAACATCACCGACTTGCAGGTGCTCTGGCCTTGGTCGAAGGCCCGGCAAGCACCCGAGTCGCAGGCCAGGGACTGGAAGGATTCGGCGCGCTCTCTGGTTTCGAGACTCGTCAACGGGCTGGTGTTCTTGTTCTCCGCATTCATGGCGGCGCGCAATCTGCGGGCCGGACGCGGCGACCGCCGTGGAGCGTGGCGCCTCTCGGTGGCGTACTTCCTTCTGGTGGGCGCCGTCTGGGCGTGCTGGGCGCACTGGGTCGCCGACATCTCTATCATCCCGATCTTCGTCGCCAACGTGGCTGACTGGTTCATGTCGGCAGCCATGATCTGGGTGCTCTACATCGCGCTCGAGCCGGCCCTGCGCGCCCGCTGGCCGCGTGCTATCTTGACCTGGAGCCGCGTGCTGGCCGGCCGCTGGCAGGACGCGCAAGTGGCCGCCCATGTCCTCTACGGCGCGCTCGTCGGCCTGATCATCGCGGCCTTCTTTCTCGCCTCCCAGTGGCGCGAGGTTTCGACCGGGTCCGTCGGTGCCACGGCTAATGCGCATGTTGGCCTTAGCGCCCGTTCCTGGATGGCCGACGTCCTGGCTAGGGCTGAAGGCGCTTTGGTGTTCGGGCTGATCGTAGTGTTCGCGATTTTCTGCTTCCGCGCGGTTTTGCGAAAAGACTGGATCGCTTCGCTCGCGGCCGCGGTGCTCTTCACCCTGACGGAAAACCAGGTCTGGCAGGGCAATATGTTGGATTTCCTTTTCTTTCTGGTGATCTTCACGCTGCTGGCGTTCGTTCTGCTGCGCCTGGGCCTGGTGTCCACCATGGCGGCCATTTTCTTCGTCAACATTTTGATAGAGACGCCCGGCGCGCAGGGCCTGACGAAACCATACGAATCGGCTGTGGTGACCTACCCCGCGATAGCGCTGGCCATCGTCGTCTGGGCCTTCTGGCGCACCTCGGGCCACCAACTTCTGACCGTAACCCCGGAGGACCAATGAAAACTCGTGGGGCAGGCTCTCAGCCTGCGGCGGCCTCTCAGGCCGCCTGGTGCTTAGCCGCTCTCTGCTGCCTAACCCTGCTATCCCCTGCCGCCGCGCAGGATCGCCAGCTAATCTGGAGTGACGAGTTCAACGGCGCGCCCGGCTCGCCGCCCGATCCCGCCAAGTGGGTCTATGATCTCGGCGCCAATGGATGGGGCAACCAGGAACTGGAAGCCTACACCGGCAACCGCGCCAATTCCTACCTGGACGGCCAGGGCCACCTCGTCATTCAAGCGCTCCAGCCCACGCCGGGCAAGTTCACCTCGGCCCGCCTGAAGACGCAGGGCAAGTTTGCCTTCGAATATGGGCGCGTGGAGGCCCGCATCCGGATTCCCTACAGCCAAGGCATCTGGCCGGCCTTCTGGATGCTGGGCGCCGACGAGCGGCGCAAGGGTTGGCCCGCGTGCGGCGAGATCGACATCATGGAGAACATCGGCCGCGAGCCGGACACCGTGCATGGCACCGTCCACGGGCCGGGCTATTCGGGCGCCCACGGAATCGGCAAGGCCTTCCAGCTTGCACCCGCGCGCTTCGCCGACGATTACCATATCTATGCCATAGAGTGGGCGCCCGCGCGCCTCGACTTCCTGGTGGATGGACAGATCTTCCACACCGTCACGCCCGCCTCGCTGCCGGCCGGGACCAAATGGGTGTATGACCATCCCTTCTTCCTGATCCTCAACCTAGCGGTCGGCGGTGGATGGCCGCACAATCCCGACGAAACCACCGTGTTCCCGCAAACCATGCGAGTGGATTACGTGCGAGTCTACCGCCGCTAGTGGGGCAGGCTCTCAGCCTGCGGCGGCCTCTCAGGCCGCCTCTCTTGGTTACCACAAAGCGCGCGAATAATTATCGCGAATCCTCTGGTCCTTCGTGACCAGCCCGGCGCCGGCTGCCTTGGCGTTCGCCACAATCAGCCGGTCGAACGGATCGCGCGTCCAACTCTCGCTCAGCGCATGATCCACGATAGTCCGAAAAGGCAAATCGCAAACGCGCAAACCAATGTCGGCCGCCACAGCGGATATCAACTTCGACGCGGTAGGCTTCAGCCGCCCAATCTCGTGCAGAAGCTCCAGCTCCAGGACGGCGGCCGCGGAGGCCAATACTTCATGGCGATCGATGGCCTTGCGCGCCGCCGCTCCAAGCCTGTTCACTTCGCCCGCGAAAAGATACACAAGGACATGTGTATCCAGGTAGATCACTTCAGTTCTGTCCATTCGCTGGACCAATCCATGCCAATGATATCGTCGGGGTCGCCCACGAATGCGGAACGCTTCTTAAGCCGGGACAGCTTGCTGGGCTGCTGCTCCAACACGATGCGAAGCACCACCCCCTTGCGCACAATCTCCACCGGCACGCCGGTTTCGATGGCCTCATCCAGGATTCGATAGACGTTTTCTCTCAGCTTCGACGCGGTCACTCGCATGGCATCCTCTCCGAAATAATCATACCACACGTACGACCATCCCACAACGTACGTACGATCCTTGCGCCCCCGCGCCTTGCATTATAGTGGATAGGCGGCGATCTCATGGAAATCACGGACCTCCTAGCGCGCCCATCCGCGCCCCGGCTCCGCTGGTACGTGTGCGGACTTCTGTTCTTCGCCACCACCATCAACTACGTCGACCGCCAGGTGCTCGGGCTGCTCAAGCCGACGCTCGAACAGGATCTCGGCTGGCGCGAAGCGGACTACGGCTGGATCGTCTTCGCCTTCCAACTGGCCTATGCGCTGATGATGCCCTTCGCCGGCCGCCTCATCGATTGGGCGGGCACGCGCCTGGGCTATGCGGTGGCCGTCGCACTGTGGAGCGTGGCCGCCATGGGGCACGCGCTGGCGCACAGTGCGCTGGGCTTCGGCGTCGCGCGCTTCTCGCTCGGCCTGAGCGAGTCCGCCAACTTTCCCGCCGCCATCCGCACCGTCGCGGACTGGTTCCCCCAGCGCGAGCGCGCCCTGGCCACCGGCATCTTCAACAGCGGCGCGAATATCGGCGCCATCCTCGCCCCGCTGGCGGTCCCTTTCCTGGCGCTGCACTACGGGTGGCGCTCGGCGTTCATCGTAACCGGCGCGGCTGGCCTGGTATGGGTCTTGCTCTGGTGGTGGTTCCTGCGCTCGCCGCATCGCCAGGCGCCGCTGCCTTCGCCCGCCGAAGACCTCGCCCGCCCGCCGCTCGGCGCCCTGCTTCGCAGCCGTTCGGCTTGGGCGTTTATCTTGGGCAAGTTCCTGACCGATCCGGCCTGGTGGTTCTACCTGTTCTGGCTGCCGGGATTCTTGAACCGCGTCTACGGCCTGGATCTCGCCCACCTGGGACTCCCCATCATCGTCGTCTATCAGGCCTCCACCGTGGGATCGATCGGCGGCGGCTGGATTCCCAGCGCTCTCTTGAAGCGCGGCTGGACGCCTCGTCGCGCCCGCGAAGCCGCCATGCTCATCTGCGCCGTGGCGGTCACCTCGGTCGTCTTTGTGGGCACGGCGCGCGTCAACATGTGGCTGGCTGTAGCGCTGGTCGGTGTGGCCACCGCCGCGCACCAGGGTTGGTCGGCGAATATCTACACGCTGGCTTCCGACTTATTCCCGCGTGCCGCCGTGGGATCGGTCGTGGGCCTGGGCGGCCTTGGCGGGGCCGTGGGCGGCATGCTGGTGGCGCCGCTCGTCGGATACTGGCTCGATTGGTCACACGACGCCTACGCGCCGCTCTTCGTGATCGCCGGATCGGTCTACCTGGTGGCGTTTGCCGTGATTCACTGGCTGGTGCGCGACTAATCCCCCAGCCCCAGATACTCCTGCGCATTCCGATAGCAGATATTACGAATCATCGGACCAACTAACTCATCGCTGTCCGGAATAAGCCCGCTCTCCATATCCCCGCCAATCAAGTTACAAAGCACCCGCCGGAAGTACTCATGCCGCGGATAAGACATGAACGAGCGCGAGTCCGTGATCATGCCGATGAACCGCGACAGCAAACCCGTATTCGACAAAGCATTCAGTTGCCATTCCATGCCTTCCTTCTGATCCAGAAACCACCAGCCGCTGCCGAACTGGATCTTACCGGCAATCTTGCCGTCCTGAAAGTTGCCGATCATGGTGGCAAAGGCATAGTCGTCCACCGGATTGACGTTATAGATGATCGTCTTGGGCAATGCGCCTTCCATCTCCAGCCGGTCGAGATATGCGCCCAGCGCGGCCACTTGCGGCCAATCGCCGATCGAGTCGAAGCCGGTGTCCGGCCCGGTCTCCCGCAGTCGCCGTGTGTTGGCGCTGCGATAAGCGCCCAGGTGCAGTTGCTTGGTCCAGCCTTTCTCCGCGTCAAGCTGCCCGAACAACAGCATCATGTAAGACGCAAACTGCGCGTGCTCCACCGGGCCGGCAGCTTGCCCGTTGCGCGCGCGATCGAAGATAGTGGCCGCCGCCGGCTCGGAACAAAAATCCGCGTAGCACCGGTTCAACCCGTGGTCGGAGAGCCGCGCGCCCAGCGCGTGAAAGTCGTCGTGCCGCCGCCGCAGCGCATCGGTGAAGTCCTGCAGGCAGCCGATATCCACATTGCTGGCCGCCGCCAGCCGATCCAGCCATGGGTTGAACAACTCCGGCAACTGGACGTTCAACGCCTTATCCGGACGAAACGCCGGATACACGCGCGTGGCCAGACTCGACGCCCGAATCGCCCGATGACCAGCAAGATCGTCGGCCGGATCGTCGGTAGTACACAAGTGAGTCACATGAAACCGGCTCAGGATGCCGTGCGCGCGCAAATCCGGCGTCCCCAGAAGCGCGTTGGCCCTTTCCCAGATGCGCGGCGCGCTCTGCTCGTCGAGCAGTTCGTCGATGCCGAAGTAGCGCTTCAGTTCAAGGTGCGTCCAATGATACAGCGGATTGCGCAGTGTGTGCGGCACCGCGCCGGCCCACGCCAGAAACTTCTCGTATGGGCTGGCGTCGCCTGTGCAATAGCGTTCGCCGATCCCGTTGGCCCGCATCGCGCGCAACTTGTAGTGATCGCCTTCCAGCCAGATCTCCGCAAGATCCCGGAATTGCCGGTTATCGGCGATGTCTTTCGGTGGAAGGTGGCAATGATAATCGAGAATCGGTTCGCCCTCGGCGAAAGTGCGATACAGCCGTTTCGCCGTCCGGTTATTGAGTAGGAATTCTTCGTTGATAAAGGGCACGATGCCACAAGCATACTATGTGACGCGCGTTTTGTGTCATCATCCTTAAGATGAAACCGATTATCTGCGTGCTGCTGTTGTCCGTCTCCGCGCTGGCCAGCGGCCTCGACACCCTCGTCAAGATCGATACCGGCTGGGTCTCCGGCAGCGGGACCGGCGTGCGTGTCTATAAAGGCATTCCCTATGCGGCCGCTCCCGCCGGCCCGCTCCGCTGGAAGCCTCCGCAGCCTGCCCAGCCCTGGAAGGGAATCCTCGTCGCCAAGAACTTTCCCGCCAACTGTCCGCAGGCGCCGCTCCTGCCAGGCCCGCAAAGCGAGGACTGCCTCGGTCTCAATGTTTGGACGCCGGTTCACTCGGCTGCGGCCAGGCTGCCCGTCATGGTGTGGATCTACGGTGGCGGCTTTCAGATCGGCGGCACATCTCAGAGCGCCTACGACGGCGAAGCGCTCGCGGCGCAAGGCGTAGTCCTGGTGAGCGTCAATTACCGGTTGGGAATGTTCGGATTCCTCGCGCACCCCGCGCTCAACCAGGAGTCGCCGCAAGGCGTATCCGGCAATTATGCCCTGCTCGACATGGTGGCCGCGCTCAAATGGGTGCAGCGCAATATCGGCGCGTTCGGCGGCGATCCCCACAATGTCACCATCCTCGGCGAGTCGGCGGGTGGCACGGCAGTCTGCCTGCTGATGGTCCTGCCACAGGCCGAAGGGTTGTTCCAAAAGGTAATCTCGGAGAGCGCCGCGTGGATGTTCGGCCCCATCAGCCACCTGACGGAGTCCTGGTATGGACGCGTGCCCATGACCAAATTCGGCGAGAAGCTGGGCACGGACCTGGCCGCCCTGCGCGCGAAGAGCACGGCTGACCTGATGAAGTCTCTGCCTCCGCCCATGACGCGCAACGATGCCGCGGAACGCGGCGAAGCCTACATGCCGGTGGTCGATGGATGGGTCATCCCGGACGACCCGGCGCGCCTGTTCGCGTCCGGCAAGTTCCATCACGTGGCCCTGATCGCCGGCACCAATGCGGATGAAGGCACGCTCCTGGGCGGTCCCCCGGTGCGAAACCTGGAACAATACCGCAAGTGGGCCGCGCAAAGGGTCGGAGGGTTGGCCGACCGGCTGCTGAGCCTGTATCCGGCGGCCACCGACGCCGACGCGCACGCCGCCGCGGCACAGTCCTCGGGCGATCTGACCTTCCTGTATGGGACGCGTTCCGTGCTGCGCGCCGCGTCCAAGCTGAATCTCAAGGCGTTTCAATATCAGTTCACCCGCGTCAACGCCATCGGCCGCCAGATTCACTGGGGCAGCTTTCATGCGTCCGAGATCCCCTACGTCTTTGAGACTCTGCCCGATTCGGTTTACGGCACCCAATCGTCATTCTTGGGCGATTTCTCCGTCAACCCGGACACTTACAACGAGCAGGACAGAAAGCTTTCGCAAGCCATGAGCGCGGCCTGGGTGGCATTTGCCAAAACCGGCAACCCGAACGGCCCGGGACTGGTCGCCTGGCCCCCCTTCGCAGGCAAAGAGAGCTACATGGAGTTCGGGGACCAGATCGCGGCCAAAGAATCGCTGCGCAAGAAGCAGATCGATTTCATGAGCGAGTTTAGCGATGGTCTGCGCAGCCACGCCGACCCTCGACCTGCCGAGCCGCGACCGTAAGGGAGCGGTTCCCTCGTACAGAATTCCGGAACTGCGCGCCCGCTTCCGTCGTATTGATGATGAGGCTACTTATGTTCAAGACTATCTTCTGGGCGGCTGCCCTTTGCGCAGTGGCGGCTTTCCCCATGCTGGCGGATCAGTGGAGCAAGACCTTTAACGTAGGCGCTGCGCCGGAGTTGCGCATTGAGACCAGCGACGCCAACGTGACGCTGCGCGCCGCTAACGTCTCGACGATCGAGGCGAAGGTCTACACCTCCGGTTGGAGGATCGGCCCGGGCGACGTGCACGTGATGGAGCATCAGACCGGCGACCGCGTGGAAATTGAAGTGAAAGTCCCCCCGGTGCATTTCAATCTGGGAAACCGATGGGTGAAGATCGAAGTGCAAGTTCCCAAAGCGACCAGGGCCGACGTGCACACCGGCGATGGCAACATCCGTGCCGATGGCCTGCACGGGCAGACACGGCTGGTCACGCATGACGGCAACATCGACGGCGAAGGATTCGAAGGCGCTCTCGAAGCCACCAGCGGCGACGGCAACATCCGTGTGCGCGGGAAGTTTAGCGGGCTGAACCTGCGCAGCGGGGACGGCAACATCGATGCGGAGGTGGCTGCGGGTTCGCACATGGCTACCGGTTGGATGGTGCACACCGGCGATGGCGGCGTCACGCTGCGGCTGCCCGATGGTTTTGCCGCGAATCTGGACGCCCACACCGGAGACGGGCACATCACCGTGGATTTGCCGCTGACCACCGATGGAGGCATCCACGAGGACTCGGTGAGCGGAAAACTGAACGGCGGCGGACCGGTACTGACGGTGCGTACCGGCGATGGATCGGTCCACCTGACGCGATTGTAGTGGGGCAGGCCCTCGGCCTGCGGCGGCCTCTCAGGCCGCCCCTTATCTTGCGAGGCTCAGTCGTTCGGTTTCCGCAGCGAGGAATCCGCCGTCCCGAGATTGGCGGCGGCGCCGCCCGCGCCGTGCTCCGGACGCCAGTCCGGCGGTCGCGCCTTTCGTCTACAAGCAAGAGGTCAGCTCGCAGCTCGGTCGCAAAGACGATGGCCTCAGCTTCGCCAGGGTCCGGATTCTCCCGAAGTTCTTGTACGCGATTGGTCTGCCGCGGCGGCGACGATCAACCATGGCATTGAGGCAAGATCGATTGCGGGAGGCAGACCGCCCTTGGCAGTTCGAGGCGGCCAATTCGGGCGAGATTCAGGACCGGAGATGCGTCGGAGACAACGATCAAAGGCGTTCCATCTGGCGCAGGGTCCGAAGATCCTCACGGAACTCGTCTACCCCGTAATGTATCGGGATCCGGCGTTCCGCCAAAAAGGGCCTGAAAGGAGAGCTGGCTCATCTCCGCCAGACGGCTCGCTTGCGCGAGGGTCAGCCGCTCTTGTTGGAACAGCGTCAACGCAAGTTCTTGCCTTAGCTCGGGCTCGCTGATGTGAGCCGCCGGGAGGACCTCGTCTGAGATGGTGACTGTCATGGTCTCTTTTGGTACTATATCGGTTCTGTCTCAGCCTTCGGGAGGCCATTGCAACGAACCGAATCGGCGCGACCACCAATGAATCCACGAGCGCTCCGGCGACTGCAGTTAGTTGCCGTTGGAGCGCTCGCGGTCTGCGCGGCTTTACTATGCTGGAAAGGCGTGAGTTGGGCTCTCCGGCCCGGACTGTTCCTTTGGGCCGATGAGATCGGGAACCTTTCCTGGCTTGTCGATACGCCGTACCGCGCCATACTGCATGTTCTGCCACAGCACGTCTATAACGACCGGCCGGCCGGACAGGCCTTGGAACGGATTCTCTACGAGTTGTTCGGTTTTGACTACCGGCGCCAGCTTGCCTGCTTCCTCTGCTTCCACTTCGCAAATTGCCTACTGGCATTCCTGCTGTTTCGCCGCCTTGGCGTTGGCCTGCCGATTAGCTTGGCGGGCGCGGGCTTGTTTGGGAGCCTCTGCACCACGGCGATCACCGCGACGTACATCGGAGCGTCGTTTGACGTCCTCTGCACGTTCTTTCTTTTGGGCAGCATTCTGACCGGACTCGGGAAAAGTTGGCGTTGTTGGTATGCGAGCGCCTTTCTGTTCCTGCTGGCTCTGCGCAGCAAGGAGTTTGCGATCGTGATCCCCGCGATTCTGACCGCGCTCCTGCTGCTCCGCGCAGGCAAGGCGTCGTGGCGGCGCATGGGGGCGATTCTTGGGAAGCGCCTGTGGCTGCACTACTCGATTCTGGCGATTTTCGGCGTCCGCTACCTGTCCTTCGTGCCGCACATGCGGGACTCGGTTTCCCCGCAGAATCCCTATTATCTTGATGCCGGTCTTGGCACAGTGTTGAAATCCTTAGCTCACTACACCGCGCTGATATTTACCTTGGAGGACAGGGGGAGCGTCACATTCCTCTTCCTGCTCGGGTTAACCCTCGTCTTCGCCTATGCCGTAATCGTGCGCCGGGCGTGGATGGTCCTCTTCGGTCTCGTCGCCTATGTACTAACGTTGCTGCCTGTCGCCATGCTTCCGAATATTCGCCAGCCCCTATATGTTTATGGACCACAGATATTTCTGATTCTGGCGATTTGTCTCTCTCTCGAGAGCCTGGCGGCTGCGCTGCCGATCCCTGAAACCCGGCGATGGGCAGTGTCCGCTTGCGTTGCCGTAGCGCTTCTGGCAGGCGCTTATGCAATCCGGACGAGCGCGTACTTTGGCTTCAGGGCTGCTTTCTGCCTGAACATCCGTGGAACATGCGCCCGGACTGCCCAGGACGCGGCCGCGCAATTGTCCGGCATCGGTACTGGCGCCCACCTGTATATAACGAGCGGAAACAGTACCCCTTGGCTGATGATCCCCGGCCCCTGTGATTACTTGAAACTCCTGCGGCACGACCGGACGATTTCATGCGTCATCATGCAGCCCGAGAAGGATCTCCTCGAACCGTACGGCCGCGATCCCGGCGGCCTTGGCGGTAAGTATTTCCTCGACTATCGCGAGGACGGCTCATTGCAGATCCGGTTTTCCGCGAGGCGCTTTTAAGGCAGACCTGCGCCACAAGCCGGGGCGGCCAAGTAGTATAGTGGGCATTCGTACTTACCAATGCCGACCTCGCAGACTCACATACACACGCCACACCGGATACTCCGTTACATCAACATCGCCATCGCCATCGCGCTCGTGGCCGCGGCTGGGGCCGTGTATTGGTTCGTGTACCGCGTACTGCCCCAGACTTCGGGCACCATCGCGGCGCCGGTTTCCGCGCGCGTGACCATCGCACGCGACGCGCTGGGAGTGCCGCACATCTCCGCGGCGAGCGAGGACGACGCCTTTTTCGCGCAAGGCTACGCGTCGGCGCAGGACCGGCTCTTCCAGATGGATGGGCTGCGGCGCCTGGCGGGCGGGAACCTGGCGGAAATCGCGGGTCCGGGGGCTTTGGAACTGGACCGCGATTCGCGCCGGCTGCGCATGCGGCGCATTGCGGAGACGGCGTATGGCTCGTTGCGGCCGCAAGACCGCGCGCCGCTGGCGGCTTACGCGCGCGGCGTGAACTACTTTATTCAAACCCACCTGCACGCTTTGCCCGTGGAATTCACGCTGCTCGGCTTTCAGCCGCGGCCGTGGAGCGTGGTGGATTCGATTCTGATCGGGCTGCACATGTACCGCGACCTGACCACCACCTGGAAGGACGAAATCCTGAAACGGGACATGCGGGCTTCCGGCGATCGCGCCAAGGTGGATTTCCTGTTTCCTCCGCGCAGCGGCGGCGAGTTGCAGCCCGGCTCCAATGCCTGGGCGGTCAGCGGCGCGCACACGGCCTCGGGCAAACCGCTGCTGTGCGACGACATGCACCTGGAGTATTCCATTCCCGGCATCTGGTACATGGTCCACCTGCGCGCGCCGGGCCTGGATGTGTCTGGCGTGTCGCTGCCGGGCATGCCGTCGGTGATCGTGGGACACAACCAGCGCATCGCCTGGGGCGTGACCAATTTGCACTTCGATGTGCAGGATCTCTACATCGAGAACTTCGATCCGGCAACGGGCCGCTACCTTTATCGCGGGCAATGGGAGCAGGCCCACCAGGAGCGGGAAATCATACCGGTGAAGGGTGCGAAGGCGGTGGAAATGCCGCTGTGGATCACGCGTCATGGGCCGCTCTATATCGACGATGCGACCGAGCACCTCGCGTTGCGCTGGACCGCGGCGGAGCCTGGCTCGTTTCAGTTTCCATTTCCGGAGCTGAACAGGGCGGGGAACTGGCAGGAGTTCACGCGGGCGCTGACGCACTATCCCGGTCCTGCGCAGAACTTCGTTTATGCCGATGTGGACGGCAATATCGGCTATCACGCCACGGGGTTCTTGCCGATCCGCAAGGGGTATACGGGCGATGTGCCGGTGGACGGATCGTCGGGCGAAAACGAGTGGCAAGGCTTCATTCCGTTCGATGAGTTGCCGTCGTTCTACAATCCACCGGCGGGTGTGATCGTGACCGCGAATCAGAATCCCTTTCCGCCGGACTACGCTTATCCAGTGAATGGAAACTTCTCTTCGCACTACCGCTCGCGGCAGATACGGAATCTGCTGACGGCCCGAAACGGATGGCGGGCCGAGGACATGCTGACGGTGCAGAAAGATGTGTATTCCAGCTTCTTCCGGTACCTGGCGCAGACCATCGTGGAAGCTTACGGCCGGCACAAAGCGCAACACACCGACCTTGCCCAAGCCGGCAACGCTGTCGAATTGCTGCGCGGATGGAATGGCCAGATGGACAAAGACGCAGCGGCGCCGCTGATCGCGACGCTGGCTTACGAGCGCTTGAAGGTATTAGTGGCGCAAAGCGCTTCACCCACAAGGGGGGCCATGTACAAATATCAGATGGCGCCCGCGGTGGTCGAGACGCTGCTGCGCACACGACCGGCAGGTTGGTTCAACGATTGGGACGACGCCATCCTGCGCGCCTTCACAGAGGGGTTGGAGGACGGACGGCGCAATCAGGGCCGCGATCCCGGCCATTGGATCTACGGCAACTATGAGCCGCTGCTGCTCGCCAATCCGGTAGGACGGCATCTGCCGCTGGTGGCGGGACTGTTCAACATCGGTCCCGTGGCCATGAGCGGTTCGCCAACCACCGTGAAGCAGTATAACCGCGACCTGGGGCCGTCCATGCGGCTGGATGCGGATCTCGCGGACTGGGACCGTTCTCTATTGGAGGGCACCACGGGCCAGTCCGGCCAAGTTCTGTCGCGCCATTACAAGGACCAGTGGGAACACTACTATGCAGCCCAAAGCTTTCCGATGCAATATCGCAAAGTGGAAGCCAAAGACGTATTAACGTTAGCGCCGTAAGTCGCGATTACTCGCCGCCGCCGGTCTGGACTCCGCTGTCGAACGTCAGCTTGGTGGTAGTGCCGCCCAACTCGATCTCCTGGATGGAGAACTTGCCCTTGTTCTCGTTATAGAGGACCCGGGTGCGGGCGTATCTCTGGTTGGTGTTCTCGACCTTGGCGGGAACTTCAACCTGTTGCTTGTTGTTCTTTACGATGACTACGGAGTTTTCCTTGACGTTCAACTGGTACTCGCCGGCTTTCAATTCCGTGCCCTTCACGACGGAAGGTTCAACTAACGATAGGTGGTAGGTCGCTGCGCTCGCGACGGAGAGCGCCGCGAAGGCGAATGTGAGAACTTGTTTGATCATGACCATATTATAGCACCACTATATGCTGGTGTTAAGACCTTGATATCTGAAAATCCGGAATATTTTGGCCGGTTATGGCGTAGCCAGCAGTGCGCCCCAATGCAACCCCGCTCCGAATGCGGCGAAGACTAACGGGCCCGCCGGCGGCGACGAGTGCTGCCTGCGCCATTCCGCGGCGGCGATCAGCATCGACGCCGACGAAGTGTTGCCGTACCGCTGGATGTTGCGAAAGAAACGATCCTCCGGAACGGCCAGCGCTTGCGCCACGCGCGTGATCAGGTTCAGATTGGCCTGGTGCATCAGGAAGGCTTCCACCGCCGCGGGTGCGACGCGGTTGCGCTCCAGCAATTCGGAAATCGCGCGCGGAATCTTGCGGGCCGCCTGCATAATGATGGTCCGGCCATCCATATACAAAGGTGCGTCCAAGTCGAGGCGCAAAGCTTCGGCGAAATCTCCGTCGCTGGCCAGCAGGGAATCGCGGATTTCGGCAAATCCGGTTTGGGAACCAATCAGGCATGCGCCGGCGCCATCGCCGAATAGGATGGCAGTGTCCCGGTGGACGGGATGCCGCGCCACCACGCGGGACATCACTTCCGAACCGATGACCAGCACATTGCCGTAAGCCGGTGCGAGGTGCGCGGCGAGAGCCATGCCAAACAGCGATCCCGCGCTGGCAATGGGTAGATCGATGGCCGGCACGCCCGTGATCCCCAACCCGGCGCCGATCGCCGAAGCCGGGCCGGGAAACCGGTGCTCGGCCGAACTGCTGGCCACCAGCAGCAGGCCGACATCTCGCGCGGTCAGGCCGGCGTTTTCCAGACAATCCTTCGCCGCGTGGATTCCCAGCGACGCGACCGATTCATCCGCAGCGGCAAAGCGGCGCTCCACGATTCCCGTGGCCCGCAGGATCCATTCCGCATCCGTGCCCGCGGCGGCGGCCAACTCGTGGTTGTCCACCACGCGAGAAGGCAGATAAGCGCCGAACGCCCGCAGGTAGGCCATAATCAGGAGCGCGTCTCGATGTAGGCTTCGATGCGCGCGATGGAATCGAACTTGCGCGGTGTGAGGTCGGCATCCGGAATGCGGATGGAGAATTCGCGCTCCAGCGCGCCAACCATGTCGGGCAGCGCGAAGGAATCCAGCACGCCCGATTCAAACAGCGATTCGTCCGGGCCGATGGCGAGCGGCTTGCCGGACAGTTTCTCGACAATCTCAGTGATCCTGGCTTGTTTGTTCATCTGTGGTTTGAGAGGCTAGCTCCGGGCGGACCTTCAAGTAGCTCTCGTACAGTCGCATTATATCTTGAAACAGGACGCTGCCCAATCGCTGATAACCCTGGGAAGTGAAATGCACGTAATCGCCCTGGGCCAGGCCGGCCATGACCCAATTGATCATGGAGCCTTCCGCGCCCATGCGCGCGCGGGTGTTCCAGTAGGCGCAGCGATTCTGGCGGCAAGCCTCCTGTTGAGCGGCCACGATGCGGTCCACGCCTTCGTAAGGCCGCCAGCGGCCCTTCACGCGAACGAAGCGGTCCGGAGGGCCCAGCACCAGAATGGAGGCGGCCGGCACGGCGCGCCTTAGCCGCTGCAGGATGGCGGCGAATGCATCCAGATAGCCGGCTTCGCTCCACTTGGAATCGCCGGCCTCGTTGGTTCCGTAAGCCAGCACGATCAGCGCGGGGTCGCGGCGTTTGAGGTACACGGCGTGCATGGCCTCGTCCCAGCGTTGGATCAGCGCGGCCTCCGCACCGTTGATGCCCATGGATTCGTAGGTGATGCCTCTGGGGTTTTCGGTAACCCATCCGAACAGCCGCACGGGCGCGGGCTCCTCGGTGCGTACTTCGAAACGATGGTGGCCGGGCGTGGTGGCGTATTCCAGGAAGCCGGGCCCGAAGGGGCCCTCGGTGGAGGCTTCGTTGACCGTCGCGCCGTTGTCGGAAAGGGCCACGCGGCCGCCGCCGGGCTGCTGCAGATAGTCGAGCTCCACCGAGGCGCAGTCCGCATCCAGATAGATGGTTTGTCCGGTGCGCTCGGTGGCAATACTGACGCCGCCGAGGCCGAACAGGCCGTCGCCTTCGCCGGTGCGCAAGCCGGCTGCGTCCCAGGCTTTGCTGGCGCCCCCGCGGACGTCGTAGCGGCGATAGCCCTTGAACGGAATTCCGGCCAGCGAGAAGCCCGCGCCGCCATTGCCGAAGCGGTTCTGGAATAGGTCGCGGAGCACGCCGGTCCAATCGTCGGAGGCCGTGTGGGAGTCGCCAAAGTGCAGGATGTGCACGGCGGGGCTGTCGCCGCTGGAGAGGCGGTAGAGTCGCTCGAAGAACGGCACCAGCGTACCCGGCCGGTCGATCGCGGGGTCGGGGCGCTCATCCAATTGGAATGCCACTTTCTGCAAAGATGCCGCGCGCGTCTTGGCGTTCACGCGGGGCGGGGCATAGTGGCGCACGCGGGGCGCGCGGGCCTTCTTTTTGGTCTTTTTGGCGGGCTTCTTTTTGGTGCTTGTCTTGGCGGTTGGCGCGGTCTGGGCGGCGAACGGGAGCGCGGCCGAGAGGCACAGCAAAACGATGGCGGCACAGCGCGGCATGGCGGTCAGCGCACCTCGGCCACGGTGTTTGGCTTCAGCACCTGGTGCAATTTGTAGCGGTTCAATCCCAAGGTCAATTCCCGGACGAAAGCCGTGGCGACGATGCGCGCGCCGGCTGGCGTGGGATGGATGAAGTCCGCCGAGACCAGCCGGGGCTGGCTGTCATACCAGCGCGCCATGGTCCCCGCGCCTCCCATCGCTTCGAACGTGTTGAAGAATCCGCAACCGAGCTCGGCGGCTACGCGGCGCTGAATCTCGACGATGCGGGGTATGGTAGGCAGCGTTTCAATCTCGCCGCCATTCTTCTGGCCGCGATCCATGGGACTCATCACCAGTATAGAAGCATTGGGCAGCGCGGTGCGCACGCGGCGGATGGCTTCGCGCAACTCCTTCTCGTATTCGCGCGTCAGGAAGGCGGCGAACCCGCTCTCGTTGGTGCCGTAATTGAGGACCACCAGGTCGGGGTTGCGGTGACGCAACTCCTCCGCCCAGTGGCTCTCGTTGAAGATCAGGGCCAGCATGGAGACGGACGCTCCGTTCAAGCCGACGCTGTCGTAGACCACGCCGGTTTTCTGCTTCTCCAGGGTGATGCCGAACAGGCGTACTGCGCCCTCGGTGCTGAAGTCGAGCGTCCCGGTTCCCGGCTTCAGCTCGAAGCTCTGAAACCCGGCGGCCCGGGATGGCGCGCCGGTGGCGATGCTGCCGATGGGCTGGCCGCCGGAGGAAATCGCGATGTCTCCGCCGTTCGGCTGGCGGAGGAACCATACTTCCAAACGTGTCTGGGTGGGGTCGCGCAAAGTGACGCGGCTGAATGCGCCGGTGCCGCCGGTGCCGCCGGTGAAGGCCACGCCGCCGAGGCCGAACAGGCCATTGCGCAGATCCCAGCGCGTGCCCGGGTCCATCTGCCAGCCATGGCTGGATAGGTCCACACCGCGATGTCCGTACCAAGCCCAAGGCTTGCCGATCAAAGTGAAGCCGTGGCCCGCATCGCCGAAGCGCTTTTGCAGGAGTTGGCGAGTGTCGCCAGTGATCAGGTCGGCAGTTGTTGGCGAGTCGCCGTAATGCAGGATGCGGGTGATGGCCAGGGGCGCGCCGCGCTCGGTGCGCCACAACGCGGCGTAGAAGCGGTCGAGGCCGCCGTTGCGATCGTCCAGAGTGGAACGCATAGCTGCGCGCGGCGGCACGATGGACTCGGGCACCGTATGCGGCCGCCATGGCTGCAGCGGCGTCAGTTCGGGCGTAAACTCGACGATCGCGGTGGCGGTCCGCGGGTTGGGCGCTTCCACGCCATGCACGAAGCGCGATGCGGCGGCCAGCATCAGCACGAACATTGCGATGGTGAGGGCGGTGCGGATGGGGAATGCGCGCATGTCAGTGCCTTGTGGGGCAGGCCCTCGGCCTGCGGCGGCCTCTCAGGCCGCCCGGACCAGCTTTCGGCCTGGAGGCCTGCCCCACCACTGCCGCGGCTTCTTCATTGAATGCGCGCATATCAGAACCGCGTATACACGAACGGCGCCGCGCCTCGGCCCGCCAACAGTTGAATGGCAACCACGGCCAGCGCCATGGCGGCCGCCTGTACATAGAACGGCGTGCGGCCAAACAAATCCACACCGCGCTCGTACCAGTGTTTCGGCAGAAACTGGCCGGCGGCGCCCACCAGCGATACGAGAATCACGCCGGCCGAGACATTCTGCACCGAGAAAGTCAGCGACCCGATGCGCTTCAGAATGTCTATGGCGGCGGCCGTAGTCGGACTGCGGAAGAACACCCAGGTGAGACAAACAAACTGGTACGTGCAAAAGATGCGGATAGCTCGCGAAGCCCAGCCGGTTTCGGGACGCCGGCCGCGCCATGCCTGCCAGCGCCGGGTGACCGCCAGTGCGCTGCCGTGCAACAGGCCCCAGATGGCAAACGGCCACGTCGTGCCATGCCACAATCCGCCCAGAACCATGGTGATGACCAGATTGAGGTAGGGCCAAACACGGGTCCGCTTGCCGGGGAGTGAGAAATAAAGATAGTCGCGGAGCCAGTTGGAAAACGTGATGTGCCAGCGGCGCCAGAAGTCGGTCATATTCACGGAGGTGTAGGGGCGGTCGAAATTAATGGGAAGCCGGACGCCCAGCAGCAGGCCGCAGCCGCGCGCGATATCGGTATAACCGGAGAAATCGTAGTAGAGCGCCAGTGAGTATGCGTACACCGCGGCCAGATTCTCCATGCCGCTGTATAAGTTGGGTGTGTCGAAGACGCGGTTCACCAGGTTGCCGGCGAGGTAGTCGGCGATCAGCAGCTTCTTCAGCAGGCCGAACACGATCAGAAACAGGGCGCGCGATCCGTCGGCCGGGAGCAGCTCGAACTTGCGGGTGAGCTGTTTCAGTATCTCGGCGGGGCGGGTAATCGGACCTGCCTGGATCGTGGGAAAGAAGGAAGCCGCGGCCATGTAACCCAAGTAAGTGGAAACTGCCGGTGCGTCTTTGCGATAGATATCGATAGTGTACGACAGGGATTGAAAGGCATAGAACGACAAGCTAAGCGGGAAGATCCAGTCCCAGACCGATGGCTGCAGAAACAAGGTCATGTGACGCGACAGAACCAACAGGCTGAGGTTCGCGGCAAGACTTAGCCCAACAAAACCGCGCCGGACTAAGGAGTTCCGGAACGATTGCATGCCCCGGCCGGCCAGATAGTCTATGGTAGAGCAACAGGGGATAAGTGCGAGATAGAATAATCCGTACCTTGCACAGAAGAGGTAGTTGGCCGCCAGGAGCACGGTCAAACGGGCGAGACGCCAGCCTGCTACCAACCAATATGCAAGTAAGACGATGGTTATGAAGAGGAAGTACGCGGCACTGGTGGAGTGCACAGGGATATTATCTCACATGGTGGCCGGCCTCCGGGCCTGTCCTTCGACTTGCGAACCAGCCCCTGAGTGTGGGCGAACAAATCTTGCAGTCCTACGAAAGTTCGTTTGCGCGAGGAGGGCCAGCGCCTCGTCGATAGAAACGATACCGGATCGAGCGGCTTCAAGCAAGAACACCCAGCGTGCCAGTTACCGTGAATCCTTGGTCGCGAGCGACCCGGACACCGGCACGCTCGTCGATGAGCAGCAAGTTGGCCTGGATCTCCTTGGCAAGCTCAATCGCCTCCCATTCGCCGCGGTCAAGGCCCGCCAATTCATGCGCGGCAGGAGCACCGCCGACGTGTCGCACCTCAATCCAGGAGGGAAGCTGTTCGGCCCACCGGCCAACGGCGGCTGGCGTGCGTTTGTGGCGCAACTCGGCGAGGACGGTACCTGGAATCCATACTTTGGCGAATAGCCGCGGCAGCAGGGATTCGTAGCCGATTTCGACCAGGTAACGCAGCGGCGACACATCGGCCACAACCAGGATCATTTGCCGAGCAGGCCCTGGGCGCGCAGTTTTTCGAGGTCCGCCAGGTCCTGTTGCAGGTCCGCGATCGAATAGGCGTGATCGCCGATCCCGCGCTCAAGCGAGAAAATCGTCGAACTCGAAACGGGACAACCCGAGCAGTTGACCGGCCTGGTGGTGGGTCAGCGCCTTGGATCGATAGCCTTCGATGACCAACCGTTCGAGCGCTTCGCGACCTGGGTCGGGGTGCCGCGCGATGTCGTCTGGCAGATCGACTGTAATCTGCATGGCTTCAGAATAGCAAGGTGCTCCTCGGGTGAACGCAGGGAGGTGCTGGAGGCCAACCAGAACGGGGCGTTTTTGTGCACGTAGTCGCGGCCGCGCGAAATCTGCCGAGCAATGCCAACGGTCAAAATCTGATGTCTAAGTGATATTAGTTGGTTATGATTACCATGATTAGCTGAAGTTTCGCTTGAC
>PMVV01000139.1:0-2557 GCA_003166475.1 Bryobacterales bacterium | reverse complement strand
GCATCCGGTTGCATTTGTTGCATTGGAGGCGGCTGGCTGGCCAGAATCGCCGCCGGCTGCGGTGGGAATTGTCAAAGAACGAGGGGGTTCCCGGCAGAACACCTTGCGGCGAGTGCGGAGAGCCTTTTCGGAGGGGTGGATATTCTTTGTCCTACATCAGAGTAGCACGGGAGTTTCTTGAGATCGGGGGGCTGGCTGTGCTTCGCTTTTGTTTTCAGCGGGTTAGGGGGAGACGGGCTTGAGTGACTCACCTTTCATTGCGAACTCGCGCAGATTGCTTTCATCAGAGAGGTAAACCGACTGCATTTCGATGGACCGTTCTCGAATCAAGCCCTCCCGTACCGAGCATGTACGCCGCGATCCCGGTTCTCGCAGGACCGTGGCCAGGGAGGTTTCCGCAATCGAAGTATTCTTCGACGTAGAGCGTGCACGTGCTAAGCCCTGAGGCCGACGCATCCTCGATTTTCGATGGGCACTTTTCGAGGACCACGGTTGTCATCCGCCTCGTCTCCGTTTCAATGTTCTCCGAGCATCTCCCGCATCAAGAGACCCTCTGCATCCTCCCAGAGTTCTTAGCAGCGGCTCGGAAAAATGATAACAAATTGCGGCCAATACCCTAATCTCAGATTTGGCCGGTCGGGGCGCTCGGCAACCGGTCCTTGATCTTCTCCGGCAACACCCGGTTCAGTTCGCGATAGCTCTGGCGGAAGGTGCGCTTCACCTCATCGGGCGAGGCGTCCGCGACTCGGCGGGCCACATCCATCACGCAGGGCGCGAGTCGCGATTCGGAAAGGACCAGCTTGGGCTGCACGGGCATCAACGCCATCAAACCCCAAATCACGATGGCGCCGAAAAGGAAGCCGCGTACCACGCCGAATGCTCCGCCCAGCGCGCGATCCACCCAAACCAGGTCTGTTGACCGGATGAAGCGAGCCAGCATCCCGCTGACGACCTCGCCCAGCATGGTGATGCCGAGGAACACAATCAGGAAGCCCAGCACGTCGGCGGTGGTACTGTGCGAGATGTGGGGCCGCAGGCTGACCGCGACCGCGCGGTAGTAATGCAGGCCGAAAACCAGCGCCAGGATGGTAGCGAGCAGGCCGATGGCTGTCCTGGCGAAGCCGAGCTTAAGGCCGGAGACGATCGAGACGATCATCAGCACGGCGAGCGTGAAATCGATGCAGTTCATAGCCGCTCCCAAGAACGTAATACGCAGCCGAGGGCGATTTGTTCCAAGGGCGTCATTGCCAGGTCTATCCGCCCAGGTCGATCCGGATACCCTTACCCTGCTGGCTGGCGAGCCGATAGGCCAGGCTGGCGGCCGCCAGGTCCTCCACAGCCAGTCCCAACGATTTGAATACGGTGATTTCGGATTCCGAAGTGCGGCCGGGGACTCCGCCCGAGATCACTTCTCCGAGTTCGGCCGCCACGTGGCCGGTCGCGAAACGGCACTCGCCGAGACCCATCACAATATCGCCAGATTCCTGGAAAGCGGAAGCCCGCGAATCCACCACCACGCGCGCGCGCGCCACCAGCGCCGGGTCCATTTCCCGCTGATTGGGCCGGCACGCGCCAATCGAGACCACGTGCGCGCCGGGCGCCACCCAGCCGTCTTCGACCACCGGCGTGTTGGAGGCGGTCGCCAGCACTACCACGTCTGCGCCGCGCACGGCTTCCGCGGCGCTCAGGCACGCGCGCACCGGCACAGCCGATTCAGCCGCGAACTGCCGGAGGTGGTCCGGCGTGGGGCTCCAGACGCGCACCTCGGCAAAGGTGCGCCACAGCGTCAAAGCCGCCAGATGGCTGCGCGCCTGCACTCCGGAGCCGAGGATGGCGAGCACGCCGGCATCCCCGCGCGCCATGTACTTTGCCGAAACCGCCGAGACCGCAGCCGTGCGCATCTCGGTGATGAGGCGGCCGTCCATCAGCGCAATGAGCGCGCCCGTTTCCGGATCGAGCAGCAGGATGCTGGCCCGGTGAGTGGGCAGGCCGCGCGCCTGGTTGGCGCCGATTACGGCCACCAGCTTGGCGCCCAGCACTGCCGGATGCCGCACGAATCCGGGCATGGCGGCGAAGAAGGCCGCTTCTCCCATTTCGACTACCGGGCGCACCGGCTGCACAACCTGGCCGGATGAGAATGCGGCCAGCGCGGCTTCCATAGCGCCGATCAGATCCGCCATGGGCAATACCGAGCGGATATCCGCTTCGCTGAGGCAGAGCGTCATGGGGGAACTCGCGGATGCGGCCGATTGCATGGAGCTGGCGGAGGGATTTGAACCCCCGACCCTCTGATTACAAATCATACCATAGGCTATTTCCAAGTTATTGGAAATGCAGTCTATCTCGCTGTTCCTCAGTAATTTACGGCAAACCTAGTCTACGCTTAAATACGCTCAAATACCCTTGTTTTTGCTTTGGGGTACCCCAAGTTTCCCCCAAAGTGGAGCCTCTGCCGATCATCCAATAGCTTTTAAGTGATTGATTCCGCCTAGCCTTCGCGAGGCGACAAGCTGGGGACCCTGCCCGGTTGGAGGCTGAAGTCCAAGTCAGGGGAATC
>PMVV01000392.1 GCA_003166475.1 Bryobacterales bacterium | reverse complement strand
GCCCGCTGGTAAACACCGTCCTTGCCAACCATCGTCAAAGGCTTTGGACTTTCAAATTTCCATACCGGTATCGTCACTGCAGTCCCATTTTTTTTCGGAGCAGCAGGCATGCTGCTGCTAACACGCCATTCCGACAAGACTGGCGAGCGCAAGGGGCATGTGGCATTTGCATTGTTCCTGACCGCCCTTGGCGCGGCGACGTCGGTGCTGTTTGACGACCCTGTGCTGAAGATCGCCTGCTTCTGCGTCAGCCAGATCGGAATCTCGTCGCTTCCGCCGCTGTTTTGGACCTTGCCGGCAAGTTTTTTGACCGGCACAGCGGCAGCGGCCGGAATTGCCGCGATCAATTCGCTAGGCAACCTGGCCAGCTTCCTTGGCCCATACATACTGGGCTATTCAAAGAACGCAACAGGTAGCTTCAGCTTCGGCCTGCTGATACTGGCCGGGGTATCTGCGATCGGAGCTCTGATCGCCCTCGCGCTGCGCCACGACAGGGCGCAGGAGGTAGCCGTCTCTTGAAGCATTATTTACCGTACGCGGCGTGCTGGCATATGGTTGGGAAAGATGGCGGTCGACTCCGGCGGGACTCGTGTTACCGCAGCGGAGCATCCATTCGTCGAGCGCGGTGCATGCCGCGCTGAGCGCTGCTGGACCGCGGACCGGAGCGCGGGATCGTACTGGCGGTCGCGGCGACGGACCACGGGCGGCGGGCGACGGAACTGGCCGCGGGCGCCGCGATGCGCGTTATGGCTACCCGACACCGCCCAGACCTGGTGCGCTCGCCGCTGGTCAACCGAGATGCGGGCGGCCGGGCGGCACGAAGAGAGCGGTGGTTAACGTTCAGCGCCCCCGTCCCCACCCAGCCGGCTGCGCCCTCAGAGTTTCTCACGGCGCCGGGTAACCGGCCAGCCCGTAACCGATGCTTCCGAAGTGTTATACTTCAATCGTCCAAGAATCGTTAACGGTTTTTTAGTGAAGACTGTTCTCGCTCTGAAAAGCGACGGCATCGTTCTGGCGATGTTCCTTCGGGCCATCGCCAAACCTTACTGAGAGGAGTGGTCATGAAAGCGAATAAGGCCCTGAAGCGACTAACCAAGATCGAGGCGTTGATGTCGGATGTGATGGAGCGATATTCAGCGAGTGCGCCCCACATACGAGAAGTGCTTCAAGATGCGAAGGCCGCTGTCACTGGGGCGAAGGAGGCTGTGAGTTTGCAAGCATCCTCCGGGACGACGAGCGCCCCAAAGAAGGCCGCTACCAAGAAGGCGGCAGTGAAAGTGCCACCAGCGAAGGCGGTAAAGAAGCACGGCACAACAAAGCAGGATTACGAAGGCTAAATTCACCGCCCGCACAAGCGTCCGTTCGATTTCCCGAGATAGAAATGAAAGTAGCGAAAGGTTCCGCCTGGGTGATGGTCAGTTCCTCGCTCAGGTTCTGATCCTAATGAAATCGCTTAGAAACAAGGCAGACGTAGCGCAGCGGCAACGCATGGCCCAGCGGGGTTGCGCATTTGTTCTTGCTGAACATGGGAAAAACCTGGATCGACTAGGGGTTGAGGCATTCGAGCCTCCAAACGGTTTTTGGGAGAAGCTAAGATCATCTCCCGGTTGTGAATCACGGCCTGCCTCGCGACGTGAAGAGAGTCTTACGGAAAACGCTTCCAAATCCAAATCCGGATTACAAAGTGGTGCGCAGGGAAGCCGGCATGGGGAGCCTCGGGCAACGAAGATTTGTCGCTATTGCCAGTTGGGAAGGAGGCCACATCGCGCGAGAGGCGAAAGCCATGCTGCCCTCGGCATGCGTTTGGCTGGATGGTCGCATCCGAAATCCCGAGTCCTACTATCAGAAGGCGATCCAGTTCGCTGTGCGATCGCACGATCCATTTCAGAAAATTGTGGGAACGTGGCTGATTCGGCGCCTCTCACCGGAATCAAATCCCATTGAGATTGACGACCTGCCGGAAGAGCGCGACGAGGAAACGCTTCTCTATGCAATGGGCTCTGAAGCCGCGAATGTTCACATGGGAAGCAAACGCCAAGCCGTCAACATTTTGAGGGACCTGCGACGCAGAGAATTAAATTGGTTGCGCTCTGCCGCCAGGGATATGGCGAAAGCCATGGAAGGCGATTGGAAGAGGTACAGGGACTCTTGAGTCCTCGAAGTCGACGCTCTGAGCGCGAAATCCCCGGAGATGGCGATAGAGCGAGATCAGCACGTAGCCGGGGTGCCGGATGGTGGTGATGACTATAGCGCGATGTTCGCGGATGGATTCGGTCAGTTCCGCATACGGCCGGATATGGTATTGCGCAACCCAGCGGGTTCCGCCCGGCTGTAGATCTAAATCTAAATCGCATCTCCGAGATCCTCCGGATGCTGAAGCCACGGCAAGAGAAAGTCATCCGTCTGTACTTCGGGCTGGGCTGCCAACGACCCCATTCGGCTTTGGGCTGTTCCTGCCCGATATGAATGCCGCGCAGAAAACTGCGCCGCTCGGGCAAACGTTTCGCCGCCCGGGCGAGCTTTCAATTTGCGAACACGCAGCCACACGCCATGGATGCACTGCCTCGATCGCCTCGCGCACGTTGCTGGAGTTCGATCGAGAAGCCATCGCCACTGGCAAAACTGATGCCATGACCGCGGGCGGTCAAATGACCGCGCGCGGACACAACGAAGAGCTACCGCCAGTAACCTTCCGAATAGACATACCCGTCATGGCGGTGCGTGTATCGGGGAGCAACCCATCTCGCACGGGCGCGTGGCGGCACTTCCCACCGACCTGCCTGCCAAGCGTAGGCGTTGCCATCCCAGCGGTGATATCCCCCAATCCAGACGTGATCCCGGCTTGGACGAAAGGTGCGATGCTCCCGAATGCTAATCGGCGGCCGAAGCCTGATAACGACCTCCGCATGAGCAGGTACCAGCCCTAGGGCAAAGCCAAACAGCACGGTAAGAACCAGTTTTCGCATTTTCTTCTCCGATGGCTGTATGAGCAGGTGTATGGCCGCCGCTGGTGGAATCCTCGACGCTCAGGTGATGTCTTCGGGAATCTTCCTAGGCTCGCGCGTGCTACTGCCGTCCAGCGGCACCCGCGCCGCATCTCGGCGCCGCTTCTCGGTGCGCCGGGGCCCGGCCTAAAACGCCGGGCGGCACGGTGACGCGAGATTCGGACTCCCTGGTCGCAGTTGGCCGCGTTTTCAAAAAACCTCAGCGCGCGCGTCTCACCAGCCGACTTCGGCCATCCGGAAGTCATCGCCCGGCGCACCTGCGCCACGGGCGCGCAGGCTGCGCGTCGCAATCCCGGTGAAGTAGCCGCTCGCCGACGTCCCTGGCGCCCGCTCCCTCCGCCCGCCCCGCATCCCCGTCCGCCCGCAGCGGTCGCGGCGACGGACCACGGGCGGCGGGCATTGTGGCGGGCCGTCCAGGAGCGGCGGGAGCTGCTGAATGCCTCAGGCGTCCACCGGCTGGGCGGCATGCAGCGGACTGAACGGAGCCGGAAGTACCTGTTCAGCGGCATCTTGGCCTGCGGACCGTGCGGAGGCAGTATCGTGATCTGCGCCGGTGGCGGAAAGCGTGGTTACGTCAAATACGGTTGCCATACCCACAAGCGAAGCGGCATGTGCGACAACAAGCTGATGATCCGCCAAGACCGCCTAGAAAGGCAGCTCCTCGCGGCCATTGAGCAGCGCCTGCCGAATCCGGCCACGAGTACGCGGTGAAACGCTGCAAGGAGGAATTGAGGAAGCGACCGGTGGAGATGGAGCGACAGGGGTCCATCAGCACGCAGGACTCCCTCCGCAAGCAGCGGCAGGACTTGACGGTGCGGCGAGCCCGGCTCATTGAGGCAGTCGAGATCGGTGGCGGTGATGTCCTTAGCATTACCCAGCGGTTGCGAGAGGTCGACCGTGAGATCACACGCCTGAACGAAGCCATCGCTGTCCACCGACCGTGAAAATGGACACCGCGGTAGACGGAGTCCGCGACCACGTTGTGAAGTCGATCATGCGGCTCGGAGAGATGCTGAAGCCCGAGGATCTGTCCCGCGCAAAAGAGGCGCTTGCTAAGCACGTAGGAAAGCTGGTTCTGACGCCCGTAGAACACGACGGGCGTCCGGTATACCAAAGTATCGGGGAGCGTCAGCGTTCAGCCGCCGGCGGATACCGGGAAGTGTCGAATGCAGTTGGTGGCCAGGGACGGAATCGAA
>PMVV01000231.1 GCA_003166475.1 Bryobacterales bacterium | reverse complement strand
CACGGAACCCGCACCACCGATCACAACGAGTTGTGGTCTTACGGACCGGAAGCCCAGTCGATCCTGACTCAGTTCGACCGCCTGCGCTACGAGTTGATGCCTTACATCTACTCCGTGGCGTGGATGACCACCAGCGAAGGTTACACGCCGATGCGCCCGCTAGTGATGGATTTCCGCTCGGATGTCCGCGCCCAGAATATTGGCGATCAGTTTCTGTTTGGACCGGCGATCCTGGTGAATCCGGTCACCGAACCGGGCGCGACAACCCGGCATCTGTATCTGCCCAAGACGGAATGGTTCGACTTTTGGAGCGGGCACTCCACGATTGGCGGGAGATCCATTGACGCCGAAGCCGCGCTCGACCGCTTGCCCCTCTTCGTTCGCGCCGGCTCCATTGTCCCCATGGAGCCGGATGTCGAGTATGCCGCCGAGAAGCCCGCGGACCCCATCGAGTTGCGCGTGTATCGCGGCGCGGACGGCAATTTCACGCTCTACGAAGACGAGAACGACAATTACGATTATGAAAAGGGCGCGTACGCCACCATCCCGATCCACTGGGACGATGCCGCCCGCAGCCTGACCATTGGCGAACGCAAGGGGCAGTTCCCGGGCATTCTGGAGTCGCGCACTTTCCGCATCGTTTTCGTGGGGGAAGGCCACGGCGTGGGCATCGGTCAGACCTACCAGCCGGATAAGGTCGTCCAATACTCGGGCAAACCAATCACAGTTGCGCCGTAGTGGATGGGGGGCGGGCTTTAGCCCGCGCGGGACTTCAGTCCCGCGCCTTCGGCAATTCCTTGCGCGGCAGCATCTCCGGACTGTTGGCCGCATAGTACACGACCGCCGCGATCACCGCCGAAGCCTCCATCAAATCGGACGCCACCGCGTGATCGTAAGTATCCATGCTGGAATGGTGCGTGACGCTGCCGTAATCGAGCGGGTCCTGAATGAACTGGAATCCAGGCAAACCCACGGCATCAAACGACAGATGGTCCGTGCCGCCGGTGTTCTTGATGGTGATGGTGGTCGCGCCCTCGTCGCGAAACGGCGCAAGCCAGGCTTCAAACAGCGGGCGCATGGCATCGTTCCCCTGCAGGTAGACGCCGCGAATCTTGCCGCTGCCGTTATCCAGATTGAAGTAGCCCGAGAGCTTGGCGTGGTCCGGCAGAAGTTTCATGGTTTTGGCATCGCCGAAATGCTGCTTCACGTAGGCCTCCGAGCCAAATAAGCCTTCCTCCTCGCCGCTCCACAGACCGATGCGCACCGTGCGGTCCATGCTCACATTCAGCGTCTTCAGAATGCGCATGACTTCGATCATCACCGCGCTGCCCGCGCCGTTGTCGGTCGCGCCCGTTCCGGCATGCCAGGAATCGAAGTGCGCCCCTATCATCACCACTTCGTCCGCCTTTTTGCCTCCGGGAATTTCTCCGACAATGTTGGCGGAGTTCACGTCCGCGTCCGAGGCTTGCGCCTTGAGTGATACGCGCACGCGCACCGGCGTCTTCTTTTCCATGATGCGCGCCATCCGGTTGTACTGCTCTGCCGTGATCACGAACGTGGGCGGCGCCAGCGGATCGGCGCTCTTGTGCGAACCCGCTTGTTCGGCGTTGGTGGTGCCGTCGTGCGACCGGTCGTCGCGCGTCAGGATGCCCAACACACCTTCGTCGAGGAAGAAACGGTTCCGCTCGGTGGCCAACGCGATGCGCACATCGAACATCTCGTCAAATACGGACTCCGGCAGGGACGCCATGAACTTCCGGAGTTCGTCCGGATCTTCCGGGAATTTCAGATCCGCCAGCTTCCCGGAGATCTTCGCGGCGTGCTCCGATACCTTGGCGATGTCCGCGAGTTCGGCATCCGTGTAACGGCTGAACTGCGGTCTGGTCTGTTCCCCCGGAATCTTGGGGGCCCTGAGCATCACGAACTTGCCGCGCAGTTTGCCCGTCCATTCCTTGCGATAGGCCGCAAACTCCTCGCGCGCCTTCTTCAAATCGCGGGTCGCCGGCAGCGGCGCCAGGATCGTTTCGCCGGTAACGGGGCCGTTGGTGCCCGCGGTCCAGGCCAGCGGCGTAGCGTTCAACGGCGCATAGCGCGGCTCCACCATTTCCACCGACCACTGCTCGGCCGACCAACTGCGGCCGAACGGTCCCCACGGCTCCAGATGCACGTTGCTGAGACCAATCTCGCGCAGCCGCCCGGCGGCCCAGTCGGCGGCTTGGAAAAACTCGCGTGAGGCGGTCAGCCGCGGGCCGTAGACGTCGCTCAGCCACGAAAGGTGATCCATGACTTTGGAATGATCGTAGGCTTCGGTCTTGATGCGTGAGACGAGGCCGAGGTCGAGCTTGGGCTGGCCCCACGCCGGCGCCAAGAACAGCAGCAACAGAAGTTGTTTGCGAAATCCGGATGTGAGCATTAGCCTAATGTAGCAGGCGCCGGATCATTTGCCCGCAACAGTGTACGTGAGACTGCGGTCGGTCGAGCTGCTTCCTTGGACGGCCGTCACTCGCAGCTCATAACTGCCAGGCTGCTTGGTCTCCTCGACCCACATCGGGATGCCGCCGGATTGATCGGGCGGTGGCAGCGCGAGCTTGCGCCTGGCCAGCACACGGCCGCTTTTCAGCAATTGCACGCGCAGCTCCGGNNTTCGCCGCGTTGCCAGGCTCCGGATACACCATGAAATAGACGGAAGGGATCGCGCCGGCGAACAAATCGCTGGTCACGAACGGGAGCACGCGTTTGCCGGTGAACTGAAACGGGTCCGCGGCGTCCGACGGATGGTCGACATTCTCCAGCCGCCGTACCAAGGCGAGGTCGCTCAGCCCCACCCCGCGCTGCTCCCGATTGTCGATCTCGACCACGCCGGTGCTGGCCCGGTTGCCTTCGTGATCCACGACGGCCGCCTCGACCGTGTAGTGTCCCGGCGCCAGGCTTACCGCGTGCTGGTAGGTCATGAGTTCCACCTGCACGGCGGCCAGGCGATCGTCGGAAACCTCCGAGGGGACGTCTTTGCTCACGCGGTCCACGATCTGTCCCTGCGCATTCTTCACCAGCGCCAGCAGGGAAGCGTGCAGGCGGTGCTTGTTCCCGGCCTCCTCGGGCGTCGCGGTCAGATTGGAGATGGGCATCTCGAAGGCGATGGCATACTGCGCCTTGCCGTCTGTGTCGCGGAAACGATAGGCCCGCGAGAGGAAGTCGAAGGCGTGCGGCCGGGGCTGGGTGTCGAGGGCTTTCAATCCCGCCATTTCTTCGGGAGTTACGGGGCCTTCGCCCGTGTCGGGCACGGCGAAATAGCCGCTGCGGGTTTCAACGTGCAAGCCGGGCCGCGCGAGCTTCACCTCGATTTTCCGGAAGTGCCCGTCTTCGCGCTCCGATGCCGGCGGATACGCGATCTCGTAATGCGTATCCACCTCCTCCATCACGTGGGCCAGAAGCTTGTCCGTATTGTTGGTGTTGGCGATTATGAACCCGCCGGTGCGCTCGGCCAGCTCGCGCAGGGCCTCCTGAGGGTTGGCGCTCGACACGGCGAACTTCAGGTAGTCGTCCTGATGCGCCAATTCCATCATTTGAGCGGCGGACGATACGAGGGGCGGGCCGTGCGCCGCGGTGGGCGATGAGGCCGACGCGGTGGTCTGTGCGATGCTCGCGGCGCCCTGTTGCCGGCTCAGAGAGGCGGTGTAGTTCAGCAGCGCGGATGACAGCGCCATTGGATCGTTGTCTGCGTCCAGCCCGTGGACGTCCATCGCATAAAAAGTGACTCCGCCCTTAGTGGCCTGATGGATCAGCGAGTCCCAATACTCCAACTGATCCGGAGGCCGCGTGAGCCCGGTGCTGAACAGGACCACGGTCTTTTGAAAGGGCAGCGGGCTGAGCTGCCGGACCAGGCCGATCAGCGCGTCGATCTCTCGCAGTCCCGCGTTCACCGCGAGGCCCATGTCTCCACGCGTGCCCAGCGGATTTCCCGCGCTGCCGGTGTCTCCAGCTCCGATACTGCCAATGGCCGACATGCTCAAGCCATTCAACATGGCCGCGGAGCCCAGGTTGATCGACGGCAGTTGGTTGACGGCGGCCAGTTCCACGGCCTTCAGCAGACGCTCGCGATTGTTTGAAAACGGATAGACCGGCCGCAGCCCGCTGGCATCCAGACTGAACACGCCAATGAAAGTGTTGGGGCGCAGCTCCTGGTTTACAAACTTGCGCGCCGAGTCGAACGCGAAAGCCCGCGTATCCGGGTTCAGATCGTTTAAGATCAGGCAAACGACGTTCACCGTACGCAACGGATTGACCGGTGGGCGCGGGGTCTTCGGCGCCGTCGGGCTAGCCGGAGCCGCCTGCGCTTCGACCGCTTGCTTCGCGTCTTCGATACGGACTTCGCTGCCCGCGACCAGCCGGAACGACCGGACGTCCTGGCGGACGCCGTCTTCGTACACGGTGACCTCGCCGGGCTTGAGATTGGTGATGAGGTGGCCGTGCGCATCGCGCACCACTACGTCAAGGAGCACTTCACGGACGGAACTCCGGATCACGACGTCCGGCGCCTGGGCGAAACCCGTTCCGAATAGCAGGACCACGGGCGCCAGGGAGTACCAGCGCATGTTCAGTCGGACGTGCAGGGGAACGCGGAAGGGTACACTGCTTGGAGGGCGGCAAGAGCCGGCTGCGGGCAAGATTGGCCGCCTTCCGATTAGCCACGCGGGACGATCCGTATCGACGTAGCTTTTACTACCGCGGTCACCTGCTCGCGTTCCCGCAGCCGCATTTCTTCCTCGGATTAGCCTAATGTAGCAGGCGCCGGATCATTTGCCCGCAACAGTGTACGTGAGACTGCGGTCGGTCGAACTGCTTCCTTGGACGGCCGTCACTCGCAGCTCATAACTGCCAGGCTGTTTGGTCTCTTGAATCCACATCGGGATGCCGCCGGATTGATCGGGCGATGGTAACGCCAGCTTGCGCCTGGCGAGCACACGACCGCTTTTCAGCAATTGCACGCGCAGCTCCGGTTTCGCCGCGTTACCCGGCTCCGGATACACCATGAAATAGACGGACGGGATCGCGCCGGCGAACAAATCGCTCGTCACGAACGGAAGCACGCGTTTGCCGGTAAACTGAAACGGATCCGCGGCGTCCGCCGGATGGTCGACATTCTCCAGCCGCCGCACCAGGGCGAGGTCGCTCAGCCCCACTCCCCGCTGCTCCCGATTGTCGATCTGCACCACGCTGGTGCTGGCGCGGTTGCCTTCGTGATCCACCACGGCCGCCTCGACCGTATAGTGTCCCGGCGCCAGGCTTACGGCGTGCTGGTAGGTCATGAGTTCCACCTGCACGGCTGGAAGGCGATCGTCGGAAACCTCCGAGGGGACGTCTTTGCTCACGCGCTCCACGATCTGTCCCTGCGCGTTCTTCACCAGCGCCAGCAAGGAAGCGTGCAGGCGGTGCTTCTTCCCGGCCTCCTCGGGCGTAGCGGTCAGATTGGAGGTGGGCATCTCGAAAGCGATGGCATACTGCGCCTTGCCGCCTGTGTCGCGGAAACGATAGGCCCGCGAGAGGAAGTCGAAGGCGTGCGGCCGGGGCTGGGTGTCGAGCGCCTTCAATCCGGCCATTTCTGCGGGAGTTACGGGGCCTTCGCCAGTGTCGGGCACGGCGAAATAGCCGCTGCGGGTTTCAACGTGCAAGCCGGGCCGCGACAGCTTCACTTCGATTTTCCGGAAGTGCCCGTCTTCGCGCTCGGATGCCGGCGGATAGGCGATCTCGTAATGCGTATCCACCTCCTCCATCACGTGGGCCAGAAGCTTGTCCGTGTTGTTGGTGTTGGCGATTATGAACCCGCCGGTGCGCTCGGCCAGTTCGCGCAGGGCCTCCTGAGGGTTGGCGCTCGACACGCCGAACTTCACGTAGTCGTCCTGATGCGCCAATTCCATCGCTATCGCGCCAGGCGGCGGCCCCTGCCCCGCGGGCTCGCCTTTCATCAGGCTCGCGGCGCCCTGTTGCTGGCTCTGGGAGGCAGTGTAATGCAGCATCGCAACCGATAGCGCACTGGCAGACTGCGGGACCAAACAACCGCTGGGCGCATCCTGGCAAACGCCCAACCCCCAAACATCCATGGCGTAGAAAGTGACGCCTGCCGTAGTGGCCTGATGGATCAGCGAATCCCAGTACTCCAACTGGTCGGGCGGCCGGGTGAGTCCGGTGCTGAAAAGAACCACGGTCTTCTGAAAGGGCAGCGGGCTGAGCTGCCGCACCAGGCCGATCAACGCATCGATCTCGCGCAGTCCCTGGGTGGCCGCGAAGGTCATGTCGTGTTGTGATCCGAGCGGATCGTCGCCGCTTCCCCTGCTGCCGAGGGCCGACACCCCTACTTGCGTGGTCAAGCCGTTCAACACCGTCGCCGAGCCCACACTCATCGCCGGAAGTTGGTTGACGGCGGCGAGTTCCACGGCCTTGAGCAGGCGCTCGCGATTGTTCGAAAACGGATAGACCGGCCGCAGCCCGCTGGCGTCCAGACTGAACACGCCAATGAAGGTGTTCGGGCGCAGTTCCTCGTTGACAAATTTGCGCGCCGATTCAAACGCGAAAGCCCGCGTCTCCGGGTTCAGATCGTTTAAGATGAGGCAGACCACGTTCACCGTGCGCAACGGATTGACCGGTGGGCGCGGGGGGTTAGGCGCCGCGGGGCCAGGCGGGGCCGCCTGTGCCTCGGCTGCTTGCTTCGCGTCTTCGGCCCGGACTTCGCTGCCCGCGACCAGCCGGAACGACCGTGCGTCCTGGCGGACGCCATCTTCGTACACAGTGACCTCGCCGGGCTTGAGATTGGTGACGAGGTGGCCGTGCGCATCGCGCACCACTACATCCAACAGCACTTCGCGGACGGAACTCCGGATCACGACGTCCGGCGCCTGGGCGAAACCCGTTCCGAATAGCAGGACCACGGGCGCCAGGGAGTACTTGCGCATATTGGGTCGGACGTGCAGGGGAACGCCGAAGGGTACACTGGAGGGCGGCAAAAGCCGGCTAAAAGCCGGCTGCGGCCAAGATTGGCCGCCCTCCGATTACAGCCGCATCTCTTCCTCAGATTAGCCTAATGTAGCAGGCGCCGGATCATTTGCCCGCAACAGTGTACGTGAGACTGCGGTCGGTCGAGCTGCTTCCTTGGACGGCCGTCACTCGCAGCTCATAACTGCCAGGCTGCTTGGTCTCCTCGACCCACATCGGGATGCCGCCGGATTGATCGGGCGGTGGCAGCGCGAGCTTGCGCCTGGCCAGCACACGGCCGCTTTTCAGCAATTGCACGCGCAGCTCCGGCTTCGCCGGGTTGCCAGGCTCCGGATAAACCGTGAAATAGACGGACGGGATCGCGCCGGCGAACAAATCGCTGGTCACGAACGGGAGCACGCGCTTGCCGGTGAACTGAAACGGGTCCGAAGCGTCCGACGGATGGTCGACATTCTCCAGCCGCCGCACCAGGGCGAGGTCGCTCAGCCCCACTCCCCGCTGCTCCCGATTGTCGATCTGCACAACGCTGGTGCTGGCGCGGTTGCCTTCGTGATCCACCACGGCCGCCTCGACCGTATAGTGTCCCGGCGCCAGGCTTACCGCGTGCTGGTAGGTCATGAGTTCCACCTGCACGGCGGCCAGGCGATCGTCGGAAACCTCCGAGGGGACGTCTTTGCTCACGCGGTCCACGATCTGTCCCTGCGCGTTCTTCACCAGCGCCAGCAGGGAAGCGTGCAGGCGGTGCTTGTTCCCGGCCTCCTCGGGCGTAGCGGTCAGATTGGAGATGGGCATCTCGAAGGCGATGGCATACTGCGCCTTGCCGTCTGTGTCGCGGAAACGATAGGCCCGCGAGAGGAAGTCGAAGGCGTGCGGCCGCGGCTGGGTGTCGAGAGCTTTCAATCCCGCCATTTCTTCGGGAGTCACGGGACCAACGCCAGTATCGGGCACGGCGAAATAACCGCTGCGGGTTTCCACGTGCAAGCCGGGCCGCGCGAGCTTCACTTCGATTTTCCGGAAGTGCCCGTCTTCGCGCTCCGATGCCGGCGGATACGCGATCTCGTAATGCGTATCTACCTCCTCCATCACTTGGGACAGAAGCCTGTCCGTATTGTTGGTGTTGGCGATTATGAACCCGCCGGTGCGCTCGGCCAGCTCGCGCAGGGCCTCCTGAGGGTTGGCGCTCGACACGGCGAACTTCAGGTAGTCGTCCTGATGCGCCAATTCCATCATTTGAGCGGCGGACGATACGAGGGGCGGGCCGTGCGCCGCGGTGGGCGATGAGGCCGCCGCGGTGGTCTGTGCGATGCTCGCGGGGCCCTGTTGCTGGCTGAGGGAGGCAGTGTAATGCAGCATCGCAACCGACGCCGCACTGGCCGACTGCGGGGCCAAACAACCGTCACTGGGCCCATCCTGGCAAATGCCCAACCCCCACACATCCAATGCATAGAAAGTGACGCCTGCCTTAGTGGCCTGATGGACCAGGGAGTCCCAGTATTCCAACTGGTCGGGCGGCCGGGTGAGTCCGGTGCTGAACAGGAGCACCGTCTTTTGAAATGGCAGCGGGCTGAGCTGCCGGACCAAGCCCTTCAGCGCGTCGATCTCACGCAACGCCGCGTTCACCTTGAACCCCATGTCACCGCGCGTGCCCAACGGGTCGCCGGCGCCGGAGCCGTCGGCATTCTGCGTCCCGCCGCCGGGCGGCGCAACGTTGCCCGTCGCCTGCATGCTCAAGCCATTCAACATGGCCGCCGAGCCCAGATTGATCGACGGAAGCTGGTTGACGGCGGCGAGTTCCACGGCCTTGAGCAGGCGCTCACGATTGTTCGAAAACGGATAGACCGGCCGCAGTCCGCTGGCGTCCAGGCTGAACACGCCAATGAAGGTGTTGGGGCGCAGTTCCTCGTTGACAAATTTGCGCGCCGATTCAAACGCGAAAGCCCGCGTCTCCGGATTCAGATCGTTTAAGATGAGGCAGACCACGTTCACCGTGCGCAGCGGATTGACCGGTGGGCGCGGGGGTTTGGGCGCCGCGGGGCTAGGCGGGGCCGCCTGTACCTCGGCTGCTTGCTTCGCGTCTTCGGCACGGACTTCGCTGCCTGCCACCAGCCGGAACGACCGTACGTCCTGGCGGACGCCATCTTCGTACACGGTGACCTCGCCGGGCTTGAGATTGGTGATCAGGTGGCCGTGCGCATCGCGTACCACTACGTCCAGTAGCACTTCACGGACGGAACTCCGGATCACGACGTCCGGCGCCTGGGCGAAACCCGTTCCGAATAGCAGGACCACGGGCGCCAGGGAGTACCTTCGCATACTTGGTAGGACGTGCATGGGAACGCGGAAGGGTACCAGCGAGTCACCGCGGCACGATCCGTATCGAGGTCGCTTTCACTACCGCGGTCACTTGCTCGCCCTCGCGCAGGCGCATTTCTTCCTCGGATTGCCGCGTGACGATGGCGGTCAGGCGGAAGCCGCAATCGAGCGCCACGCGCGCGAGCGGCCCTTCGGGAATCACCGAGACGATCCGCGCCGGCAGGTGATTGCGGGCGCTCGAAGGATTGCCCGACGGGTTCCGTTCAATAGTGACGCTCTCCGCGCGGATGCACGCAAACACGTCCGTGCTCGCGTCGCCGATGTCCACGGCCACCAGGCGCGCGCCGGCAATCTCGACCGTGACCAGGCCCGCGCTTCTCGAAACCACCCGCGCCGGGCAGATGGTTTCGACGCCGACCGCCGCAGCCACATCCGCATCCGCCGGGCAGTCGAAGACGCTGTCGACTACGCCCGTCTGGCGCAGTTTGCCGTCGATCATGATGGCGATGGAATCGCCCAGCGCCAGCGCTTCGATGCGATCGTGTGTGACCACGATGGCGGGCACTTGCACGCTGGCCAGCAGTTGCCGCAGATCGCCGCGCATGCGCAGGCGTGTGGGCGCATCGAGCGCGGAAAGCGGCTCATCGAGCAGCAGCAGGCGGGGCTGGGCCGCCAGCGCGCGCGCCAACGCCACCCGCTGCAATTCGCCGCCGGAAAGCTGGCGCGGATAACGGTCCGCCAAGCCGCTCAATTCGAACCGCGACAACAGGCCATCGATGTCCCAGCCGCGCGCGGCATGGCTGTAGGCCACGTTGCGGCGCACGGTGAGATGCGGGAAGATGGCGTAGTCCTGCGACAGGTAGCCCACGCGGCGGTGCTGCGGCGCAATGTCGATCCGGTTCGCCGCGCGGGCGCCATCGTACCAGACTTCATCGCCGCAGCGGATCGAGCCGGAGTCGGGCGTGTCCAGCCCGGCGATCAAACGGAGCACGGTGGTCTTCCCTGCGCCAGACGGTCCGAACAGAACCGTCACCGCATGCGTGGCCAGTGGCAGGCGCAGCGCAATTGCTATCTCGGGTCCGCCGGCGTGCCGTTTGCGTACGTCGACAATTAGTTCATCGGCCATAAGGGGGCCATACGGCCCAGACCCTCCGCCGCAGTCCGTAGGTGGCCGCCAAAACCAGAAAAGAGATGCCCAGCAGCAGCAACGAAGTATGCATCGCGGCGCTGTAGTTGAGCGCCTGCACGTCGTCGTAGATCGAGATGGATACCGTGCGCGTGATGCCCGCCAGATTGCCTCCCACCATCAGCACCACTCCGAATTCGCCCAGCGTGTGGGCGAAGCTGAGAATCATGCCGGTGACGATGCTGGGGACGGAGAGCGGCACGATCACGCGGAAGAAGGTTGCGGAGCGCGAAATGCCCAGGCACCAGGAGGCTTCGATCAGCTTGCGGTCCACCGCGGCAAAGCCGGAAGCGAACGGCTGCACGGCGAACGGCAGGCTATAGAGCACGGAAGCCACCAGCAGCCCCTGAAAGGAAAACGGCAGCATGCCGCCGGTGAGCGATGCGTACAAGCGTCCCGCCGGGCTGTGCGGGCCGATGGCCAGCAGGATGTAGAATCCCAGGACAGTTGGCGGCAGGACTAGCGGCAGGGCGACGACAGCCTCCACCAGGAACTTCCAGCGGCGCGGCGAGAAGGTCAGCCAGTGCGCGGCGGGCAGTCCGATGGCCAGCAGGATGAGGGTGGTCCAGAAGGACAGGCGCAGGCTGAGGTAGAGGGCTTGCCACTCCATCTAGCGTCCCTGCCCGCGTGAGAGGCGCGACCAGGGGGTCGCTCGCGGACGAGGGCGTCCGCCCCACCATTTAGTCTGAGAATCCATATCGCTTCAGAATAGCGCGGCCCTCGGGCGCGAGCAGGAACGCGCGGAAGGCTTGCGCGGCTTCCGGATTCCGGGTCCACTTCAAGATCGCGCCGCCTTGCTGGATGCGCGGATACGCGTCGCGCGGGACCTCCCAATAATGGCCCTGGCCGGAGGCGGCCGGCGCCATAGCGAGCGAAAGCGCCACGATGCCCACTTCCGCCGCGCCGCTCTCGGCCATTTGGAACGTCTGCGAGATGTTCTCGCCCATCGCCAGCTTGTCCTTCACCGCGTCGTAAAGGCCCAGTGAGCGCAGGGCCGCCTCGGCTGCGCGCCCGTATGGCGCGTGCGCGGGATTGGCGATGGCGATGTGCCGCACCGCGGACTGGCGCAACGCATCTATCCCCAGGCGCTCGACATCCACGCCCGACGTGTTGCTGGCCCAGAGCACGATGCGACCGTCGGCATAGCTGAACTCGCTGCCCGGCAGGATCAACCCTTGCTCGGCCAGTTTGCGCGGGTACTGCACGTCCGCCGACAGGAACAGGTCGAAGGGAGCGCGGTTGGTCAACTGCTCGTAGAACATGCCCGAGGAGCCGTAGGCCGGCTCGATGTGCACTTCGGCGTGCTGTTGACGGAACACTTTGACGATATCTTCGAGCGCATATCTCAGGTCGGCTGCCGCCGCTATGCGCAATGGGGGTGGCGGTGGGGTGCATGATGCGGTTAGGAATGCGGTGAGGGCGAGGGTTATGCGTTTTCGGGACACTGTCTTTTATAGATAACACGCGGACAGGCCAGGAGTCCTGTCCTACCTGTTATCCTGATTCACGTGCCACGCACCTTTCTGATCGATACCGATACCGCCTCCGACGACGCTGTCGCTTTAATCATGGCCCTGCGCGCACCGGATGTGGACGTGCGCGCCATCACCATCGTGGCGGGCAACGTTCCCGTCGCGCAGGCGGCCCGCAACGCGCTGTATACCGCCGAACTGTGCGGCTCCGATGTGCCGGTCTACGCCGGCGCGCAACATCCGCTGCTGCGCGAGTATATGCACGCCGAATGGTTCCACGGCAAAGACGGCCTGGGCGACCACAACTATCCAGCGCCGCGGCGAGCGCCCGAGGCGGCGCACGCGGTGGAAGCCATTATCGAGACCATTCGCGCCCATCCGGGCATTACGCTGGTCACGCTCGGTCCGCTGACCAATGTGGCGCTGGCGCTGGCGCGCGCGCCGGAGATCGCCGCGAACGTGGGCCGCGCGGTGGTGATGGGCGGCGCGCCGTGCTGCGAGGGCAACGTCACACCGGCGGCCGAGTACAACATCTGGGTGGATCCGGAGGCGGCCCGCATGGTGGCCCGCTCCGGCCTTCCCATCGAGCTGGTGGGCTGGCAGCTTTGCCGCGGCGCTGCGGCGCTGGACTCCGCCGATATCGAGCGCGTGGTCAGCATCGGCACGCCGCTGGCGCATTTTGCCATCGAATGCAACAGCACCGCCATGGCGGCGTATCGCGTGCAGACCGGCGAAACCGGCATCTCGCTGCCCGATCCGGTAGCTATGTCGATCGCGCTCGATCCATCCATTTGCACTCAAGCGAGCATGCACTACCTGGATGTCGAAACCGCGAGCGACCTGACCCGCGGCATGACGGTGGTGGACCGCCTGGACATCGCCGGGAACGATCGCAACCGCGCCATTTGGAAGCAGGCGCTGGATGGCGGCCGGAAGGCGCGGATCTGCTGGGCGATCGACGTGCCGCGCTGGAAGCAGAGGCTCTGCGCCGCGCTAGGCGGATAGACACGCGGATAGAGCCAGCGCCACGGTGGTCTCGCCGCGCACGCCGGCGCTTTCTTCCAACTCGCGCAGCAAGGCCGGCTCCAGGCCCTGCGGGTCGAAGTCCAATTCGCAGGCGGCGATTTCGGCAACGGTCGCGCCCTCGAAACACAGCTCGCACACTCCCAGATCGCCGGATTCGCAGCGCACCGGGGGGCCGAACGCGCGGCAGGTGATGGGGCGCGCCACGTACAAATCGCAGGTTCCGGTATCGGGATCGAGCGCGGCACAGGGTTCGTCATCCGCCATCGGCGCCTGGCGGGCGAAGGCCTCGCGCACACGTTGGCGCACGCGCGCGGCCCGGACGGGCTCGCGGGTCTGCAGTTCGGCCAGTCCGCGCCGCAGCCGCGCAGCGTCGAGTTGCGTGATGGGGAACTCGCCCAGGCAGCACTGCGCGCACCCCGGACGGCAGAGCAGCCACGTCCCGCTCCGGCGCGCCGCTTCGGCCAGGGCGGCGTCTACGATTTGGATCAGGGCATCGTCAGTGGGCATAGGCAAATAGCGTGGCCGGGCCGCCTGGCCCCCAGATTAGGAGGGCGGCTACCAGGTCGCGACGAACAAAGCCCAACATATTGATAGCACATGACTTGTATGCTAGTGTAGCACCCGGCGGGCGGGCGGCGCTTGTGCACAATGTGTGCGATTGTGATTGTGCATCCGGGGGCAACCGAGCAAACCCATTTGCCCGGCGGTCAAAGGCGAATAATAGGCGAATGCGCCTGAGGCGGTAAAGCGATACTGGCGAAGAGAGAATTCTGTTGTCGATAAACCGGCGGGCGATCCGACAGAACGCGCAATGCGGAGGCCTTACCACCTGACGTGAGGATAGCACGGAGGCGACAGGGGTTCAGCGAATCGATTGGAGTTCGGCGTTTGTTTTCAATGGCGAGCGGAGGGGCGGAGATTGGTCACCGAAAACCGGCCGACGGCCACGGTGGATGAAAAGACATGGGCTGGCAGTCTGGGAGGCCACCAGGCCCAGAATGGTGGGTTAAACTGAAGACGCAGGAGTACAAGTTATGACGATCACACTCAATCTGCCGCCGGGAAAAGAATCTGCGTTCGAGGCCCAGGCGCGGGCACGCGGGTTGAGCGTTGAGCAGTGGATGTTGGAACTTGCCGAACAGTCCGTGCAGCCCGTTTCCATGGCGCATTTGCAGAGAACCAATCCGCGGGAGTGGGCGCGGCAGTTTCGTGCCTGGGCTGACAGTCATGACCCTAAGATGCCGGTACTCTCCGACGAGGCGATGGGCAGGGAGAGCATCTAACCGGACGTCGTTTCAGGCCGGAGCTTCTCAATCGCGTGGATCAAGCGATCACGTTGCAGGCACTCGACGAAGACCCGCGGCCATCCTCCTTCGGCATTGCATAAAAATCCGAGACATAAGATATAAGATTAGGTTCGTGTCCTTGCATTGTTACCAGGACACTGATATCATCTCCTCCTCGGCGGAATTCTGTAGTGGGTCAGTTTGCAATTGGNNGATTGGCCGCCCTCCAAGGCGATACCCGGAATTCCGGCACAACGTCGCGGAGGTTCGGCACATGTATCCCGACCCACCATTAGAAGAGCGGAAGGATTTCACGGCCGTCCTTGCGGCGGAACTGGCGCGCATCCTGATATGGCGCGGCAACCGAAAGGTTCCCGGCGGCGACGTCCCCCTCGATCCGGCGCAACCACTGGCGACGGCCGACGCCATGAAGTTGGTCGGTCTGGCATTCTCCGGCGGCGGCATCCGCAGCGCCACTTTCAACCTCGGCGTGCTGCAGGCGCTGGCGAAATTGAAGGTTCTGCGCCACGTCGACTATCTCTCGACTGTCTCGGGCGGCGGCTATATCGGCGGCTGGTTGAGCGCCATGATCCATCGGGCGAAGCACGGGATCGACGACGTGGAATCCGGACTCGATCCGGACCAGGCGACAGGTAACGCCCTACCGCAAAGGGCGATCGCTCGTCTGCGGGCGTTCAGCAACTACCTCACGCCGAAGGTGAGCCTGTTGAGCGCCGACACGTGGTCGTTGTGGGCCATCTGGTCGCGGAATACGCTGCTGAACCTGGTCACTTTGATTGCCGGTACCGCGGCGCTGGTGTTGCTGGCACGCGCGTTTGGCATGACCGGTCTCACCGGGTTCCATGGTTCCGACCTGGACCGGCTGGCATGGTTCAGCTATCTGTTCCTGGCCGCGTCTGCCGTTTCTATCGGACTGAATCTGGCAGGGAAGGGACCGGCAAAGTGGCGCAACGACAAATGGGTCCAGATCCTGGTGGTCTGCCCGGCGTTGATTGCGGCCTTTCTGATTACTGGGCGGATTTTCGCCAGAGACATAAGAGACGTTCTTTGGACGGGGCTGATCATCTCCGTTCTCTACGGGTTGCTGCAAGTGTTGAGCAGGTTTCCGCGGTGCTTCCTGGCGCAGCACGACAACCGGGCCGCCGTGCTCTTGGACGGGCTGCTGCAGGTTGGCGTGGCACTGGCCTCCGGCTACGCCACGGCTTGGATGTTCTATGGCCTGGCGATGCTGATGGACGGCTGGCTCGGCCATATTTATAGCCCATGGCTCCTGCTGACCGTCGGTCCGCCGGGTGTCATCGGGGTACTGTCGCTCGGCGTGGTGCTGAATGTCGGACTGATGGGGCGCGATATACCCGACGACATCCGCGAATGGATCGGCCGGTTGGGCGCTTGGGCCAGCATCTATTCGCTCGGCTGGCTGTTGGTCTTTGGCGCGGCGATCGGGGGCCCCGGTCTGCTGAAGTTTGCCGGCGTTTGGGCGGGCACCTGGGCCAAGTCCACAATCACTGGGGCATGGGTGGCGACGACGATCGGCAGTTTGCTGGCGGGAAACAACGCCAAGACTGGCGCGGCCGGTCCAGACAAGACCGACGTCCCGGCTACCGCCCTGAAGCTGCTGGCCAGCGTGGGGCCTTACGTTTTTATGGCAGGCTTTGTGCTGGCGATTGCTTTGGGGACTCACGAGTTGGTCAAGTACGGTGAATACAATGCCCCGCGGCCCGCGGTGTCTGCCGATTCGGGTCCCCCTGGGGTTTGGGGTGTGTACTGGCGGGAAATGCAATCGCAACGGCGGTCTACGGTCGCGCGAACGGTATGGCGCGATGGCCGCCTGGATTTCAAGGGCGACTGGTATGCCGGACTGCTGGATCTTTCGCTGCTCTGCGGGGCGATCGCCGTGCTGATGTCGTGGCGCGTGGACATCAATGAGTTTTCGCTGCACCACTTTTATAAGAATCGCATCGTGCGCTGCTATATGGGATCTTCGCGCGAGCAAGACGAACGAGACCCCAATCCCTTTACCAAGTTCGACTACCGCGACGATCTCCGGCTGAACAAGCTAGACTCCCCGGAGTTCAGCGGTCCGTTCCCGATTATCAATGCAACTCTCAATCTGAGCAGCGGGCGCAACCTGGCCTGGCAGGAGCGCAAGGGCGCATCCTTCATCTTCACGCCAGTCTTTAGCGGATACGATACGGGCGTGGACGATTCCGGCACGTCCGCAAACCGGCAGATGCGCGTCGGTCCCAAGTTGGATAACGCCTACTGGCCCACCTGGGCCGTCGCCAAGACCACGGACGGCGGCATCATGCTGGGCACGTCCGTGGCGATCTCGGGAGCTGCCGCCAGCCCCAACCAGGGGTATCACACGTCCACCGCCATCGCCTTTTTGATGACGGTGTTCAATGTGCGCCTGGGCTGGTGGCTAGGCAACCCGGCACAATCCAAGGCGGACTGGAGCAGTCCCGCGCTCGGACTGCCCTACACCGTGATGGAACTGTTCGGGACTACCGACGCAACCAGCGATTTCGTCAACTTATCCGACGGGGGACATTTTGACAACATGGGGCTGTATGAACTGATTCGGCGCCGCTGCCGCTACATCGTGGTGTGCGACGCCGAACAGGACGAGTCGCTGAGCTTTGGCGGGCTGGCCACCGCCATTCGGATGTGCCGCACCGATTTTGGAGTGGAGATCGACATCAAGAAGCTCTCGGCGATCGAGCGCCAACCCGATAATACGCCGGAGAGTTTTTCGGGAAACCACTTTGCAATCGGCACGATTCACTATCCCAACGGTCCGCACGGCACGCTCATTTATGTCAAATCGTCCATCACGGGCGATGAGCCAGCGGACGTCCTTGGATACCACAAGGTGGTGCCGGCGTTCCCACACGAATCCACCGCCGACCAGTGGTTCGACGAGTCGCAGTTTGAAAGCTACCGGCGGCTGGGGATGCATATCGGCGAAAAGGTCTTCAGCAGCGGGAATGCCGCTATCGGCGACGGCAAGGATGCGTTCTTCACCGGTTTAGATGCCTCCGTGGAGGGGCAATGAAGCGCCGCACAGCTTACTGGATACTCGCTGTGGGGCAGGCCATCGTTTTTCGTGGCCTGCCGAGTTCGAGCACGGTGCGCAGACGACAAACAACGATCGTCTGCGCCACGAACGGTACACTAGATCCATGCGAAGATACGCCCTGATTCTGGCGCTGGCCTGCGCCGCGGCTCTGTCCGCCGCGCCGCTTGACCAGACGAATGTCGAATACGCCCGCCCCGACGGCAAGCCCCTGCTGCTCGACCTGCACGTGCCGGACGGACCTGGGCCGTTTGCCGCCGCCATTCTGATCCACGGCGGAGGCTTCGACGAGGGAAGCAAGAGCACCAATGTCCGGCCGTTGTTCGATCCGCTGACCGGCGCCGGCTTCGCCTGGTTCAGCATCGATTACCGGCTCGCGCCCACCGTGCATTTCCCCGAAGCGATCGAAGACGTGAACAGCGCCATCCGTTGGGTGAAGACCCACGCCGCCGAGTACCGCGTGGATGTCTCCAGGATCGCCATCGTCGGCGAATCCGCCGGCGGCTTCTTCGTGAACTATGCCGGTACGCACGAAACTCCGGCTACCAAAGTAGCGGCCGTCGTCGATTTCTATGGACCGTCCGACTATGCCAAGCTGGCCCTGGCGCGGCGCGACCATCCCGAACGCTTCAACATGGCCACCATTCGCCGGCACGCGGCCAACGGCGGCGGCATTCATTTCTTCGGCGTGGAAGAACTGGATGAAGCGGGCCTGACAAAGCTGCGCGCGGTCGCGCCCATCGCCGCCGTTCACAAGGGAATGCCGCCGTTCCTGGCGATTCACGGCACCAAGGACGATCAGGTGAGCTTCGAGCAATCGACCGAGTTTTGCGATGCGATCCGCAAGGTGGGCACGCCGTGCGATCTGATCGTCATCGAAGGCGGCGGGCACGGCATGGGAGGCTGGCGCGCGCCGGAAATGCAGCACTGGAAACCGGAGACGATCGCCTGGCTCAAAAAGACACTCAACGTGAAGTGAAAGCTGGAGGCGGATTTTAGGGGAACTTGCAAAACTCCCGGCAACCGCTTCCTTACGGTCGCGGCTCGGAAACGGCGGAGCCGCGCATGTGAGCAAGTGACTCTTTAGTCGCGCTGCCGGAACGCGTAGTTCCCCAAAATAAACTGCTCGGCGAACCAGTTCATTGCCTCCCTGCCGGTCATGTACATATCGAGTTGGCTGGAACAGGCCAGCAGGCGGCCCAGAAGATCGAGACGCTCCGCGGTCTGATCGGCCGGCGCTTTGCGAAACCACGCGTTAACCAGGTCGCCGCGGCGATCCACGCGAAATCCATAATGGACCAGGCATTTTTCCAGGAAACAGGCGCGCAGGCTTCTGCGGCCCTGGCTGGCGCCACCGCCCTCGAATCGAAACGAAATGTAATTCTCGCCAGGCGTGTCGGAGAGACAGGCATCCACCAGGCTGTAGTGATACGCCAGGCGGGAGTTCAGGTTCATATACTCGTCGGCCACCACCAGATGGCTCTCCTCGCCAAGGGGACGCCCGATGCCGCCGCGCGGCGTAAAGGTGGCCGCCAGAACGGATGCGAGATCGCCAATGGTCGCGGGCATGTGCCGGGTCCAGGTTACTTCNNCAGCGCCAGTCCGCCGCCCAGATCGATCACCGAGAGATTCAGCGGCAGCGGCGTCTCCAGTTTACGGAATGACTGCGCGCCGCCGCGCCCCAGTTCCCGATCGTTGACCTCGAACATGGTCTCGATGGCTTTCTCATGACAATAACGAAGTACATCGTGGCCGGATTTGCAGCCGGCCGGACGGAAGTTGTCGGCGGCCGGGTCCTGCAGGTTGAGCGTCAGCAGCCGTGCGCCGATGGGATCGCCCGCCCGCTCGCGGTAGCGTTCCACTACGGACGATTCCTTGTGGCCGGGCGGCCACAGGATGCCTGGGTAGAGGCGGGTCTGCACCGCATCCAGGCTCACCGGCTCGCCGCTGGCCAGGCGATCGAATGCGCCCGTCATCTGGAACACGGATGGAATCTGGAACTCCCGCAGCAGCGTGGCGGCGTGTCCGGCGACATTGCCCCACTCGGCCACCAGTCCGGCGATGCGCGGCAGTATCCCGACGATTTCCGGCGAGGGCTTGCGGATGAAAACCACCGCGCCCGGCGGGACCTCGCCGATATTCTGAATCTCGTCGACCAGAAACGCCGGGCCGGAAGTTCGGCCGGGATATACGGTCCGGCCGCCGGCCAGCCGCGGTTCGGTTTTGGGAACGGAACGCGGCTTGGCTCGCCCGGCGTCGGCATTCGCCAGCGGGCGCGACTGGACGATCCACAGCGCGCCATCGCGGTCGAGCACCCATTCAATGTCCTGCGGCGTCCGAAAATGTTGCTCAATCTGCACGCCCCAATCGGACAGGGTGTGCAGATAAACATCCGGCAAGCTGGGCTGTTCCTGCGCTGCGGTCACCACGGGTACCGTGGCGATGCCGCCTCCATCCTGCAAGACAACTTCTTCTTCCTTCTTGGCGAGGTTACGCTCGACCACGGCATGCGGCGAGGAGCGCGTCACCAGCAAGAGGTCGGCGGGGTTGTGGCCACTGGCGATGCCGAGTCCCAAACCTCGCGTCGCGGTAATCCAGAGAGTCTTGCTTTTCGGGTTGCCGGGGTCGCGCGTGTACATGATGCCGGCCGCGCGCGCCGGAATCATCTTGACGAACAGCGCCGCCATGGGCGTGTCCACCTCCAGCAGGCCGGCCGAGAGACGGTAGAACAGCGCCCGCTCGCGGAACCTTGCCGCAATCACGCGACGGTAGGCGTCCACTGCCTGGCTGGCCGGCACGTTCAAGAGGCTGAGAAACTGGCCCGCATAGGATCGCGCGTTTCCCTCGCCGCGGGCGCTGGAACGCACCGCCAGAGCGCCGCCTTGCGCGAGCAACTCGGCGGCGCCGCCGGAAATCGCGGACTCCACGGCGCAGGGCAGCGTGCATTCCAGGGCGCACTGAGTGAGTGACTCGGACGCGCGCCGGAGGGCCTCGAGATCGTTCAAGTCCACATCGCGGGTGGCGTCGCGGATCTTTTCCCAAAGTGGAATCCCGCAGTATTGCCGGTAGGCTTCCGTGGTGAGGACGAAACCGTCCGGAACCGGCAGGCCCAGCCGGTTGCGGATCTCGCCGAGCACGGCGGCTTTGCTGCCCGCTTCGCTTTCCGAATCGGCATCCAGTTGGGAAAGCCGCGCGGTGAGCCTCGGTTTCGCGCGCTCCTCCAGGCTGGTGGAATAGCGGTCGATTTCGTTTTGCTGCGTTTCGACGGCCGCGGCCAGCGTCCGTTGCGAGACGCCGGTGAGACGCTCCAGCGCAGCTACGACGCCGCGAATCCGCTCGAAGATCGTTCCGATGCGGCCGCCCAATACTTCCGGGCGCGGCGGCACGTATTGCAAGTCGTCCTGAAGTCCGGCCATGAGCTCCAGCGACTCGTTATTCAGCGCCAGAAGCTCGCGAAAGCTGGTGTACTTCGCGCGCACCCGGTCCGCGGCCGGGTCGGACGTTTCCTGCTGGCGGTCTTTGCGACGGAATAGCCACATAGGTTCAGATTCGATTCTAGCGAGCCGCGATGGCCGATTGACAATCGGCCGCAGCTTACTAAGCTGCCCCACAGAGCGGCATAGCCGCAAATCAAAGAGGCGGCCTGAGAGGCCGCCGCAGGCCGAGGGCCTGCCCCACGCAGAATCCGAGCAGTTGTAATACAAAGGCGCCCTGCCTTGCGTACACCTTGTGGCGAGGCGCCGACTGGTGTTACAACGAAGATGAACAACGCCGGGGTGAGGCGTTCCCACGTATGAAGACCCTTGGTTGGCTGATGTCATTGGCGCTCTGGGGCACGGTCACGCAGACGTTCAACTTCGATTCCGCGAAACCGGGCTCGGCTCCGCCGGGATGGACCGTGACGCCGAATCCTCAGTGGGAGATTCTGAAAGATCCCACTGCTCCCAGCCAGCCGTATGTGTTCGCGCAGATCTCCAACGATGCAGGCGGCGATGCGCCAGATGCCCGGTGCCCGCTCGCCATCCTGAACGAGAGGGACGTGAAGGACGGCGACTTAAGCGTGAAGGTGAAGCCGGTGGCCGGCAAGGAGGAGCGCGCCGGGGGCCTGGTGTTCCGCTACCGCGACCCGGACAACTACTACGTGGTACGCGCCAATGCGCTGGAGAACAGCATAGTGGTGTATAAAGTCGAGGATGGAAAGCGCACGGCGCTGGCTACGCGAGGCGTCCGGCCGAAAAGCTACGGCGTGACACATCCCGTGCCGGTCAATCAGTGGAGCGTGCTCAAAGTGCAGTTCTACGGTCCGAAGTTCAGCGTGTATTTCAATCACCGGCGCTTGTTCGAAGTACTGGACTCCACCTTCCGGCAACCCGGCAAGGTTGGACTGTGGACTAGAGCCGACGGCATCACCTACTTCGACGATTTCCGCATTGCGGGGAAGTAAGGCAAGACGGGCGGCCTGAGAGGCCGCCGCAGGCTGAGAGCCTGCCCCACTTACTTTGCGGGCTGGCCGGCGCTTTCCGCGACGCTGCGCGCCAGGTAATTCACCACCTTGGCCTCGTTGCGCGCGACCTCATAATAGGCGTTCTTCAGCAACTGGTCTTTGCGGTTGAGGAGCGTCTCGCGAATGCTCTGCTGCACGCGCGGATCGTTCAGCTCGCGCTGCCCGGCGGATTCTTTGGAGATGATTTTGAAAATGCGGTAGCCCTCCTGCGTCTTGATGATGGGGCTGATGGCGCCGGGGGCCAGGGACATCACCATCTTCCGCAGCTCGACGTTGGCTTTCTCCAGCGCGGACTCGGTGATGAACCCCAGATCGCCGCCGTTGGGCGCGGAGACGGGGTCCTCGGAGTAGTTATGGGCCACCAAGCCGAACTCTTCACCGCGCTGCAGGCGCCCCTGGATTTCGCGGATCTTGCGGCCGGCTTCGACATCGTTCTGCGCCTTGCTGTTTCTCAGGTTGCCCGCGCTGGGCTCCGGATTGGGCGTGACCAGGATCTGCGCCATGTGGACGCGCGGCTCGGCCAGATTGAAGCTAGCCTTGTTGGCGTTGTAGAAGGCGGTGACATCGGCGTCGGTGATGACGATGTGGGAGGTGATGTCCTTATTGATGAGCTTCTGAATGCTCAGCTCGCGGCGGATTTTGGACTTGAGATCGTCCAGCGTCATCTTGTTGTCGCGAAGCTGCTGTTCGAACTGTTCTTTGGTCCAGGGGGCCCGCACCTCGGTGAGCTTGGCTTCGACGTCGGCATCGCCCGCCAGCAGCCCTTGTTTTTCGGCGCGCTGCAACATGATCTCGCTATCGATCAAGCCGCGCAGGACTTCCAGTTTTTGCGCCATGGTCTGCTCGCCGGATTGGCCGGGCGCCGCGAGCTGCGACTGCTGATAGGTCCTCTCCAACTCGGTATCGGAGATGGCGCGGTTGTTCACCGTGGCGGCCACGTTGGCGGGCGCCGACTTCTTGCAAGCCGGGACGCACAGTAGAATCGGGAGAAGCGCGACGCTTCCCCAGCGAACCGCGCGCGTCGGCCCGCGGTAGCACAAAGCATCAGACATGACGATTCCTCATTGTATATGGGTACAATGGCCTGCGGGAGAGATCGTTGATGAGAGTCGGCATGATCGGCACGGGCGCCATCTCGCAGAAGCACGCGGAGGCGTATCGCAATATCGGCTACGAGTTGACCGTTTGCACGGACATCCACGGGGAGACCGGGCGGCGCTTTGCGGCGCAACACGGCGCGGAGTTCGTGGAATCGTACGAGGCGGTTTGCCGGCACCCGCGCGTCGACTTCGTGGATGTCTGCACGTTTCCCGATTTCCGCATGCAGGCCCTGGAGGTTTGCGCGGAGGCGGGCAAGCACATCCAGGTGCAGAAGCCCATCTCGACCAATCTGGCGACGGCGCGCGCGATGGTGGAGACGGCGCGCCGCGCGGGCATCAAGCTGGGGGTGGTCAGCCAGCACCGTTTTGACGACTCCAGCCAGTTTCTGCGGCGGGCCATCGCCGCCGGACGCCTGGGCAAGCTGCTGGAATGCGATTGTTACGTGAAGTGGTACCGGTCGCCGGAATACTACGCGCGGCCGATCAAGGGCAGTTGGGCGACCGAAGGGGGCGGTGCGCTGATCAACCAAGCGATTCACCAGGTGGATATCCTGCGCTGGCTGGCCGGTCCGGTGCGCGAGCTGTACGCCTTCTGGCAGCTTGGCGCGCTGCACAAGATCGAATCGGAGGATGTGGTAAACGCGGTGGTGCGGTATGGCTCGGGCGCCACCGGGGTGATCCAAGCCGCTACCGCCTTTTGGCCGGGATACACGGAGCGCACCGAATTTCACGGTGCCAAAGGCACCGCCATCATTTCCGGCGACAAGCTGACGGCCTGGGATGTGAAGGACGACACGGGCGAGCCGCCGCCGCTCGCGCAGGATGCCGCTTCTGGATCGTCGGATCCGATGGCGATTTCCCTCGAGCCCTTCGAGCGCCAGTTTCTGGATTTCGGCGAAGCGATCCGCACAGGGCGCGAGCCGTTGGTTTCAGGGGTGGAGGGCTACCAGGCGCTGGAGATCGTGGATGCTATTTACCGGTCGTCGAGGAGCGGCGAAAAGGTCACGCTCGCGTAGGAGAACACCGGGCTAATGAGGCAGCGCGTGTGATCGAGACAAAGCCGGTTTGCTCTTGGATGGGCCGCAAGCGTGACGGGACGATCCCGTGCTGCGCCGCGGTTGTCCCGCTCCTGCTTTACTTCGCCGTCTCGCTGATGGCCGCTTCGTTCGATCGCGGGATGGCGGCATTCAAAAGCGGCAACTATGCAGCCGCCGCGCGCGAGTTCGAGAAGGCCGCGAGCGAGCAGCCCAACAATGCGGAATATCAGAAGATGCTGGGTGAGACGTATGTCGCGCTGAGCGCAAACTGGAGAGCCAAGGGTCCTCTCAAGCGCGCCTGTGATCTGAATCCGCGCGACCCCGATGCCTGCTATTTGCTGGGCCGCTCCAGCTATGTTCTAAGCCTCTTCGAGCCTGCATTGCAAGCGTACCAAGCCGCCTTGGCGCTGCCCTCGAATCGCGGGCGGGCGCTGGCTGGACTGGCGCAGACGCTGGAAGCCCTGGGGCGGAACAAAGAGGCCGAGCAGAAGTATCGCGAGGCGCTGGCGGCCGGCGAAACCAGCGCGGCTCTGAGCTATTCCAAGTTCCTGCTGCGCGAAGGACGGTCCCGCGAGAGCGTAGCCGTACTGGAGGCCGCCGCGGTCAACCTGCCGGAAGCGCGCCGGGAGCTCGCGCGGGTCCAGCGGGCGGTCGCCGGTGCCCCGGCCATGGCGCTGGCCCAGCCGCTCAGACCCATTCGCTTTCGCCAGAGCGCCCTGGAGACGGTGTCCCGCAACGGCGCTACCGGCGACAGGCATCTTCCGGAAACGATGATGGGCGGCGTGGCCGTCTTCGATTACGACAACGACGGCTGGCCCGACATTTACGTCACAAACGGGGCGTCGTTTCCCGCATTGCGTAAAACCGATCCCTCCTATTACAACCGGCTGTTCCGCAATAACCACAACGGCACGTTCACGGACGTCACGGCTCGCGCCGGTGTGGGCGGAGAGGGCTATGCGATGGGCGTGGCGGTGGGCGACTACGACAATGACGGGCATCCGGATCTCTTCGTCACGGGACTGAAATCGAACAAGCTCTACCACAATCGCGGCGACGGCACGTTCGAAGACGTGACGGATCGCGCGGGGCTTGGCGGGGAACTGGGCTGGTCGGTAGCGGCGCTTTGGCTGGATTATGATAACGACGGCCTGCTCGATCTTTTCGTGGTGCGCTACCTGAACTGGAACCCGGCCACCGATGCCGCCTGCAGCGGATTGCCGGGCGGCCCGCGCCGGTATTGCCATCCGCGCGCGTATAGGCCGATGACCAACCTGCTCTATCACAACGAGGGCCATGGCCGGTTCCGCGATGTTTCGAAGGAATCCGGCATTGGACTCTACCAGGGCAAGGGCATGAGCGCGGTGTCCGGCGACGCGGACGGCGACGGCCGGCTGGACATCTTCGTAACCAACGACAACCTGCCGAACTTCCTGTTTCACAACGAGGGCAACGGGAAATTCCGCGATATCGCGCTGGATGCCGGCGTGGCTTATAACGACGATGGCAAGCTGGTCTCGGCCATGGGCGCGGATTTCCGCGACTATGATAACGACGGCCGCGAGGATCTGTTTTTCACGGCGCTGCCCGATGAACTCTTCACGCTATACCGGAACGTAGGCGCCAATCGCTTCGCCAACATGACTTCGCTCAGCCATATCGCGCGCGAAAGCCGCCAATACTCTGGCTACAGCGCCGGCATGTACGATTTCAATAACGACGGGTACAAGGACATTTTCGTAGCCGGCGGCCATGTGCTGGATAACGCGGAGTTGGACTCCGGCCGGAAGTCGCGGCAGCCCAACCTGGTATTCCGCAACCAGGGCAACGGCACTTTTGCAGTGGAGCCCCTGGCGGGCGACGCGTTCCATCGCGGGGCGGCGTTCGGCGACTTCAACCGCGACGGAAAGATCGATGTCGTGGTCACGCGGTTGAACGAAAAACCGCTGCTGCTCGAGAATGTTTCGCCCGGCGCCGGTCACTGGATCGAGCTTCGCCTGGTGGGATCCCGCTCCAATCGCGATGGCATTGGCGCGATGGTGCACATTGTGACTGCTGCCGGCGAACAATGGAACCGCGTGACGACCGCGGTAGGGTACGCCTCCGCCAGCGACCGGATCGTGCATTTTGGCCTGGGGCGCCAAACGCTGATTCGCGCGATCGAAATCGCCTGGCCTTCCGGCGTCAGGCAGAGGCTGACCAACGTGACGGCGGACCAGTATTTGACGATCCGCGAACGAGAGCGCTAACCCGGAAGCACGGCGTGCCAGGCCCTTCACAGCCAGGCCCTTCACGGTTGCTCTTGCGTGCGCACGACTGTAAACTCGGAGGTCTGTGCTGCGCAGCCGTTGGGTGTTGTGGGGCGGCCTGAGAGGCCGCCGCAGGCTGAGAGCCTGCCCCACTACGGTCCACGCATCAGAACCGCTAGCCAGGGGATCGGAGTAATGAAGAACGCCGCGACATAGGCGGGCCAGGCTGGCGGCCGGGAACGGTACTTTTCGATCACGAGCATGATGACCGGAAGTAAAATCACGCCGTCCATGACGTAGGCATGATAGCTGCAGAGGAAAGAGCCGATTAACGCTGCTATCGTTGAGTCGCTGTAGTCTAAGTGAAGAATCGCCCAGCAGGTCAGGATAGACGTCAAGACGACCATCGGAGTTTCCAGTTCGGGAGACACAAGACCATGAATATTGGGCATGATAACCCGGCTAGCTAGGATTCAATTCCGGCAGAGTGAGGACACGGAAATACTCCGCTGGCCAACGCCAACCGGCGCCTATAAAACTCACGGTCAAAAGGATCGATATGCCAATGGCCGATCCCCTAATCTCAGACCAGCGCCGGTGACGAACGAGCGCCAGGGGCAGCAGCAGAAACAAATGAAACTTAGCGATACAGAGTGACAGCGCCAAACCAGCCCAAGTTGGCCGGTACTTGGCTTCCAGCCGATGCCACAGAACCAACCAGAGAAATAGAAACAGCGTATCGGTGCCGTCACCAAGACACATGAAGACGGGGAACGACCAGCAGGCGACGATGGCGGCTAACTTTCGCGATCCGGGCCAAAGCCAGACGGCGGCGGCCACCGCTGCGATGTTAATTGCAAGCCAGATTACTCTGGCCGTCCCATAGGAAGCCTGGGCCAGCGGCCACAGGAAGAGCGCAAAACATGGGAGACGAATGAAGAGCAATCCGGGGCCGTACCTGCCAGTCGCCTCGAACTGAGCCTTCCAGATGGCCTGTGGGTCGTACAGGTGTCCGGTCACCGCCAGACGGCCGCCGGCATAGAAGGACAGAAAATCCGTGCCGTCAACCCGATTGTGGGTCAAGGCTATGATTAGAGCGACCGAGAAGCCGGCTCCCAACAAAGAAATGACGACAGTCTTCAGATCGGTTTGCCTGATTCGCGGCATTGGGGGAATTCAAAAGACGATATCGGCAGTGCGGGAGGATCCCGTTAGGTCAGGTGCCCTGGCACCGCTCCCTTACGGTCGCGGCTCGGAAACGGGGCGTTGATTCGCAACAGGGCGTTGATTCGCAACAGGTCACGGAGCCGCGGCTCTCCCGTGTCAAAGGGGACATTTCTAACGAGGCTTGACAGGCTCTCCCGTGTCAAATTGACCGGGTGTCCGCTTGGCTGTAAACTCGGAGGTCTATGTTTCGCAGCCGTTGGATGTTGTGGGCCGGCATTCTGGTGTTTCCACCGCTAGGGCTGGTGTTGTGGTGGATGCGCGGCGGCGTGCGCCCGTTGGCGCGCATCGCGGGCACGCTCGGTATTTGCGTGGTGGCGATCGTCGAGTTGTTCGCCGTGTATGGCATGCGTCTGGAATGGAACGGCGACATGAAGCTGTCCGGAGTCTCTTTCGAAACCCGGCGGCAGCGAGATGCGCGGCTGGAGGCGAGCCGTGCGGCCGCGGCGCCTGTGGAAACCGCGCGAACCATTGCCACGCCCGTGCCTGCGCGAACCAGCCCGCGCGTCCCGCCGCCGTACTGGACGGACTTCCGCGGTCCGGACCGCGCGGGCGTCTACGCGGAGACGGAGATCGAGACAGCCTGGCCGGCGTCGGGCTTGCCGCGGCTATGGAAGCAGCCGGTGGGTGGCGGATACGCATCCTTCACGGTGGGCGAGGGCCGCGCCTACACCATCGAGCAACGGCGCGACCGCGAGGCCATCGCGGCGTACGACATCGAAACCGGGCGGGAGCTGTGGGCGTTCGCGTATCCGGCGCTGTTCGACGAGATCCTGGGCGGGGCCGGACCGCGCGCTACGCCGGTGTATCGCGAGGGACTGATCTATTCGTTGGGGGCGAAGGGCGATTTGTATTGCCTGTGGGCGAAGACCGGCAAGCCGAAATGGTCGAAGAATATCCTGGCGGACAATGCGGCTGAGAATCAGCACTGGGGGATGGCGGGGTCGCCATTGATTGTGGACAACATGGCGGTGGTGACACCTGGCGGAGCTCCGGGCAAGAGCATCGTAGCCTACGACCGGTTGAGCGGTGAGCCTGTGTGGCGGGCGCTCGACGACCGGGCGGGATACACATCGCCGATCCTGGCCACACTGGCCGGGCGCCGGCAGATCGTGTGGATCAGCGGACAGCGCGCGGTAGGGGTGGCGCCCGAGAATGGCGCGCTGCTTTGGGAATACGCCTTTCCGGCGCAACTGGATATGAACTGCTCGCAGCCGGTGGTGGTGGATGAGGCGCACGTGTTGCTGTCTTCGTCGCCGGGTCCGGGCGCCGCATTGCTGGAGATAACCAAAACGGGCGAAACCTATGCGGCGCGCGCCGTGTGGCAGAACAACCGCATGAAGAATAAGTTCAACTCGTCGGTGCTCTACCAGGGCTTCATTTATGGTTTCGACGAAGCCATTCTGGCGTGCATCGATCCCAAGACCGGCGAAGTGAAATGGAAGGGCGGGCGCTATGGTTATGGGCAATTGCTGCTGGCCGGCGGATACCTGGTGGTGGTGACCGAGCGGGGCGACGTGGTGCTAGTGCGGGCCACGCCGGAGGGGCATCGGGAGCTGGCGCGCTTCTCCGCGATCGAGGGACGCACATGGAACATTCCAGCGATCGATAATGGGCTGCTGCTGGTCCGCAACTCGAGCGAGATGGCGTGTTTCCGGTTGGGACCGGGGGCCGGGAAATGAAGTCCCCAGTCCTCTGGGCTTGGTTGCTGGCGCCGGCTCTGGCGTTTGCGCAGACAGAAGCGCGCCCGCGGATTCGCGACCTGGGTGTGCAGATCGGCATTTTGCAGCCGGGGCCGTTGAACGCGATCACCGATGTGGCGGGCGTCAAGGTCGGCCAGACCACGCTGATCCGGGGAGATAACATCCGCACGGGTGTGACGGCGATTTTGCCGCACGGAGGGAACCTGTTTCGGGAAAAGGTTCCGGGAGCGGTCTTTGTGGGCAACGCCTTCGGGAAGCTCATCGGTTCCACCCAGGTGAATGAGTTGGGGGAAATCGAGACGCCGATCCTGCTGACTTCGACACTCTCGGTGGGGCGGGTGGCGGACGCGTTGATCGGCTATATGTTGAGACTGCCCGGCGATGGAGAAGTGAGATCGTTGAATCCGCTGGTGGGCGAGACCAACGACGGTTATCTGAACGACATCCGCTCCCGTCCGATCACGGAAGAGGATGTGGTCTCCGCGATTACCAGCGCCAAAGAAGGGCCCGTGGAAGAAGGGGCGGTGGGGGCCGGGACCGGCACGATGGCGTTCGGTTTCAAAGGCGGCATCGGAACTTCGTCGCGGCGGCTTCCGAACTCGGCGGGCGGCTACACGGTGGGAGTTTTGGTTCAGACGAACTTCGGGGGCGTCCTGAGTATCGCGGGTGTTCCGGTTGGCAAGGAACTGGGGAGCCCTAATTTATTGAACTACATGCAGCAGAGGGGCGCGGCGGACGCGATGCCGGGTCCGCAGAGCGCCAATGGGTCAATCATGATGGTGGTGGCAACCGATGCCCCGATCGATCACCGCAATCTGGACCGTCTGGCGGCGCGCGCCATGCTGGGACTGGCGCGCACGGGATCGAGCGAAAGCAATGGCAGCGGCGATTACGCGATTGCCTTTTCGGCCGCTCCGGCAGTCCGCATCGAAGCCAACAGCCCCATGTATGAGCCGACGGCGCTGCTGCCGAATGAGAGCATGTCTCCGCTGTTTGAGGCGGTGATCGAGGCGACCGAAGAGGCTATCTATAACTCGCTGTTTCGTGCACACGATATGACTGGGAACGGGCACACGGTGAAGGCGCTGCCGCTGCAGGAGACCATCGAACTGCTGAAGAAACATGGCGCGATACCTGTGAAATAGCATCAGCGAGCCGGGCGGAAGAGGCCTATTGAGTCTCGCGCAATACGGTGACAGTTTTCGCGACAAATGTACCCCTCTGCATCGGGGCTGATGTNNGCTGAAAGCCGGCTGCGGGCAAAATTGCCCGCCCCACAAGGTCCAAGTTGCCTGTCACTGTATTATGCGAGCCTCAATAGAATAGGCAGGAGGAGTATGCCAATCGCCCTGACCGACATGCCGGTGCCAGTTGCGCCGCCCGATCCGCCGCGAAAGCGATGGACGCGCGTGGAGTGCGACGTTCTGGAGGCATCCGGTCTACTGGATCAGGAGAGCCTGGAGCTTGTAGAAGGGGATCTCATCAGGAGGGCAGGGAGGAAACGGCCTCACGTGAACTCGCTGACCGAGGTGCACGGTTGGTTGGTGCAAGTCTTCGGATGGCGCTTTGTGAACTTGGGGGCGGCCATCGACGTGGCCCCTCAGGATAATCCCACCAACGAGCCGGTACCCGATCTCATCGTTCTAGGGCAAGATGAGTCGCAGTTCACCTCGAACCCGCGAGCGCAGGATTTGCTGCTCGTGGTGGAGATAGCCGATACCAGCCTCAACTTCGACCTCACGGTAAAGGCGGCACTCTACGCCAGGGCCGGTGTTTCCGAATACTGGGTTCTCGACGTAAGCGGACGCCGGCTTCTGGTGCACCGCAATCCGCGATCGGGCACGTATGCGAACGTGGCTGCTTATAGCGAACATGAAAGCGCGTCGCCGCTGGCCGCGCCACACGCACAGTTCCGCGTGGCGGATGCCTTCCCGATCTCGTAGCTGCTGCGTGCCGGGTTTTCGCCGAAGGCGGCCGAGGTAGCTGGTCCAGGTGCGGGTCTGGGCTTCCGGTGTTTCATTCTGAAACACGCATCTCAATTCTGTACAGCGGGTCGCGGCACGCGCTATTCAAGTCATAGCAATCAAGAGACTTAGGCTGGGCATGGAGCTGGCACGGCCCGTGCATGGGAGATGGTGATCGGTGGTGCGCCGACCGGCCATCCCGTGACTGACAGAGTGAGGCAAAAAGGAGCAGATTGTTATGAAGACGTTTTGTGCGCGTTTGTGGCATGACGAGCAAGGTCAGGACCTGATCGAATACACGTTGATGCTGGCCTTCGTGGCGTTGGCCTCGGCGGCGTTGTTTTCCACCGCCGGTTCGAGTGTCAACATTATTTGGTCGAAGACCAACTCGCAACTGAGCACCGCGGCGAGCTAGGGATGTTGTTGAGTTCGGCGCGCGGCAGTCGGGAAACGGGGCGGCGGGGAGGGCGGGCAGGTCCCGTTCTCTTGGAGGCCGGGGGCCTCAGGCCGCCCTTGCTTTCGAACTAGGCACGGGAGGCCGATGGTTTCCCTGCGGGAATCTCAAAACCCGGATGGCGGCTGGCCTTACCAGAGAGGCGGGCCGTCCTGGACGGAGCCGACGGCCTATGCGCTGTTGGCACTCATGGCGCAAGGATCGGTTGCCGAACCGGTCGAGAGAGGGCTGCGGTGGCTGGACGCCGCGCAGCTTCCGGATGGCGGTTGGCCGCCGCAGCCGGCGGTCCGCCAGAGCACCTGGGTGACCGCGATAGCGGCGCTGCTGGGGCCGGCGGCGCTAGGTGGGGAGGCCTACCGGCGCGGCATTGTTTGGATCGTGGAGCAAACCGGCCAGGAAAGCAAGTTTCTGAGCCGGGTACGGCAATTTCTAACGGGAAATCCGCAGGGCGATCCTGGTTGGCCATGGTTTCCGGGGACCAGCGCGTGGGTGACGCCCACGGCGTTGTCGATGCTGGCCCTCGGCAAGGCTGGGCGGTCGGCAGGCTCTCCGCAGATTCGGGCGCGCCTGGACATGGGGGCTTCGTATCTGCTGGCGCATGCCTGCGGCGATGGAGGCTGGAACCATGGGGCTGCGCGAGCTTTGGACTATGACGCGCGTTCCTATGCGGAAACCACCGGCGTGGCGCTGCTGGCGCTGCACGGCAAGGACTCACCGGCCATTCGCAAAGCTTGCGCGTGGGCGCAGGCGCAGTTGCCGGAGTGCCGGGCGTCGGAAGCCGAAAGCTGGCTGCGTCTGGGATTGCTGGCGCACGGACAGCTTCCGCCAGACGCCCCTCGACCGATGCGCCCGCCCCGAACCATCCAAAACGCAGCCTTGGCGCTGCTGGTGTCGGCCGCCGTCACGGGCCGGAACGTGCTCCTGGAGTGAATGGCGTGGCCTGCGGCCACAACGGGGTATGAAAAAGACGCGCGCTTTGCGCGCGTTGGCGGCCTGAGAGGCCGCCGGGCCCAGAGGGCACCCCCACGGGCCTGCCCCACTGTTGTGCAGTTTGAGGCATTGTTTTTCGAAGGATCGGAATGGCTGGTTTGAATCGGCGCGAGTTTCTGACAGGGGCGGCAGCCGGTTTAGCTTTAGCTGGCTGCTCGCGGAGGCGCGCTGGCCGGCCGGTGACGGAGCTCGAGCGGCTAGTTTCGGTGTTGCGCCAGCCGGACTACACCCAGGATTTGTACGGTGAACTGCGCCGGGTGCTGGCGGAACACCGCCTCGATGTCCGCGGGAAACGGGTGCTGCTGAAGCCTAACCTGGTGGAGTTCGAGCCGGACAGCCCCATCAATACGCACCCCTTGCTGGTCGATGCGGCATTGGAAGCCTTCCGCGAGTTGGGGGCTGAAGTCTCGATCGGGGAAGGGCCGGGTCACCGCCGCAACACGCTGGACATGGCGGAGGCGGCGGGATATTTCGAAACCATCCCACGGTTCGAAGAGATCTTCACCGATCTGAACCTCGACAGGGTGACCGAGGTGCGCCTGGCGCGTCCGCAATCCCGGCTGCAGTCGATTTATCTGGCGCAGCGTGCGGTTTGCTGCGATTTGCTGGTCTCCATGCCCAAGATGAAGACGCATCACTGGGTGGGGGCCACCTTGAGCATGAAGAACCTGTTTGGAACCGTATCCGGCGGAGTCTACGGATGGCCCAAGAACATCCTGCACTGCGCCGGGATTCCGGGTTGCGTGGCGGATCTATACCACGCGCTGCCGCGACATTTTGCCATAGTCGACGGGATCGTCGGGATGGAAGGAAACGGGCCGATTCAAGGCACGCCCAAGCGGTCGGGGGTGGTGGTCGCCGGCGGAGACTTGGCGGCAGTGGATGCGGTCTGCTGCGAAATTATGTCCATCGATCCGCGCCGGATCGAGTATCTCCAGATGGCGGTTGGGGATGTGGAAGCCTTGGCGGGGTCGATCCACCAGATTGGGGAGCCGATTGCGAATGTCAGGACCCGGTTCGACCTTCTACCGGAGTGGAGCGGGATTCGCCTTTCGTGAAGGACCCATAATGCCGAGTTTTGGGCGCGGTGAAATCCGGATGGCCGCGCTCACCATGATCGGCATGGCGATTCTGCTGCAATCCACAGCCTTGATTTGGTATCCGCGGCTGCCGTTTCACCATGAGCTGGGCAGCGATTTCATGGCCTTCTACACAGCGGGAACGACCCTGAACCGGCTCCCGCCGGCCGCCCGGCTGTACGATCCCGAGCTGCAGCAACGCCTGCGCACCGAGATCATGCCGGACGCGGACCAGGCTACCCGGCTGCCTTATCTATATCCTCCTTATATAGCGGCGGCCATGAGCCCGCTGGCGCGGCTGCCGTACCGCTGGGCCTTTGCGAGCTGGCTGGTGATCGGCGGCGCCTTGTATGCCGCTGGCCTCTATCTCCTCCAATCCTGCTGCCGGCTGGGGCAGCATCGCCACACGGCCCTGCTGCTGGCGCTATCGTTTACCCCATTTCTTTTCGAAGCCTGGGGCGGAGGCCAAATCTCGGCGCTGGCGTTTTCGGCGCTGGCGGCCGCGCTTTGGCTGGAGCGCGCCGGCAGGCCGTTCGCCGCCGGCCTTTGCGCCGGGCTGTGCTGTTACAAGCCGCAGGTGTTCCTGGTGCTGGCCGGCCTGTTCGTGGTGGCGCGGCTGGGGCGGCTCGTGGCGGGAGCGCTGGTCAGCAGTTCGGTGCTGGCGGGCCTGAGTTTCCTGATGCTGGGCCGCGCCGGCGCCGCCACGTACCTGCGGTTCATGATGCAATACGGGACGGCCGTTTCCGCAAGGCCCTCGGCCTGGCCCTTGCATAAATTCGTCGATCCGAATGCATTCTTCCACCTGATATTGGGTGGCGATACATGGATTGGCCGGATGCTGTTTTACCTGGCCGCCGCCGCGGCGCTCCTGCTGGCGGCACGCGCCTGGGCGCGATACCGCCGCGCCAGCCAGGACCAGCGCATGTTGTGCTGGGCCGGCGCCATGCCTGTGCTGCTGCTGGCCAGCTTCTACGCGCCGGTGTACGACGCCACCCTGCTGGTGCTGAGCGGCTTTCTGGTAGCGGGCGTGGTTTACCGTAATGGGCGGCCGGAGACCGTCCGGTCTTTTGAGGCCATGGTGCTGCTGGTCTATTTGGGGGCCATCGTCAGCCAGCCGGTCGCGCGCGTTCTGCACGTGCAAGTTCTTACGATGATTCTGGCTTGGAGCGCCGTGTATGTTTTTTCGCTGCGCGCTTCGTTGGGGGGCTGCCGCGCCGCGAGGCGTCCGGCAGCGAAGCCTGAGTCCCAAAAACGGACGGCAGACGCGCCGGCGCTTCCGGTCGCGTCCCGCGTTTGCTAACAGATACGCGCCTCGGCGCTCCGGCAAGAAGCGTGCTACTGGCAACGCATGCTCCATGACCTTCGGTACGCGTTGCGCACCCTGCGGAAGAGCCCTGGGTTCGCTCTGGTAGCTATTATTTCGCTGGCGTTGGGAATTGGCGCCAACTCGGCCATGTTCAGCCTGGCGGACGCGATTCTGCTGCGGCCGCTGCCGGTGCCGCATGCTTCCGAGCTCATCGTGGTGCAGTCGCAATTGCGCGGCGAGGCCATCGGCGGGATCTTCCAGTACTCCGGGCTGTCCTATCCGGATTTCAAGGACCTCCGCGACCGGAACAAATCCTACAAGGGTCTGGCGGCTTCCCAATACTCGCAGTTTGGATTCGCAACCGAAAAAGGCGCACTGCCGCAGATGAGATTCGGCGAGTTGGTGAGCGGCGATTTCTTTAACGTCATGGATGTGCCGCCGGCCTTGGGGCGCGCCTTCCGGCCCGACGAAGACAGTGTGCCGGGCCGCGACGCGGTGGTAGTTCTAGGCCACGAGTTGTGGCGCACGGATTTCGCTTCGAATGCGAGCGTTATTGGGAGAACCATCTTCCTGAATAACGTCCCTTTTACGGTGATCGGAGTGGCGCCGGAGCCGTTCACCGGATCGAACGGATTGATTCATTCCGCGCTCTTTGTCCCGCTGGCGATGGGACCCCGCCTGCAGGAAGACCTGCAGAAGAGCATGCTCGAAAAACGCGATAACCGCGGCATGACCGTATACGGGCGGCTGAAACCGGGCGTCGGCGTGGCACAAGCCGCGGCCGAGGCCAGGGTAGTCTCGCAGCAACTCGCCCAGGCCTACCCGGCTACCAATCGAACCTGCTTCATGGTGGTCGACTCGGATGTCGAAGCCCGGCTCAAACAAAGTCCGCCCGACACCGCGCTGGTGTTTTTCCTGCTGGCGCTGGCCGCCGTGGTTTTGGCGATCGCTTGTGCCAACGTGATGAATATCCTATTGAGCCGTGCCCGGGCGCGCTCGCGCGAGATTGCCGTGCGGCTGGCGATCGGAGCGGGCCGGGGCCGCCTGGTGCGGCAACTGTTGACCGAGAGCCTGGTGATCGCGGCGGCCGGCGGAGCGCTGGGCCTGCTGGTGGCCAAGGCCGGCGCCGATCTGTTTGGGCAGATCAAGTTTCCCGTGGACATACCCATCGTGCTGGACGTGAGGCTGGACCCGCGGGTGCTGCTCTTCACCATACTCGCCTCGGTGGCCAGCGCCCTTGTATTTGGACTGGCGCCGGCGCTGCAGAGTACCCATCCCGACTTGGTGCCGGCGTTGAAGTCCGGAAAGTCGGATGACGGCAAGCGCCGGCGGCTCCTGGGAAGGAACACGCTGGTGATTGCGCAGGTGGCCGGAGCGCTTGTGCTCCTGGTTTTCGCGACGCAGGCTTACCGCGGCGCATCGATTGTGATGTCCAGGCCCGCCGGTTTCCGTACCAACCATCTGCTGATGGCCAGCTTCAACCCCACGCTGGCGAGGTACACGCCGGACCAGGCCAAGGGATTCTATAAGCTGCTGCTGGAGAGGGAGCGAAACTTCCCGAACGTCAAATCCGTGGCACTTACACAGGCTGTGCCGATGCTGCCGGGAGGCGACTCCAGCCGGCTGGTTCCGGAAGGCGTCAAGCTGCCGCCGGGGACCGAGGCGATCACGGTGATGTCGAACACGGTCAGCGAAGGTTACTTCGACGCCCTTAACGTGCCGATCGTCGAGGGCCGGGCCTTCCAGGAGACCGACCGGGCCGATTCCCGGCCGGTGGCCATCGTGAATGAGCTGTTCGCGCGCAAATATTATCCCAACCAGAGCCCCATCGGCAGACGGCTGCGGCTGAAAGGCGACAAGGACGAGGTCCTGGAGATCGTCGGTGTGGCCCGGCAGAGCAAGTACTTCTTCCTGGTCGAGCCGCCCATTGAATACCTCTACCGGCCGCTTTCGCAAAACCCGCAGCAAGCCATGACCATCCTGGTCGAGACCGCCGGTCCTTCCAGTGTGGCGGCCGCGCCGCTGCGCGACAGCGTCCGCTCGCTGGATGCCAGCCAGCCGATGTATGGCGTTCGCACCATGGAGGAGGTCGTCGACCAGCGTGCCAACAATACCCTCGGGATACTGACGGAAGCAATCGGGGGGATGGGGCTGCTCGGGCTGATTCTGGCGATGGTGGGCCTCTATGGCCTGATGTCGTATTCGGTAAGCCTGCGATCGCGGGAGATCGGAATCCGCATGGCCATCGGCGCGGGCCGCTCCGGAGTGCTGGGCATGGTCATGAAGCAGGGTATGGTGCTGACGGCCGCCGGTGTTTCGCTCGGTCTGCTGCTTTGCCTGCTGGCGAGCAAGGCGGTCACCGCCGCGCTGAGCGTGCCGGCATTCAATGTGCCTTTCGTTGGGCTGGTGACGGGCGGTCTGGTGGTTGCGGCGGCGCTGGGCGCGTATGCTCCGGCGTGGCGCGCATCGCGGCTGGATCCGAATGCCGTGCTGCGGCAGGAGTAGGGTGGGGCGGGCGTCCACGCCTGCGGCGGGTCTCCAGACCCGCCCTAACTCCCAATAGCGTTGCAGCGGGTTTTCGACCCTCCGCGAATCCTCCGCATTCCCCCCGGTGTCCTGGCGCAGACGATCATTGTTTGTCGTCTGCGCACCGTGCTCGAACTCGGCAGGCCACGAAANNACGATGGCCTGCCCCACAGCTAATCTGCAGCACAGTTGTTTCTTGGACACCAACCGCTCGCCCCTCCTGGACATCCTTTTGCGGTTAGCTTACCGCCGCATAGCACGCAGAACCTCACGAGACGGTGCGGTCATTTCCGACAAGGCCGTCGATAAATCCAACAACAACCAATCATGCTGAAGACTCAAGGGGTTAGCTGGCTTCGCCAGAACGGGGTGTCGAGAAACACGGCACCGTCGGCCGGTGTCGAATTTTGCCACGCCTGTAACTGCCTGCAAATACAACAGATAATCAGCTATTAAACTACACACTTTGGCCCGAGACGTGCCCTGTATGGCATTGGAAAAAGGAGGCACGTCATGACAGTCATTCTGGTTTTGGTAACATTCTCGATTTTCATCCTATTGGATTGGGTAGTCAACCGGCGGAAAGCGCCACAGGTCGCTGCGGTGCCGGCACACACGACAGCCTTGTCGTTGGATCAATCCTATGTAGAAGGGTTTCTGGTTCCCGAGCAGTTGTCTTATCACCCCGGTCACAGTTGGGCTATGCAGGAACGCCGCAATCTGGTTCGGATCGGCATAGACGACTTCGCGGCCGCCTTGGCGGGACATGTCGAGCGCATCGAGTTGCCGAAGCCAGGGCAGTGGATCCGGCAAGGCCAGAAGGCATGGTCATTGTTCCGGGATGGCGAAAAGACCGAGATGGTGTCGCCGACCGAAGGCGAAGTCATTGAAATCAATCCGGAAGTGGCTGCCAATCCGGAGTTGCTGCGGAAAGACCCATACGGCAAGGGGTGGCTGGCGCTGGTCCACGTACCCGACGAAGAGAGCACCACGCGCAACCTGGTTCCGAAGGGGCTGGTGCGGAGCTGGATGCGGGAAGCCGTCGGGCGGCTGTATGCGCACCAACCTCAGCTTGCGGGCGCGGTGGCGGCCGATGGCGGTCTGCCCACGGAAGATCTGCTGGCGAACCTGCCGGACGCCAACTGGCGGCAGGTGACTAGCGAATTCTTCCTCACTGCGTAGATTTCCCACACTTTTGCAGGGAATTGCGGTATAAAGGAGTTAGACACCCGATTATGTCTAAAGCCATCCTTTACGACAGCACCATGTGTATCGGCTGCAAGGCGTGCGAGGGCGCCTGCGCCGAGCGCTGGCACCTGCCTTACGACGATAAAGTAGCATCCGAGACCCGGCTCTCGGCGCACAAGCTAACGGCCATTCAGACCTTTGGCGAGCACTTCAGCCGGCGGCTGTGCATGCACTGCGCAGAGCCGACCTGCGCCTCGGTCTGCCCGGTGGGAGCGCTGCACAAGACCAGCCTGGGGCCGGTGGTTTACGACGCCGAAAAGTGCATGGGATGCCGGTATTGCATGACGGCCTGTCCATTCCAGGTGCCGGCTTACGAATGGAACAGCCGGCTTCCCAAGGTGCGCAAGTGCGACATGTGCTACGACCGGCAGCGTGCGGGCAAGGTCACAGCCTGCGCGGAGGCCTGTCCAACCGGCGCCACGACGTGCGGCGACCGGGATGCGCTGGTGGCGGAGGCGCGCCGCCGGCTGGCGGAGAAGCCGGGCAGCTACTATCAGCGCATTTATGGCTTGCAGGAGGTGGGCGGGACATCGGTGCTGTATCTTTCCGCGGTGCCCTTCGAGCAGATCGGGCTGCGCACTAACCTGCCGCAGCAACCCCTGCCGCAACTGACCTGGCGGGTGCTGGAGGCGGTCCCGGACGTGGTTTCCGTCGGTTCGGTGCTGCTGGGCGGAATCTGGTGGATCACCAACCGCCGCGACGAGGTCGCCCGGGCGGAAGGGGGCAAGCGATGAACGGCCGCAAGCTGCCGAGCTTCACCATCTGGCGCGCCATCTTTGTTCTGCTGATGGCGGCGGGCGCATACTCCACTTACCTGCGCGTGCGCTACGGTCTGGGCGGCGTCACCAACCTGAGCGACCAGTTTCCGTGGGGCATCTGGATCGGCTTCGACATCCTGTGCGGCGTCGGTCTGGCGGCCGGCGGATTTACGCTGGTGGCGGTTGTCCACATTTTCAACATCGAACGCTACAAGCCGATTCTGCGGCCCGCGATCCTCACGGCCTTTCTTGGATACGTGCTGGTGGTATTGGCGCTGCTGTTCGACCTGGGGCGGCCCGACCGCGTATGGCATCCGCTGGTGATGTGGAACCCGCATTCGGTGATGTTCGAAGTGGCGTGGTGCGTGACGCTTTACACCACGGTGCTGGCGTTGGAATTCGCGCCTACCGTTTTCGAAAAATTGGGATGGCACAAGCCGCTGGACTGGCTCAAGTTCATTTCCGTGCCGCTGATGATCGTGGGCGTCATCCTTTCCACGCTGCATCAGTCTTCGCTCGGCAGCCTCTACCTGATCGTGCCGCATAAACTGTACGCGCTTTGGTACACGCCGGTGCTGCCGGTCTTCTTTTACTTGTCGGCCATCTGCGCGGGGCTGGCCATGACCATTTTCGAATCGTGGCACAGCAGCCGGGTGTTCGGTAGGGCGTTGGAACTGCCGCTGGCCGCCGGACTGGCGCGAGTGCTGGCGGTGCTGCTGATGGTTCTCCTGTTTGTCCGCTTCCTGGATCTGGAGCAGCGCGGCGTGCTGGGGCTGTTGCGCGAGAACCGGACCGAAACATGGCTGTTCGGACTGGAAATCGTGCTGCTGGCCGTGCCCATGGTGCTGCTGTTCAAGCGCCGCGTGCGTTGGAATCCGGCGAAACTGTACGGCTGCGCGGTGCTGGTTATTTTCGGTTTCATCGCCAACCGCCTGAATGTGAGCGTAACGGGTATGGAAGCCGGGTCCGGCACGCACTACGTGCCGCGCTGGACCGAAATCGCGGTGACTCTGGCGATCATCGCGCTGGGCTTCGCCGTGTTCCGGGTGATCGCGCAGTATTTCCCGGTCTTTGAGGAACATCGCGAAGACCAGGCGCACGCTCCCCGCGAGGCCCGCGAAGCAGCCGAGGAGGGTATTCCCGCGGGCGTTGGCTAAGGACAACCGTGCTGAAGAAGCGCCATTCCGAATCCGGGCTCCCGACTCCTGGCTTCCGCGTTGGATTAGCCGCCAAGCTCGCCGTATCTCTGATCGCGAGCACGGCGGCTTTGTTCGTGGTGTTCGGCTACTTCAACATCACCGAGCAGCGGCGCCGCTCCGAGGAGATGGTGCTGCAATCGGCGGAGCGCATTACCGATGTGATCCAGCGCAGCACGCACTATGAGATGCTGCGCAACGACCGCCAAGCGCTCTACAACGTCATCCAGGAACTGGGCAGCGAGCCGGGCATCCGGCGCATCCGGATCTTCAATAAGGAAGGCCGCATTTCGTTTTCGACCGAGGCGGCGGAGGTCAACCGGGTGGTCGATAAGAGGGCCGAAGCGTGTTACGGATGCCACGCCCAAAGCGCGCCGCTGGTGAAGCTGAACCGTCCGGACCGAGCGCGCATTTTCCCGGGGCAAGGGGAACGTCTGCTGGGCGTGATCCGGCCCATTGAAAACGCGCCGGCCTGCACGGGCTGCCATCCCGCTTCGCAGCGCGTGTTGGGGGTCATCGACGCCAACCTGTCGCTGGCGCTGGTGGACGCGCAAATGGCGGAGCACCGCGCGCACCTGATCCTGTTCATGGCGATCACGCTGGCGATGATCTGGGTGATCAGCATGATCTTCATTTGGGGCGTGGTCTACCGGCCCGTCAAAGAGCTGATCGCGGGCACCCACCGGGTGGCGGACGGCGACCTGGACTACCGCCTGCCTGTGCGCTCCGCCGACGAGCTCAGCGACCTGGCGGCCTCCTTCAACAAAATGACCGCGGAGGTGGCCGGGGTGCATGCCGAGATCGAGGAGCGGGTCAAGCGCAAGACGGCGGAACTGGATCAGGCGCACCGTTCGCTGCTTTCCAGCGAGAAGATGGCCTCCATCGGCAAATTGGCCGCCACGGTCGCGCACGAAGTGAATAACCCATTGTTCGGGATTCTCACCTACGCCCGGCTGACGCTCAAGGAAGTGGAGAAGGGGCCGGCCGGATCGCGCACGGAGATGGCCGAGCACCTTCACATTATTGAGCGCGAGAGCAAGCGCTGCGGCGACATCATGCGCAACTTGCTGACCTTCGCGCGGCAGGCGCCCAGCCACCGCGAATCCAACGATCTGAATACGCTGATCGGCCGCGCGGTGGTGCTGGTGCGGCACCAGGCCGAATTGCTGGGAATCGAGTTGCGCAGCCGCTTGGGAGAGAACGTGCCGCCGGTTTTGTGCGACGCGGGGCAGATCCAGCAGGTGGTGCTGGTGCTGCTGGTGAATGCCACCGAAGCCATGCCGCGCGGCGGAGTACTGGAGGTGGCTACGGAGATGGACTCCGCGGCTGGAGAAGCGCGGATCCGGGTGCGCGACACCGGGGCGGGCATCCCGCCCGAAGTGATGGCGCAGATTTTCGATCCGTTTTTTACGACGAAGGAGGATCAACAGCGCACGGGCTTGGGATTGGCCGTGGCGCGCAGCATCGTCGAACAGCATGGCGGTGAGATCGCGGTGGAGTCCACGCCGGGCAAGGGCACGGAGTTTGTGGTGGCTCTGCCGGTTGTCGGGCCCGCTCCGATGATTCAGAGCCGCGACCGTGAGGGAGCGGTCCTTAAAGGCTAGGCGGCGGCCAAAACGCCGGAGGAAAACATGGTGACGGAAGTGGAAGAGCCGGTCGAAACAAAAACCAAGGGCAAAATTCTGATCGTGGACGACGAGACGGTGGTGCGCGATTCCCTGGGGAAGTGGTTCGCGAGCGAGGGTTATCAAACCCGGCCCGTAGCCAGCGCGCGCGAAGCGCTGGAATCCATAACGCATACCGAGTACGACGTCGCGCTGCTGGACATCAAGATGCCGGGCATGGACGGCATGGAACTGCAATCCCGGCTGAAGGAAGCGGACCCGGAACTTACGGTCATTATCATGACCGGTTACGCGTCGGTGGAAACGGCGGTGCAAGCGCTGAAGCACGGCGCCTACGACTACATCACCAAGCCCATCGATCCCGATGAGCTGTCGCACCTGGTGGCCAACGCCATAGAACACCGGCACGCGCGGCGCGAAGTCGTGCGGTTGCGCGAGAACCTGCAAGAGGTGTCTCCCTCGACGGAGCTGATCGGCAAAGCTCCGTCGATGAAGAAAGTGTGCGAGCTGATCGAAATGGTGGCGCCCACCGAGGCCACCGTGCTGATCACGGGGGAAAGCGGGACGGGTAAGGAAGTGGTGGCGCGGGCGATCCACGCGGCCGGTCCGCGGCGCTACATGCCGATGGTGACTATTCACTGCGGTGCGCTTACCGAGACGCTGCTCGAAAGCGAGTTGTTCGGGCACGAGAAGGGCGCGTTCACCGGCGCGCAGTACCGCAAGAAGGGCAAGTTCGAAGTGGCCGACGGCGGCACCGTGTTTCTGGACGAGATCAGCGACATCAGCCTGAAGACGCAAACCGATTTGCTGCGCGTGCTGCAGGAGAAGGAGATCGTAAGGGTGGGCGGCAACCAGCCCATCAAGGTGGATTTCCGCTGCGTGGCCGCCACCAACAAAAACCTCGAGGACCTGGTGAAGGCGGGCACCTTCCGCCCCGACCTGTATTACCGGCTGCACATCTTCTGCATCGACCTGCCGCCCTTGCGCGAGCGCCGCGAAGATATTCCGCTGCTGGTGGCGCACTTCCTGAACAAGTTCTGCATGATGACCAGCCGGCCCGTGCCGCAGATCTCGGCGGAAGCGCTGCAGGTGCTGATGAATCACGAATGGCCCGGCAACGTGCGCGAGTTGGAGAACGCCCTGGAGCGCGCCCTGGTGGTCTGCCGCGGCCCGGAGGTGAAACCCGCGGACTTCTCCTTCCAATTTCAGACCAACGGCGCGCCCACTGGCCGCACGCTGGACGATGTGGAGCGCGTGCACATCGAGCGGGTGCTGCGGGAGACGGATCACAACCTGTCGCGCGCGGCCCGTATTCTGGATATCGATCGCACCACGCTGTACAACAAACTGAAGCGCTACGGCTTGAAGTGACGTGATCCACCTGCTGGGCATCGAGGTCGCGGCGGACGTGCTGGCCGATCTGGCCGCCGAGTTGGCGCCTGTCTTCCGCATGGCGTGCCAGGTGCGGCCGGAGCGCCTGGATGTGGCGTTCGCGCACGACCGCATGCGCAATCAGCATCACTCGACCGCCATTCTGCAAGCCATGCAGCCGCTCGCAGAGTCAGGCGCGCGGCTGCTGGCGGTGACCTCGGTGGACCTGTATGTTCCGGTGCTGACCTTCGTGTTCGGCGAGGCGCAATTGACCGGCAGTTGCGCGGTGGTGTCGCTGCACCGGTTGCGTGAGGAGTTCTATGGCCTGCCCGCGCGCGAAGAACTGATGCGGGAGCGGTTGGTGAAGGAAGCGGTTCATGAGCTGGGCCACACGTTTGGCCTGCGTCACTGCGACGACTGGCGCTGCGTGATGACGTCCAGCCACGGCGTGGAACGGCTGGATGTGAAGGGCGCGGGGTTCTGCGTTCTGTGCGGGCGCGCGGTGACAGGGGCGCGGGCGCGCGCGGCGGCAATGGTGTAAGCGGAGCCGAAGCCGGAACCACAGATGCACACAGATAGACACAGATAAGACTGCGAGCGCGAGATATCGCTGAAGGAGCACACACGTTTCTTATCTGTGTGCATCTGTGTCCATCTGTGGTTCCTGTCTTATTGCACGCTTTGAATCATGGATGCGGCGCTGCCCGCCACGTTGGCGCTTCCCGAATAGGTAGCCGTCACAGTGCTGGCGCCCGCCGGCAGCGTGGTGACGGCCAATTTGGCCGAACCGGTAACCAGGGTCGCGGTCCCTAAAACCGTGGAGCCGGCGGCGAAAGTCACCGATCCGGTGGCGAACGCCGTGGCGGATCTCACGATCGCCGTAAACGCGATCGATTCGCCGAGCGCCGCCGGGCTGACCGACGAAACGAGCTGGGTGGTGGTCGCGGCTGCGTTCACGGTCTGGTTCAAGGCCCCGGATGTGCTCTTCGCCGACGACGTATCTCCGTTATACGCGACCGTAATCGCATAGACTCCGGCGCCCAGAGTCACAGTAGTCAGGGTGGCCGATCCTTGCGGGTTGAGCGTCGCCACGCCTAGCGCGACCGTGCCGTTCTTGAACGTGACGGTGCCGGTAGGCGTGGGTCCGCCGGAAAGCACGCTGCTCACGGTGACGGTAAAGGTGACAGGCAGCCCGTAAGCGGCGGGATTCGCATTGGTGGTCAACAGAATCGTCGTGGTGTTGAGGCTAATCGTCTGGTTGATGGCCCTGGAAGTGCTTGACTCGAACGAAGAGTCGCCGGCATAGGTCGCAGTGATGGTATGCGCGCCGGCGGTCAAAGACGATGTAGTCATACTGGCCGCGCCGCCCTGGGTGTTGCCGGCGCCGATACGCGTACCGGAATCGTAGAACGTGACCAACTCGCCGTTGGGTATTGCGCCATAGGAGGATGTCACCGTGGCCGTAAATGTTACCGGCTGTCCGTCGAACGCCGGCGAGCCTGACGACGCGACCGTGGTGGTTGTAGGGGCGTTGGTCACCACCTGGCTCAGCGCCTGGGAGCTGCTGGTCAGGTTGTTCGCATCGCCGGTGTAGACCGCTGTGATCGAATCTGTTCCAGTAGTGGAAAAAGCGCTTGTGAAGGTCGCCTTGTTCTTCGCGATGGGCGCGCTGCCCAGAGTTGCGGATCCGTTCATGAACGTCACCGACCCGGTTATGGTTGCCTGGTACTGCGCGGCGACGGTGGCGGTGAACGTGACGGTCTGGCTCAGCGACGATGGGTTCGGATTCGAGATGAGCGTAGTTGTGGTTGAAGCCTGGCTCACGACTTGAGTCAACGCCGCGGAACTGGCCGAATAGTTAGCGTCGCCGGAGTAGGATGCCGTCAGCGGCAGAGAACCCGCAGCCAGGGCCGATGTGGTGAAAGGCGCGGAACCGTTGACCAACGCAACGGAGCCGAGCGGACTGGAGCCGTTTCTAAATATGACGTTGCCGGTGGGCACAACCGCACCGGTCACTGGAGTTACAGTAGCCGTGAGGGTCAGAGCCTGGCCATACACGGACGGATTGGCGCTCGGAACCAGCGTAGTCGCGCTGGTATTGTGGTTCACCACCTGCAGCAACGCTTTCGAAGTGCTGGTCTGGTAGCTGGCGTCGCCCGCGTAGACCGCGGCGATCACGTGCGTGCCCGCGATCAGTGCGGCCGTGGCAAAAGTGGCTATACCGCTCTTCGTGGCGCCCGTGCCGATGGCGGCTCCGCTATCGTTGAACGTAACTGTCTCGCCGTCCGGTATGGCGCCTGAATTAGGAGTTACGGTAGCTGTGAGCGTGACGGTTTGTCCGGCCAGCGAGGGGGAGCCGGATGAAGTAAGGGTGGTAGTGGTGGAGATATTGGTCACCACCTGATTCAATGCCGCGGAGGCGCTGGCGCCGTCGCTCACGTCGCCAGAGTAAGTTGCAATAACCGGATATGTGCCGGTGGCGGAGAACGCGGCCGTTATGGCGGCCCTGCCATAATTCGGCGCGGCGCTTCCCAGGATTGTGGATCCCTCGGTGAACGTTACCGTGCCGCCCGGCGTCCCGCCATATTGTCCGGCTACTGTGGCCGTGAAGGTAACCGTTTGATTCAGCGACGATGGGTTGGGCGTGGAAGTCAACGCCGTGGCCGTGGACGCCACATTGACAGACTGCGCCAAGGTAGCGGAGCTGGTGGCGAAGTTCGTGTCGCCGTTATAGAACGCATTAATCGATAACGCGCCGGCTGGCAGCACCGACGTGGTCAGGGTCCCGGCGCCGTTGCTCAGCGCGACGGAGGCAAAGGGGGTAGTGCCGTTCTTCAGGGTGACATTGCCGGTGGGCGTGCCCGTATCCGATTGCGGCGCCACAGCGACGGTGAATGTCACGGGTTGGCCGTAGGTGGACGGGTTCAGACTGGACGACAAGGTCATAGCCGTTGGGTTCAATTGAACGGTCTGGTACAACGTGCGCGATGTGCTGCTTTGGTATGTTCCGTCGCCAGGATAACTGGCGGTGATAATGTTGGCGCCCGCCGGCAGGGACGAAGTGGTGAAAGCGGCTACGCCGTTGGCCGTCGCGGCGGATCCCAGCGTGTTGCTTCCGTTGTAGAAAGTGACGAGCTCGCCGTTAGGTATGGCGCCGGATGCCGGACTGACTGTGGCCGTGAAGGTCACCGGCTGGCCAACGAAGGACGGTGTGCCGGACGACGTTAGTGAAGTCGTTGTGGTCACAGCCTGGCTTCCGTTCACCACCTGACTGAATACCGCCGCAGTGCCGCTCTGGTAACCGGGACTGCCCAGATACGCCGCCGTGACTGGATAGGTGTTGGCACTGTTGAAGGTGTTCGCGATACTGGCCTGGCCGTTCACCAGCGGCGCCGTGCCCCAAATTGTGGGCGGACTGCCTGCCAGGAAAGCTACCGCGCCTGTTGCCGCGCTGCCGTCCTGGCCGGTTACAGTCGCGGTAAATAGGATGGATTGGTTCACGTTGGCTGGATTGCCGTTGGATGCCAGGGCCGTCGTCGTGGCCTGGCTCACCGCTTGGATCAGGACCGCGAGACCCGGCTGGAAGTTAGCGTCGCCGCTGTAGGCGGCGGTTATGGAGTGGCTGCCGGCGACCGGCGCCGATTCGGTAACGGAGACGCTGCCATTAGTCAGGCTGTAAGTGCCCAGCGAGTTAGCGCCGTCCATGAAGGTGACGTAACCCGTGGCCCTGCCGGTGCTCCCACCGGCGGTTGCGGTGAAGATGACAGCTTGATTCGACGGGGACGGGTTCAACGGCGACGTTAGTGTCACCGGAGTACCTACCGTTTCGCTCAAGAACGCCGAGGAGCTGGCGGCATAATTCGTATCGCCCGAATAAATGGCCTGGAGAGCGTGGCGCCCGGCCGCGGTGAATCGAGCGGTGTATGCAGCCTGCCCGCTGGAAACGGCTACCGTCGAAAGGGCGATGGCGCCGTCGTAGAAGGTGACACTGCCAGTGGGCGCTCCGCCGCTGAAGCCGGGTGCGATGGTGGCGGTCAAAGTGACGGCCTCGTTGAACCCGGCCGGACTGACCGAAGCGCTCAGCGCGGTGGAGCTGGCAGTCGACTGGAACGGGGAAACGGCGTTCGCTAGCACGCCCACTAAACTGTTGGTGCAACTCCCGGACGAGGAGCACTGGTTGACCACCGCTAAGCCGGGTTGGCCGTTGCCGCTGAAGTAACCCGCGGAGACAGATGCGGCTAGGCTGCCCCCTGAAAAGAAGCCGGCTGCCGGCTGGAAGGTGCCGTCGCCATTGCCCAGCAACAGACTCAGCACGCCGGCGCCACCGCCAGCCGAAGGACCGAGGTTGCTCACGGCCAAGTCGAGATTGCCGTCGCTATTGAAATCCGCCAACGTTACGAAGGTGGCGCTATTTCCTCCGGACCCATACGCGACGGGCGGCTGAAAAGTTCCATCGCCATTTCCCAACAGCACCGCTACGGAGCCGCTCGCCGAGCAACCCACGGCGGTATTGTCGCTCGCGCATCCGTTGGCCACCGCCAGGTCGGGCGCACCGTCGCCATTGAAGTCGCCCACCGCGAGGGAGTTAGCAAAGGCTCCGCCGGATGCGTAGACCACCGCGGTCTGAAAGGTTCCATCGCCATTGCCCAACAGAATGCTCACCGAATCGCCGGCGCCGTTGGCCACCGCCAAATCGGGCGCGCCGTCTTCATTGAAATCGCCCACCGCCAGGGACGTGGCAGTCGTCGCCCCAGTTGAATAACTGACGGGCGCCCCGAAAGTGCCGTCGCCATTGCCCAATAGAATCACGACTACACTGTTCGCGCTGGGGCCGATCTGATTGGCCACCGCCAGATCCAGGTTGCCGTCCCCGTTGAAATCGCCAGTCGCGACAAAGTAGCTATTGCCCGTCCCGGTCGAGTAAGGGACGGGCGATTGGAAGGTGCCGTCGCCATTGCCCAGAAGCACACTTACCAGGCCTGTTACGCAATTGACGCTGGAGGCGCACTGAGACGCCACCACCAAGTCCGGCACTCCGTCCGCGTTAAAATCGCCGGCGGCCAGTGACATAGGTTGGTACGAGCCGGTGGCATAGACTACCGGCGCTTGAAAACTGCCGTCGCCGTTGCCGATCAGTACAGCCACCGAAGCGTAGCCGCTGCCACAGTCGGACCCATTGCAGGGATTGACAACCGCGAGATCGGGTATGCCGTCGCCGTTGAAGTCGGCCGCAACCGATTGAGAAGCTCCTCCGAAGCCCGCGGGATAACTCCGCGCTGCGCTAAGTACAGGGCCGGCGGCGGTCGCGCCGGCCTTGACTGATGCGTTGGTTTGTGCGCGGGGTATTCGTTTCTGGGCCGCAGCGTTTGGTATTACACTTAGGAGGATAAGAAGCAGGGATAATGTTCTAACCAGGTACGGGGCGTGTTTCATCGGATCGCCTCTCGAACAACAATGTAGTTAACTTGCGGGGGCTTTGCAATGCTTTCTCTGGTTAGTAGGGACAAGCCCCGATTCGCCCAACCGCCTTTTTAGGCGGCCTGAGCCGGCTGAAAGCCGGCTGCGGGGCTAAAGCCCCGCGCGGGCTCAAGCCCAATGCCACTTA
>PMVV01000188.1 GCA_003166475.1 Bryobacterales bacterium | reverse complement strand
TTGCGACGCGGCAAACAAATACCTTCCGGGAGAACGATGCAGGTCATCTGGAACAATTTAATTAAGCTCGGGAAGGTAAACGCAGCAGGCAAGCCCTGCAGCGTTATCTTAGAGTGGGAAGACAACTGGTTCGACGTCGTGTCGTTCGAACTGGATCAGTTAAAGCCCGATATCGTAATGTTCTTTTCCGGCCCGTATTACGACGAGTATATCAACAGAATTCTACCCGGCAGTTCATTTCACCCGGTAAATGAAAGGCCCACCAGACAACTGGCTCGTATTGATGCACCTGGGCTTAGGTCTCGTGCCATGCGAACGTATCACCCCAACTATCTGTATCGCGCTGGATTTCGTGAATACTTAGCCGACATTGTGGGTGCGATCGACCTCTGACAGAGTGAGCGTGGTCCTTCAGGGGAGCACTGAATAAGGCGCGGCAAGCGGCGTAAGAGCGGGTCCGGAGGACCCGCGCAGACCTGGAGGTCTGCCCCACAACTTACAACCCCGCGCGCCGCCATAAGTCGTCCACGCGGCGCTTCACCTCGTCCGACATGCGGATCACTCCCGGCCACGGCCTTGTGAAACCCTCCTCGGGCCACTTACGCGTAGCATCCACTCCCATCTTCGAGCCGTAATTCGGCAGGCGGCTGGAATGGTCCAGCGAATCGATAGGTCCCATGGTGAATTGAATGTCGCGCTCCGGGTCGATGTTATTCAGCGCCTTCCAGGTTACTTCGCGCACGTCCTGCACGTTCACGTCTTCATCCACAACTACGATGCACTTACTGAACATCGCCTGCCCCAGGCCCCAGATGGCGGACATCACTTTGCGCGCATGCCCCGGATAGGACTTGCGAATCGCCACCAGGATCAGGTTATGGAAGATGCCCTCGGCCGGCATCGAGATGTCGCGCACCTCCGGCAGTTGCAGGCGCATCAGCGGCAGGAAGATCCGCTCGATGGCTTTGCCCATGTAGAAATCCTCCATGGGCGGCGCTCCCACGATGGTAGCGGCGTAAATCGGATCCTTGCGCTGGGTGATGCAGGTGACGTGGAAGACCGGGTATTCGTCGGCCAGCGAGTAGAAGCCGGTGTGGTCGCCGAAGGGACCTTCCGTGCGCAACTCGCCCAACTCCACGTAGCCTTCGAGCACGATCTCGGCCTGGGCGGGGACTTCCAGGTCGCAGGTCTGGCACTTCACCATCTCCACGGGACTGCCGCGCAGGAAGCCCGAGATCATCATTTCGTCCAGGTCCGGCGGCAGGGGCAGGATGGAGGAGAACATGGTGGCGGGGTCCGCGCCGATGGCTACCGCGACGTCCATGCGCTTGCGGCCGAAGGCGGCCATGCGGCGGTAGTGTTCGGCGCCCTGCTTGTGGGTCTGCCAGTGCATGCCCGCAGTGCGGTCGTCAAAGATCTGCATACGATACATGCCGCAGTTGCGCTTGCCGGTGTCGGGATTGCGCGAGAAGCACAGCGGCAGCGTGATAAAGCGGCCGCCGTCTTCCGGCCAGCATTTCAGCACCGGGTAGTCGTTGAGCGAATAGCCCGTCGTGCGGACGACCTCCTGGCACGGGCCTTTCGATACGATCTTGGGAAAGAACGATCCCATTTCGGCCAGCTTCGGCAACATTTTGAGCTTGCCGATCAGGCCTTCGGGCATGCGCATTTCCAGGTACTCGGAGATGCGCTGGGCCACGGTTTCGACCGAGTCCACTTCCAGCGCGATCTGCATCTTGCGCATACTGGCGTAGCTGTTGATCAACACGGGAATGCTGTAGCCGGTGGGCTTTTCAAACAGCAGCGCGGGACCGCCGGCTTTAACCGCGCGGTCGGCGAACTCGGTGATCTCCAGGATGGGGTCGACTTCGAAGGGGATGCGCTTGAGCTCCTGGTTCTTCTCCAGCGCGGCGATGAATTCACGTAGATCGGCGTAGGCCATAACGGGGGCGTCTCACTTTCTACTATGATTGAAGTTCACGAAGAAATCATCAAGGAGAGATTATGTTTAGTCGAGTGGCGTTCGTCACGGGCGCCAGCCGGGGGATTGGCCGGGAGATCGCGTTGACACTTTGCCGCGCCGGTTACGATATCGTGGTGGCCTCGCCGGAGATCGAGAAGAACGAAGAAGTGGCGGAGAAGATCCGGGCTTGCAGCGGGCAAGCGCTGACGGTGAACCTGGACCTGCAATCGTACGATTCCATCAAGGAATGCTTTGCCACGGCGTTGCAGAAGTTCGGGCGCATCGACGTGCTGGTGAATAATGCGGGCATCACGCGCGACGGGTTGGCGGTGCGCATGAAGCGCGAGGATTGGGACCGCGTGTTGCAGATCAACCTGCATGGCGCGTTCTTCGCCACACAGCAGGTGCTGCCCACGATGATGAAGCAGCGCTACGGGCGCATTATCAATATTGCCTCGGTGGTGGGCGAGAGCGGCAACGCGGGCCAGGCGAATTACGTGACGTCGAAGGCGGGACTGATCGGGCTGACCAAGGCGCTGGCGCAGGAGATGGCGGCGCGCGAGATTACAGTGAACGCCATTGCGCCCGGTTTTATCGACACCGATATGACGGCGGTGCTGACGGACGAACTGAAAGAGAAACTGCTGGCGCAGGTGCCTTTGCGGCGACTGGGGCGGCCGGATGAGATCGCGGCCGCAGTGCGTTTTCTGGCCAGCGACGAGGCTGGGTATATCACGGGTCACGTGCTGAACGTCAACGGCGGCATGTATATGTAATTGAGCGAGCTTCGCTCGCCGTGGCTGGTGGTTGGTGGCTGGATGCAGCACGCTAACGGCGGACGCGGCGCGCCGAGCAGCGCGAGATATATGTAGATCTCGCCGCGATGGTGGATTTCGTGTTCGATCATGGCGCGCAGCAGTTTCCAGGCGGTGATCGGCGCGCCTTGCGGCGACGCAATCTTGCGCTCCAGGTCTGTTGGCGCAAGCCCCTCCAGAATTGCGGTGGTCTCCCGGTGCATGCGTTCCATGAAGGCGACGATTTCAGCGCGGCCATCGGCCAATGCCGGCCCGCAGCCCTGGTAGCGGCTGGGGCGGCCTAGAACGTTTTCGGCGAAGGTGTAGCGTTCCGTGGCCGCGATGTGCCGCGCCAGATCGCCCTGGGGAAAAGACGCCTTTCGCGTGGCGCCATTCGAGCTTATCGGCGGGCAAGGCTTCGACTACGCGCAAGGTGCGCTGGCGCACACTGCGGCAGGTTGTGCGGTGGGACGGCGCGGGCCGGGCAGCAGGACTCCGGCGAGGTACAGCGGGTCCGTGGGCGAGGCTTCGGGGAGATCGCCGGATTCACCGGCGCGGCGCACGGCGCGCAGCAGGTCGAGCGCTTCGGGCAGCGCGAACTGCTCGCCGAGGAATGCGCCGGCAAAGCGGCCTCCGCGGATTTCGCCGCGCGCCTCCATGCGGCGCAGTTCCACCAGCAGGTCGCGCCAGGGAGGCGCCAGAGTCTCGCGGGCGGCCAGATCGCGGAAGACCACGCCCCAGCGTTGCAACAACTGGCGGGCGAACGATGCAGGGGAGATTTCGCCTGGGGGCGCGGCGGCGCGGCGCAGCAGGGCCCACCTTCCGGCGGCGTGCCGAGGACGCGCCAGACGGCCGCGTCCTTCGCCGCGGCGGCGCTTGGGATCCACGAGAGCGCGCAGGTTTTCGAAGCCATCCGCAGTGACCAGGCCCGCGGCCACCAGTTCCCAGAGCGCGTCTTCCACTTCGCTGGCGAGGCGGCCGGTGCCGCGCGCCAGATCGGGGAAGAACGATGCGCCGCGCTGCTGCAACTCGGCCAGCACTTCGCGCGCCGGATGCGAGAGGGAGGCGTCGGATGCGGGCTGGGGGCCAGAGAGGAGCCACTCCGCGTCTTCGCGCAGGAACAGGGTCAGCGGCGCGACGCGCGTGGGACGCACCCGGTGGGTGCGGCCATTGTCGTCGTTATCGAACGCGGGATGCGGCGAGAGGCGGCCCCACATCACTTCGCCCGAGAGGCAAAGCTGGTCCAGAAACTCGGGGCTGTAATGCGCCACGCGGTTGGGCAGGATTTCGGCTTCCCATGCCGCGGCGGAGATTTCGTAACCTTGAAGCTGCCGGACAACGTGCAGCACGCCGTCCGCGCCGTGCAGTTGTGCGCCGGGCGCGAGGTGCTGCCAGCGGTGCAGGAAGCGCACGAAATCGGCGGTGGTCACGGGCTCGATTTCGCGGCGCAGGCGGCCGATGGTGAGGCGGTGGATGCGCGCCAGCAGCCGGCGATGGCACCACTCGGGTTCGTCGGCTGGTGCGCTTGGCGTGAAGCGGCCGCGCAGGATCTGGCCTTCGGCTTCGAGTTGGGCCAGGGCGGAGTCTACCAGGGCGCGGGGCAGCGCCAGGCGGGCGGATAGTTCGGAGGCGCGATAGGGTCCTCCGGATTCGAACCAGCCGCGCAGGATTTCGGCGGCGCAGGCTTCCTGGGTTTCGGGACGGCTGCCGGGGAAGTGGATCGGCGGGGTGAGGGTGGCTTCGGGGTGGACGGCTTGCACGATGGGCGTGCGTTCGGCGGCGGTCCAGAAGGTGGCACAGGCTTCAGCCTGTGAAAGTGTTGCGGCACGGCCGGCATGCACCAACGCTGCGAAGAACGGTTCCCACTCGGGCACGGGCGGAAGGGTGATCAGCGTGAGCAAGGCCTCGTGCAACTCGTCGGGATCGCGCACCAGGGGCCAGGCCTCCGCGGCTACCTGCACGATGGCGTCGGGATCGAGCGCGCCGGCGCCATCCACAAAATCCGTGCGCACGGTGCGCCGCAACTGGACGGCGCGGGCGCGGCGTTCTTCCAGCGGCGCGTCGTCCAGAAACGCGTAGGGGTTGGCGTTGAGGATCTCGTGCGAGAACGGCGTAGCTTCCGGGGTGTCGATGGCGGATGTGCGGATGGCGCCGCTGCGGATGCCTTCCAGCACGGCGATGAGGCCGGTGAGATCCATGGCTTCGTGCAGGCAGTTGCGAATGGTCTCGCGGACCAGTGGATGATCCGGGATGCGCGGCGGCCCGGTGAGGTTTTCAAAGCAGGCGGCCTGGTCGGGGAACGTGGCGGCCAGCAGGTCGTCGGAACGCATCCGCTGAATGGGTGCGGGCACACGCGCGCCGTGCGCAAAACGCAAGATGGCCAGCGCGCGCGAGGCATTCCAACGCCAGCGTGCCGTGAACATGGGCGCGTCGAGCAACGCCTGCGTCAGCACGTCCTCGACGGTTTCGGGACGCAGGAATTCGAAGACAATTTCGAGCGGAAACGAATGCTGCTCGCCGAGCGACAGCACGATACCGTTGTCGGTGGCCGCGGCTTGCAGTTCGAAGTTGAAGGTGCGGCAGAAGCGCTTGCGCAGGGCCAATCCCCAGGCGCGATTCACGCGCGCGCCGAACGGAGCGTGCAGCACGAATTGCATGCCGCCGCCTTCGTCGAAGAAGCGCTCGGCCACCACGTGCGCGGAGGCGGGCAGCGCGCCCAGAGCACGCTCGCCCGATTGCACGTAGGCGATGGCCTGCTCCGCGCCGAGGCGGTCGAGGCCGGCTTCGCGTAGCAGCCAGTCGAGCTGGGGCGCGGCCAGTATGTCCGCGCGCAGCCGCGAGACTTCTCCGGACAGTTCGGCGGTGCGGCCGGGTGCTTCGCCGTTCCAGAAGGGAATCGACGGAGCCGCGCCGTGGGCGTCCTCCACGCGCACGCGGCCATTTTCGATGCGCCGGATGCGCCAGGAAGCAGTGCCCAGCAGGAACACATCGCCCGACATGCTCTCGACCGCGAAGTCTTCATCGACGGTGCCCACGGTGGCGCCCTCCGGCTCGGCGACCACCAGGTAATTGGCGTTATCCGGGATTGCGCCGCCGGAGGTGATGGCCGCCAGGCGCGCTCCGCGGCGTCCACGCACGCGATGATTCACCTGGTCGCGATGCAGGTATGCGCCGGCGCGCCCACGCGCAGTCACGATGCCGTCGCTCAGCATGGCGACGATATCGTCGAAATCGCGCCGGTCGAGCATGCGGTAAGAATATGTCGTGCGGGCCAGGGCGTAGAGGCCGTCTTCGGTCCATTCTTCGCATGCGCAGGCGGCCACGATTTGTTGCGCGAGGATATCGAGCGGCGCTTCGGGGATCTCGGTACGGTCGAGCACGCCGGCGCGAATGGCGCGCACCACGGCGGCGCATTCGATCAACTCGTCGCGAGTGGTGGCGAAGAGGCGGCCATGGGGACGCGCGCCCACCCAATGTCCGGAGCGGCCGATGCGCTGCAAGGCCACCGCAATGGAGCGCGGCGAGCCGATCTGGCAAACCAGGTCGACCGTGCCGATGTCGATGCCCAGCTCAAGCGATGCGGTGGCCACGACCGCGCGCAAATCGCCGCCCTTGAGGCGGGCCTCCGCTTCCAGGCGCAAACGGCGCGAGAGGCTGCCATGATGCGGCAGCACGGCCTGTTCGCCGAGGCGCGCCTGAAGCTGGTGCGCCACGCGCTCGGAAAGGCGCCGCGTGTTGACGAAGACCAGCGTGGTGCGGTGCGCGCGGATCAGATCGGCCACGCGATCATAGACCTCCGCCCACATTTCGTTGCTGGCGACGGGGCCGAGTTCGTCCTTGGGAACTTCGACGGCGAGTTCCATATCGCGGCGGTGGCCTACGTTGACGATGTGGGCGCCTTCGCTGAGGAATCGGGCCACTTCTTCGATGGGCCTCACGGTAGCGGAGAGGCCGATGCGCTGCGGTTTGGAGCCGCCGCAGGCCGTGACCAGTGCATCCAGGCGCGCGAGCGTGAGGGCCAGGTGCGAGCCGCGCTTGTCGTCCGCCACGGCGTGGATCTCGTCCACGATGATGGTGCGGGTGGTGCGCAGCATGTCGCGCGGCTTCTCGGCGGTGAGCAGGATGAAGAGCGATTCGGGCGTGGTGACCAGCACGTGCGGGCGCTCTTTGCCCATCCGCTGGCGCTCCCACGCGGGCGTGTCGCCGGTGCGGACGGCGGCGCGAATCGGCGCGAGAGGAATGCCCTGGGTGGCCGCCGCGGCGGCGATTTCGGAGAGCGGCACTTCCAGGTTGATGTGGATATCGTTGCTCAGCGCCTTGAGCGGCGAGACGTAGACGACCTCGGTCTGGTTGGGGAGCGGGCCGAGACGGGCGGCGCGCACCAGCCGGTCGAGGCAGAGCAGAAACGCGGCGAGGGTCTTGCCGGAACCGGTAGGCGCGGAGATGAGGATGTCGCGGCCCGCGCGGATCTCCGGCCAGCCGAGCACTTGTGGTTCAGTGGCGGCGGCGAAGCGCTGGGCGAACCAGTCGCGGACGAGGGGGTCGAAGTCGGCGAGGGGGGAACGTGCCACTGATTCTATTTTAGCGGCAGCGTGACGCGGGTCGGCTTCGCGTCCGGTTGACAGACGATCAATAACGACTACAGTGGGAAAACAGGATAGAGCGCTGGCAGGCTGCGGGAAAAAAGGCAAATTGGCCGCCGATGAACACAGATAAACGCCGATAAGACAAATCTAAGAGCTGTGTTTTCGACAGGCGATTTCGATGCGGTTAGCCAATTCTATGCTGTCATCTGCAATGCGACGCCAGATTTCAAAAAGATCGTTCTGCGCTTCGGCGGAAACGTCGTAGAGCGGCGTCATCACCGCCGTTCACGGAACCATGCCGCCTTGCGTCTTTCCATGTCGGCTTGCGATTCCTCGGCCGATAAGAATTCACCGCGGTCAAACTGCCCGAACGCCCGCTCGATTTTTGCGGCTATCTCGGCCTTGTGGTCCAGGAGCCACTCCTCTTCGGAATGCAGCATGCGCAAAGCCCGCCCGATGACTTCATCCGGGCTCTGGTAAGCGCCCGTTTGCATCGCCTGGGCGATCAGTTCTTCATTCTCCGGTCGAAGCGTAATCGTCATGCGCGCCCTCCCGCTATTGTCGCAACTTCCGCCTTACGCGTCTACGTGGGTGCTGAAGAAGCGGTCCAGCGCGACCTTGTTGCGGGCGGCGAGGCCGGCCGAAAGCTGCCGCATTTCGGCGGGCGGCATCGGTTTGAAAGCCTTCGCCAGGGCCACGTTCTGGTCGATGAATTCGAACTTCGGCATACCCGCCACGGCCAGCGTAACGCCCGGCAGCGAGAGCGAATAGTAGAGCAGCTTTTCAGGCGGCGCTTGTCCCACCAGCGCTTCTTGCGCGAAGATCTTCATGGCGATCACGCCCATCTTCTTGCTGCGGGCCACGGGCAATGCCACATCTTCGAAGCTGGTTTTCAGATCCGCGTTCAGCACCATCCCGCCCTTGCCGCTCTGCATGCCTGCACGCGCGGCGTTGAGCGCCATCTGGGTGCAATCGAAATCGTGCCGCTCCAGAGCCATCTTCAGAACGGCCGGATCCGTATGGCTGGTGATGCCGATGAAGCGTGTCACTTTCTGGTCGCGCAGCTTCAGCAGGACCTTCAGCACGCCGTCGGGCGCTTCCACTTCGCCCAAGTCTTTCTCGTCGGTCAGGCTATGCACGTGGATGAGGTCGAGGTGGTCAGTCTGCAAGCGCTTGAGGCTGCCTTCCAGAATGCGCTGCGCTTCGTCGCCTTTGCGCGCCTCGATCTTGGTGGCCAGAAAGATGCCTTTGCGGCGAGTCTTCATGACCTTGCCGATGCGCTCTTCGCTGCGCCCGTTGCCGTAGCTATAGGCGGTGTCCATGTAGGTGATGCCCAGGTCGAAGGCGCGGTTGAGGGCTTCGAGGGCTTTGTCTTCGTCCGGATACATCAGGAAGCGGCTGCCTCCGCCCATGGCCAGGATGGAGACGCGCGCGCCGGTGCGTCCGAGAATGCGGGTGGGGATGGCATCCGTGGCTGCGAGCGCGGTAGCGCCGGTGATTGCCGCGGTACCCAGAAAGTCACGCCGTGAGATCTTCATAAGGTCAGCTTAGCTCAGTGTGGGCAGGCCGGCGGGCTCGATTCTCAATCTCGCGATCTGCCGGCGACCAAGTGCGCGGGTACCTGGGGAGCCACAGCAGCAGTCCGGCCGCCGCCAGCGTGGTTCCCGCCAACAGGGTCAACAGCGACGCGTACGATCCCGTGGCGTCGAAGGCTTTGCCCATCCAAACTGGACCGATGGCGCCCGCGACGGCATAGGCGGTCCAGGTGAATCCATAGAGAGTCGAAAACGAGCGCAAGCCGAAGTAGCGCGTAAGGAGGTATGGCGTCAGGTCGGCCTCGGCGCCAACACCGAGTCCGATCAGCATGGCCGCGGCCATTCCCGGCACGCTCGAACCGGCGCGCGCGAGCAGCAAAATGCCGCTGGCGGCGATCGTGCACAAGCAGGCGCCGACGCGGGGCCCGAAGAAACGGTCGAGAAGGAAGCCGGTGATCAGTCTTCCGACGAAGCTGGCCAAACCCAACAGCGAGGCCGCCAGCGCGGCATTCCCGGCAGGCACGCCCCGGTCCGTCAGCAGCGGCGAGAGGTGCGTGATGGCGCCGTTCATGCTTACCGAACTGAGAAACAATGTGCCGATCAGAATCCGGAAAGCGCGGGAGCGCATGCCTTCGGATAGGGTGGCGCCGCTCAGCGCCGGGTTCGCCCGGACGGTGGGATGGGGCCGCTCGCGGACGAAGAGGGCGGTCAGCGGTAGCCCCATAAGCAGCACCAGCGATCCCAGGACAAAGTACGCCGTCCGCCATCCGTATCCGGCAATCAACGTCTGCGCAAGCGGAGGGAGCAGCATCGCGCCGGTGCCCACGCCGGCCATCACCAGCGCGAGCGCCAAACCGCGCCGCCGGTCGAACCAGGTGGCCACCGCGCGCGAATAGCCCATCTGGGTCGTGCCATTCCCGACCATGCCCAGCAACACGAAGATCGCGTACAGATGCGTCAGCCGCGGAGTCAGGAAGCCGAGCGATGCGAACGCCACGCCGAAGACGGCCATGCAGGGGAGGATGACGCGGCGCGGCCCGAACCGGTCGAGCAAGTGCCCGAGCGGCGGCGAGCACACCGCCACGGTCAGCGCCGCGAATCCAAACGCTGCCGAGACCGATTCGCGGCTCCATCCGAAAGCGCCGGTAAGAGGCTTCAGGAAGATGCTAAAGGTGAAGACCAGCAGCGAGCCGAAGCTGACCATGGCTCCGCAGTATGCCGCCAGGACCACCAGCCATCCCGGATAAATGCGGGGGGCGCTAGCTTCGGACATAGCCGTGGAGGGCCGTGCGCTTGCCTCCCACGCGGTGGGCTTCGTCGGAGAGCGCGTGCACGCCGCTGGCGTCGATCCACCGATTGTAGAAGTTGAACAGCGCGCACACGGTGATGGCGAGATAGATGGCGTCGTCGTCCCAGCCGGCGGCGTAGAGCGGCTTCATATCTTCGGGCGCGATGCGTGGAGAATCGTGATTCACCTTATCGACGAAGCGGAACAGGACTTTGTGCTTTTCATCCAGCATGGACGTCTCCAGGTCGCGCAACACACCCCAGACCAGATCCTCGTCGCCCAACAGTTCCGCCGCGACCGCGGCGTGCGACTTCAGTCAAAACGGGCACTCGTTGCCATACGAGGTAAACGCGGCGATTAGCTCGCGGATGCCCGGACTGAACGCGCCCGGGCCGCGCAGAATTTCCTGCGTGAAACGAGCCAGGTGCTCGGTCGCCTTGGGCAGATAGGCGAACATATGCCAGATCTGCGGATACTCGGACCCGCTCTGCTGCATCATGCGGATCATGTCGGCATACGGTCCCGGCTGGGGATTGTGTTCCACGCCGGGGAGAAACATCGGCTTCATTTTTGGGTCGGGCACGAGACTTTTCCTTCTGAGAATGCACAGCCGCTTCCGGAGCGGACAAGAGCCTGAAGGATTATCACATGCGAGTGCAGCACCGTCAATAATGAATAGATATTAGTGTTGTGTCCACTAACTAACTGGACAGTTGTGGCGCAGACGATCGTGGTTTGTCGTCTGCGCACCGTGTTCGAGCTCGGCAGGCCACGAAAAACGATGGCCTGCCCCACAGCTATCTGCTGTCACTAGGTTGCGGGCAGGAGCCTGTCACGTCACCCGGCGCGGAAGGTTGGCAGCGCGGTCGCAATCCGGAATCGCAGCTTAGCGTGGGCGCTGCGCAGCGCCCGCTCCACCTCCGCGGGATCGCCCGCGCGGGCGAAGATGAAGCCGAGGTACGACGATCCCTCTGGCAAGGGCGCCAGGGTCTGGCCCACCTTCGCCGTGACGATCGCGTCGTCCACGCCCTCGACGGCGCGGGCTTCGGCGAGTCCCGCGACATCTTCATACACCCCGCCGCGCGGAATCGGGATCATCATCACGCCCGAGGCCCGATCCGCCAGCGGCAGCGCGGCAATGTCTTCGCCGATGGCGTGCCGCAGCACGAGTTCCTCCAGCGGCATGCCGGCGCCGAAGCGCAGCGCTTTCGAGCACAGCCCGCCGATGGGCCGCGCCGCCACCTCTAACATCCAGATACCGCTTTCGTTGGAACGCAGCTCGGCGTGGAACGGCCCGTGGTACAGGCCCAGGGCGCGCACCGCCCGGGCCACGGCATCGCGCATGGTTCGTTGCGACGCGGCGTTCTCGCGCGACGGCGTCACGTAAATCGTCTCTTCAAAGAAGGGCCCTTCCAGCGGATCGGGCTTGTCGAATATCGCCAGGATGCGGGACGCGCCGCGGGTGACGATGCCTTCCACGGCGAATTCACGCCCCGGAATGTACGCTTCCACCTGCAAGTATTGGCTCTGCTCGCGCGCCAGCAGCCTCTTGATGCGCGCGAAGGCCGCCTGGAATTCGTCCGCATCGTTGGCGCGGATCACGCCCCGGCTGCCGGAAAGGCCCAGCGGCTTGAGCACGCACGGGTACGGCGCGCGGCACGCGGAGGCATCCGGCCCCTCGGCCAGCGGCACGCGGAAGAACTGCGGCGCCGGCAGTCCCGCCGCCTGAAAGAGCTGGCGCGCCAGGTACTTGTCATTGCAGGCGCGCACGGCGGCCGGCGGATGGAATGGAATCCCGAGCGCACTCGCCACTTCCGCCGCGAGCACGGCAGGCGCATCTCCCACGGCCGCGACCGCATCGAATTGCCGGCCTTGCAACGCCGCCATCGACTTACGCACGTCTCCAAACCGCACCGGGACGGCGTGGTCGCCCCACGGATCTCCGAGCCTGTGGCAATGATCCGTGGCCAGCGTGAGATCCACGTCCAGCCGCCGCGCGGCCTCGGCGAAAACGCGGATCTGATAGCCGGTGGTCGCCGCGAACAGCAGCAGCCGCACCACCGTCACTCCTCCGTCCGGAAGGATTCCATGGTGCGCGGATTGTAGGCCCAGTGGAATTCCAACTCGTAGGCCAGCGAGCGCGCCAGCCCATCCAGGTCGGGAAACAGCGTGGCGTTGGTGATGTTCATGCGGTACAACTCGCGCAGGCCGGTTTCACGCACCTTGCCGGCCGGCAGGATGAACTTGGCCATCATGTTCTTGGGGTCGCGGTATTTGCGCACGATCTCTTCCATGGGCTTATCCAGCGCGCCGGGCAGCGCGAAGGTGCCGGATTGCGCGATCAAGCGGCGGTTCATGGTGTCCGGCTCGCCCAGCCAGATGAACTCGCGGTCGCCCTTCAGGAAATAGCGCGCGAAATTGCCTTTGCGCCGCGGGTCCATGCCGCGCGTGGGGACGGCGGGCTTCCGCGATTTCGTGGAACGGCGGATGCCGCCCGCGCTGATATCGGCGGGATTGAGCGCCCACACTGCCGCGTCGCCGGTGGCGCGCTGCAGCGCGAAGAAGGCCGCCACATAAGGCGACCAGGTGAAATCCAGGAGGCGCGTAGGCGCCCCATGATGCTGCATCAGGGCCAGCCATTGGAAGTCGTCGTCCGGGTCCGGGGGCTGCGTCAAAAACTGGTGCGCCTTGCGCTTGAACACGCGCAGGATGCGCCCTTCCTGTTGCGGCCACGCGCGCGAGTCGATGTGAAAGTTGTGGAAATAGCGCGAGAGCGCGCTGGCCAGCGGCCAGGCCTCTTTGCGGTGCCCGCGAAACGCCCAGTTGGAATAGGGCGAGCCGGTGATGATCTTCAGGAAGTCGTCCCACGATTCGAGGCGGTGTTGCTTGTAGATGGTGGGGATGGTGGGGATGGTGGGCGTCATGGTCCCCATCATTTTCCCATCATTCGGATCGGCACGCCGTCTCACAGCCCCAGCTCATTATGCGAGCCAAGGCGCACGAGCTCGAGGCTGTCGTCATCCGGCTTGCGGTAAACGAGAACGAGATCCGGCCTGATGTGGCAGTCACGGTGATCGTTCCATTCGCCGGACAGTGGGTGATCGAAATTCCGGCGCGGCAGGGGCGTGTCGGCGGCGAGGAGGTTGACGACCTCCATCAACTGGGCGTCCAGATTCTTGCTGTGCCGACCGGATTTCTCTCGCTTGTAGTCACGCTGAAAGCGGGTGGTGTATTTAATTTCCCGCATTCAGACTTTGCAGCAATTTGTCCGGCTTGCCAACCTTGACTAGCTCGCCCCTGCGTGCGGCTTTCATTGCTGCGACGGTTTCAGCGTTGGGATTGAGCGGCTCGAACGGCAGGGCCTTTTCCGCCGCGACGCGCACCAGCAGCAGGCGAAAGGCGTCGGAAACGGTGAGGCCGATTTTCTTCAGCGCCGCCGCGGCCTCCCTCTTGGTGCGTCCATCGATGCGGGCGCGAACGACGGAATTGGTAGCCATTGCGTTTATTTCCTCTCTTGAGCCACATTGTAGCTCAAACGCCGGGAGACGTCCAGCTTCCTCAGCTTGCGAACTGGGTCAACGCGCTTGGACGGGACGTGGAGATCATCGTCAAATCATCCCCGCGCACGCGCGGTCGCAGCCGTCTGCGCGTGATCGAAGCCGCGTAAGAGTCAAAGGAGGATGCGGCAGGGATCGATGACAACGCCAGTCACCGACGCGCCTCATGGCGCAATTCGCGGATGGTCATGGCGCCGAGCGAGAGTCCCTGGGTCTTCCCAAAGCTCTTAAGCCGCTCGATCGCTTCGACGACCTCACCAGCGGGCGGAGACGCCTGGGGTTTGCCGGGTGCAACGGGACGATGGGCGGCATCCTCAAGCAGACCGGCGGCATACACATCGATCTCTACTCCCTGCATTGCGGCCCGGCGAGCGAGTTCCGCCTGAAGCTCCGGTGCGAGCTCAACCGTGATGGTCATTTAGCGGCCTTCCCTCATCCATCACCGCCCATAGATGAAGCGGCTGCGGCGCGGATCCGCACCGCCCGTCAGCACGCCATCGGACATCGAAATGCGAATGGCGGTAGGCGCGGAAAGATTGCCCCAATCGCCAATCACGGTGACCTTGTGGCCCATGGCCGTGAGCTTATCGATGGTCGCTTGCGGAATGCGGCGCTCCACATTCAGCTTACCGGGAAGAAATTCGTGGAAATCGAAGGACGTATACAGATGCGCGCTGTCGAAACGCGGCGCCTCGATGGCTTCCTGCGGCGACATGTTGAATTCCACCATGTTGAGGAACACCTGGAGCAGCGTCTGGTCCTGCAAATCTCCGCCGGGAGTGGACATCGCCAGGAACGGCTTGCCATCCTTCAGCACCAGCATGGGGCTGAGCGTCACGCGCGGCCGCTTGCCCGGCGCCAACTGGTTCGGATGGCCGGGCGTCAGCACGAACGTCTGCATGCGCTCGCTCATGGCTAGACCCGTATCGCCGGCGATCACCGAGGGCAGCCAGCCGCCGCTGGGCGTGGCCGAGAACATGTTGCGCTCGCGGTCCACCACGTTCACGCACGTGGTGTCGCGCGCAGCTATAGTCGATTCGGTGGACGGCGGCATGGGCAGAGGTCCGCCGAATGCGCCGGGGCGATGCTCCAGCGACGCGTGATCGGGATCGATCAGCTTGCGGCGCTCGGCTGCGTAGTCTTTCGAGAGCAGCGTCTCCTCGGGAATCTTGGAAAACTTCGGATCGCCATAGTAGCGGTCGCGATCGGCAAAGGCCAGCTTGATGGCTTCCACCAGCGTGTGAATGTATGCCGGCGTGTTGTGGCCCATTGCCCGAAGGTCGTAGCCCTCCAGCAGGTTCAAGGTCTCGATCATCACCGGGCCTTGCGACCAGAAGCCGGGCTTGAAGATTTCATAGCCGCGATACGTGCCGGTGCGCGGCGTATCGGTCTCCGCATGGAAGCCGGCCATGTCGTCGTAGGAGATCAGGCCGCCGTTGCGCGCGCAAAACTGGTCGTATTCGTGCGCGATGGGGCCTTTGTAGAAGTAGTCGCGGACGGCGTGCAGACGGTCGGTGCGGTCGCCCTTGGCTTTGGTTTCGGCGGCGGCCAGCGCGCGCAAGGTTTTCGCCAGGGCCGGCTCACGGAAGACGTCGCCGCGCCGGGGCGCTATACCGTTGGGAAGGAAGAATTCGCGCGAGGTGGGCCAAAGCTCCAGCAGCGGCTGCGAGCCACGGATCCAATCCGCCATGACTTCGGTGAGTGGGAATCCGTCGGCGTATTCGATGGCTGGCGCCGCCACGCTCGCGAATGACATTGTCCCGTAGCGTTCGAGCGCCAGGATCAGTCCGTCCATCGCACCGGGCACCGGAGAGGCGAGAATCCCCTGCGCCGGCATGGGCGTCATGTGGCCCGGCTGTTCCCAAGGCTCCCGCTTACGCGATTCATAGAAAGCGACCGTAGCGCGCTTCGGCGCCGTGCCGATGCCGCTGATGGCGATGACCGGCTTGCCGGCCATTTTGATCACGATCGGGATTTCGCCGCCCAGGCCAAAGTGATCCAGTTCCGTGACGCCGGCGGCGAGGGTGGTGGCGACCCCCGCATCCACCGCGTTGCCGCCCTCGGCCAGGATGCGCATGCCCGCATCCACTTCGAAGTTGTTGCACGATCCCACCATTTCGTGCAGGCCGCGCACGGGCGGGAACATGGTCAGCTTCGACTGTGCGCCGCCGCTCGCGGCCGACAAGAGCGCACATGCCACCATCGCGGTCGCCGTGTCGCCGCGTCGCCGTGTCGCCGCGTCACGCCTCATAGCGGTACATCGCCCCCGCAATCGCCACCCCGCGCACATCGATTCTGCGCAGGTCGGCCGAGCCTACGCCGTGCCGCTCGGCGAGCAGCAGCGTGTTCTCACATTTGCGGAACGGCGCAGTGCCGCGCGCGGCCCGCGGATCGTAGCCCATCACCGCCGCCGCCACCGCATCCGTCGACACCGGATTCAGCCCCGCCAGCAGCACTCCCGGCTGCACCCGGCGTACGCCCCCGACCCATGGGCCTTCGCCGCCCGCGATCGATTCAATGCCATCGATAATCTGCAAGTCGATCGGCCGCGACTTCACCAAGTCGGCGACAATGTGTGGCACGCGATAGCCCGGCTCGCGGCTGGAAGACGGGTCCAGTTCCGCGGGCGCAGATTTGGAAGGCTGCCGCCGGCCCGCGTGCATAGTCTTGGCGCGGCCCGCAGTGGGGTTTTCGTTGGGCTCGTCCCGGCCGGCGTCATCGCCATAGATGGATGCGGGCAACATGCCGAAGCAGTTCTTCATGGAGAGCGTCACGCCGCAAGTGGCGTGATTCTTCAGCTTGGCCATGCTGACGAAGACGTCCGTATCTTCGTAGGCTTGATTCAGATCGTACGCCGGGAACAGGTAGCCGCCGCCCGGCACTTTGAACCGCGCGTACTTTTTGCTCTTGCCCAGCGCGTTGGTGTTTTCGAATTCCACACCCGGCGCGGCGGCCAGCAACTGGCGCACGTTCCACCCGGAATCGAGCAGGTAATCCTCGAGCGGCCCGCTGGTGGCCCAGGCGCTCTCGACGAAGCGGATGCGCCGCGCGCCCGCCCGTCCCATCAGGTGCGCTGTCGCGCCCACCAGTTTCGGATGCACGTAGTGAGTGACACCCGGCGGCCGCCCGTCCACGCGCAGCGCGGGACTGCCGGTCATGTTCAGCTTGATAGTTACGGTCTTGCCGCGTACCACGCGATCGAGGCCGCCGAGCTGGTCGAACATCGTGGCCAGGCGCGCGGTCACATCCTCGTCATACGAAGCGCACTTGGCGATGGCCACGGGCGCGGCAGGGGCGTTGCCCTCCGGGCCGGGCGCGGCTTTGAGCAGCGGCGCCGCACTGATGAGCGCAATCCATTCTCTCCGAGTCATTCTTCTAGTCTAAACGCACCGTGGCGCAGGCGGAAACGCGCTCGATGTCCACGCCCGTGCCGCCTTCGTCGGTGACGTAAACCTCCAGATCCTTTTGGATGCCTTCGGGAGCGATCAGTTGCGCGTGTTTAAATGTCCCCAGCACCTGCACGGAGACGTTTTCGATGGGGTAAGCCGAGTAGTTCACCAGTTCCACCACCACCTGCTTGCCGTCGGGTGTGGCCAGCACATTCGAGAGCATCGACGAGACGTTGAACAGGCGCGCGCCCAGATTCTTGCGGCCGGTCATGGACTGCACGTCGTGCCAGATATCGTTGAGCCGTTCGAGTTCGGCGGTGTCCAGCGTGATCTGTCCGGGCTGCAGCGCGGACTGCCCTTTCCATCCGGGCGGCGCGGTAAGCACTGTGCCGCCCGCACGCGCGAAGTTTTTCAGCATCTCGCGCTGCTCGGGCGTGAGCGAGTTGACGTCCACATCGACTGCCATGGTCGCGCCCTGGAGCGCATCGGGCGTGAGGCGCTGGCCGGGGATGGCGCGCATGGGCGTGTGCTTGGCGGCGATCATGTCCAGGATGCCGCCCGATAGCAACGCGTCGTCATGATCCTGAACCACGGCCAGTTTGCCGTAAGAGCGCAGCGCGCGCCATTCCGGGTGGCTTTCGAAAAACTGAAGCACCTGCGCTATGCCGCGCCAATTCTTAACAGCGGCGGCATCGCCCCGCTCGAGGCGAGCAAAGAAATCGTCGTCGAGCGCCAGGATCCAGCGCGCGCCGGCCATCTCCGCGTCGGCGATGGCTGCCTGATAGCGCTCGCCGGTGACGATGCTGTGCGCCGGCGGCAGATAGCCGAGCCATACGATGGCCGGTCCCCAGGCCCGCACGGAGCGGATGAATCCCGTGTTGGTGTCGATCCAGGGCGAGCCGGAGGGAGCCGCTTTGGCCGCGCCGTTGTCGAGCACCTGGATGCCGGGCCACACGCCTTGATACGTGCCGACGATGGGGTCGGGGCCGCCCAATGGCATGCGCGCGCGGGAGGTGAGTTCGACGACGACAGCGTGCGCGTCGGCCAGCATGTCGCGCACGCGCGCGGCTGTCCCGCCGGGAAAATCGCCTTCCAGCACGATGCCTTGCAAGCCCGCGCGAATGGCCTGGCGCGCCGGATCGGCGGGGTCTGCGCCGGGCTTGAGGACCGCCAGCGTGACCATGCCGCGGGCGGCCGCGCGGGTTACGAATTCGGGCGAGTACGAGTTGACCAGCAGGCAGTTGATGGGCGTGCCGGAGAGCAGATCGAGCGATTGGGGGTTGGTTCCGTTCCACCGCGCGGGCACCCAGGCGGACGGCGGCGCCACGGAGGCCAGCAACGGCATCGCGGAGAGGAGCGCTACCCAGGGGGCCGTGCGCAGCATCATTCTTCTAGTTTAGCGCGGGCCCTTGTACTACTATCCATCAGTTTCTTCGCGCGCCGCGACGATTCTTGTGGGGCGGCCAATCCTGGCCGCAGGCCACCTTTTAGGTGGCCTCCGCGGTCTTCAGCCGATACTCCGTTTGCGGCTTGCCGCTATGCGGGGCAGGCCCTCGGCCTGCGGCGGCCTCTCAGGCCGCCAACGCGCCGCCAGCGCAGTCCCTGTCGCCTGCGGTCTCTCCGTTAGGCGCCTTGATCGAGGTCTTTGAGGACTCTTCCATCGTTGGTCCTCCACTCAATAAGTCCATTCGCGCTGCTACCCTCAATCACCGCCGCGGCTGCGCTTGGGCTAGGGAACTCCACGCCTTTTGTAAACAAATAGAACCCGCCCTTCTGGACGAGGGTGCCATCGGCGATCAACTTCTCGCGACGAGCTATGATATTGGGCCACCTGTTCGCGGACGGGCGCTCCTGCAGCACGGCTGTAGAGCCTCGAAGTACCACAAATCCATCAGGCGTGCGGTGACCGCGACCTTCAGCACCTTTCATTCGACAAGAAAGAGCGCCGCCAGATTGCTGCGTCGCTTCGGGTTGGGCGATTGGGACGAGAAGTTCGGATCCGAGGACCGGCAACAACTGGCGAATATGGGAAAGGAAAACCTCCATGTCGTGCCTATCGGACTCCGGAAGTTTGGCTCCGCCGGCTTGGTTCTGATCGACCTTGAACCTGCCTATTTGGCCGGCCTCCTCCAAGAGTTTGCTCTCGAGGTATCTCACATGGGCCTTGGTGAGGTTCTCGTCCTTGCTGACGAACACAATGGCGGAAATCCAAAACTCCTCTGACAGTCGCCTTCAATCGGGAGACGCTGTCTTATGCGGCGGCCGGCATTTTCCAGCCCCGCTTCGGGTTACACTACGGAACTCGATGCCCTACCTGTTGGCCGCGGTACTGTTTTTCGGTATTCTGACTCTCTGGGTGCCCGGCTATTGGCCCGTCGCCGTCTTTCAGGTCGGCATGTTCGGGCTGGCCGTGGCTGCCCTGATCCAATGGCGCAGGACTCCGCCGCGCTTCGTCTACCCGCTGGCGCCGCTGATGTTTGCCGTATTCTGGGGCTTGTTCCAGTGGGCGGCCGGGCGCACGGTTTCTCCTTTCGAGACCAAAATCGCCCTGGCCCGCTGGGCCGCGCTTTTGGCGGTCTTTGTGACCGGCTGGCTTCTTTTTCAGGACCAGCGCGTGCACCGCTGGTTCCGTTCCGCCATGCTCTGGTTCGGCTTCCTGGTGGCGGTGGAGGCGACGCTCCAGACCTTTACGGCAGGGGGCAAGATCTTTTGGCTCTTTGAAGCCGAATACCCCGGGCTGATGGGGCCGATCCTCTACCGGAACCATTACGCCGCCTTCATCGAAGCGGTGCTGCCGCTGGCGCTCTATGGGGCCATGACCAGCAAGCGGGACTCCTTGCTTTATTCCTGTATGGCAGCCGCGATGTATGCTTCGGTAATCGCCGCCGCTTCCCGGGCCGGGTTTGTGTTGGCCTCCGCCGAAATCGTGGTCGTCACGGCGCTGCTATGGCTGCAAGGGCGCACGTCCGGGCGGAACATTGGGAGCGCCCTGCTGCGCGTAGTGCTGCTGCTGGCGGTGTTCACCGCCGTGGTGGGATGGGAGAGAGTTTGGGAACGCCTCGAGACACCCGATCCATTTGCCACCCGCCGCGAGTTCAATATCTCCTCCATGCGGATGATCGCCGCCCGCCCGGGGTTGGGGTCCGGCCTGGGGACTTGGCCCGTGGTGTATCCTACCTACGCCATCATCGATACCGGCACGTTCGCCAACCGCGCTCACGCCGACTGGCTGGAGTGGACCGCGGAGGGTGGGCTGCCGTTCGGGATCGCCATGGCGACCCTGTTTGTCTGGTGTTTGCGCCCCGCGTTTGGTTCGGTTTGGGGTGTCGGGGTGATCGCCGTCTTCTTGCACGCCACCGTGGATTATCCGTTCTCGCGTCCGGCTCTGGCTGCCTGGACTGTGGTGATGATCGCGCTGCTTGCCACGCGCACCAACCCGGTCGCAGCCGAATTCGAGGACCGTTAGTGTAAGTCTGGTAAGTGAGCTTCTACCGCGCTTACTTGACGCTGGCCGCGGGTTTGCTGCTGAACGTCCCCGAAATCCCCAATCCTATCAGGGTGCCCGCAACCGCAACCCCGCCGACGATGACGTAAACCAAAGTGTGCCCGCCCGCCGCGCCTGCTACCGCCGCGCCGCCCGGGATGTTGCATCTGGCGCCGACTGAATTGATGGTCACCACCTGGACTACCTGCGAAGCGCCGGCTGGCGGCGTAGCGCCCGGAATCATCGATCCCGTGATCTCGACTTGATGACCGTTGTTCTTGGCCACCTCGGATCCTTGCAGTTCGACGGTAACCCCGGTGGTATCGTCAATCAGCAGGTAATGGCCGTTCTTCATACCCAGGCAGCCGCTCATCTTGGTGGCCGTAGCCGCGCCACCCGCTTGCGTGGAGAAAGCCAGCGCCAGACCGGGACGCACGGTGGCCACCAACACTCCCGCGCCATTCCGGACGTCCACTAAGCCCTGCACGGCGCTGATGGAGACATGGTTGCTGTCCTGAGTCAGGACTTGTGCGATGGTGTGCGTGTCTGCCGGCGATATCCGCAGGGTGGCCGCCTCCACGCGATCCTTGTAGACCTGTGCGCGCGAGTTTGGCGCGAGCACAATTGCAGCTCCGCTCGACCATTGGATCTTCGATTGGGCCGCCGCCGTTTGCACCGTGCTGCCTTCGAAAAGGGTGGCATTCCCCGAGACAGTAGCGCCATCCACCTGAAAATCGCCGCTCGACCGGACCACTCCAATCGACGGCGGCGCTGCCATCAGAAAAAGCAGGCAGCCGCTAGTCAGCAGCGATAGAAAGGATCGCATAGGGGCATTCATGGTTTCGTCGCCTCCGCAAAGTCTCGTCTGTGATACATGCTATATCTATGCCGGTGGAAAAGCAAGTAGTTTCCGTTTAGGATGAATACGGGGATCCTCTGCTGTACGAATCGGTACGCTGGAGAATCTGCACCAGAATACGAACGTTAGACACGGGCTGCCCAAATGAATCATTACGAAGAGCTGGCGGTCGCCCAGGATGCATCGGAAGCGGAGATCCATCAGGCGTATCGAGCACTGGCGCGCCTGTTGCATCCGGACAACCAGGCGGACCCCAAACTGAAATCCGCAGCCGAGCGCCAGATGGTCCGGCTCAACGAGATTCTGACCACCCTGGTGGACAAGCACAAGCGGCGCCAATATGACGCTAGCCTGATCGGACACAAGCTCGCACTCCCCGCGGCAGTAACGCCCCCTCCTCCTCCGGCGCCCACCCTCCGTCTGAACCGGCAATTGCCTTGGATCCTGGCGTGCTGCATTCTGGTTGGCGCCGGTTTCTGGTATCTGCGATCCAACGAGTCCGGCGAACCCGTGGTCCTCGGACGTTCCGTGCAGCCTGCCCAAACACTACCTATAGTTAGCCCACCACTTACGAGTGGAAATAAGCCACGCAAGAAATCGCTTGCGAGCCTGAAACCACCACCACCGCCCGCGGACTCCCAATCGGATGCAAACTCCCCACCCGGCGAACCGGTGAATTCAGTGCCGGAACCGGACCAGCCGGCTCCGGTGCCGCGTGCTGCGATGAAAACGGCTGTGCTCCCCATCCAGGCGCCTCAGACCATACCGGAAACACCGGCACAAGGCGCAGATGAACAACCAGCGACCTTCGCCGGGCACTGGTTCTACGCCCCTGGGTCCCACGACCAGCAGACGCCCGGAATGTATCCGCCGGAATTCATAGAGCTCTTTTTATCGGAAGAAAAAGGCGTTCTATCCGGGAAATACTGGGCTCGCTATCGCATTCCGGATCGGCCCGTATCGCCAGAGGTACAATTCCGGGTAAGTGGCGCTTCGCAAAAAGGAGATGCCACCACACTAATGTGGGTTTCCGACGATGGCGCCAACGGGCGACTCAAGATGGTGTTACAACATTCCAATTCCATGGAAGTGACGTGGTGGACGACCGCATTAGGCCGGCAGACGGCGTTGACCTCAGGTACCGCCGTCCTGGTACGGCAGCAAACGCATTGATCACCGATTTCTCACCATTTATTCACCCATGGCTATGTCCAGAGCAGTGTCCAAGAAATAACTGTACAGCAGATTAGCCGTGGGGCAGGCCATCGTTTTTCGTGGCCTGCCGAGTTCGAGCACGGTGCGCAGACGACAAACAACGATCGTCTGCGCCACGCCGGGCACCGGACCTGCACAGTCAAGTCGCGGACACTACACTAGTACAAACAGGCAGACAGCGAACAGTACAACTGACAGCAACTGTCTGCGCCGGGGATCTAACAGGAGTCATTTCGAAGCTCCGATCGGCGGCACGAGGCGTGATCGAGATCGGAATGGCAACAAGACCAGCCAGTCACCTCAGCACCGCCACCGGCGTCCATCCTCCCAACTCGCGTCAAGCTAACTCTTCGTCAGGATGCGGTGCACAATTTCGGCGTTTTCGCGCACCTCGTCTTTGAACTTGGGGAACATCCCGACGTACACTCCGTCGTTCGGCTTGATACTTTCGAAGGCCGTCCGAAACGCCTGTTCGATGCCGCGGTCCGGGATCCTTCCCGCCGCCATAATCTTGAATGCGAAGCACGGCTTCCGGGTCTGCTTCATCACCCGGTACATGCGCGGCGGATCGCTCTGCATGTAGATGTCGTTGGCCATCTCCATGATCTCGCCATGCAGCGCTTGCTTCCATTCCTCGGCCGTTCGGCGGCGGTTATAGACGCAGCCGGAATAGAAATCCACGTCCCAGTTCTCCTCCTCGATCTTGGCGATTACTGCCGGAATGTGGGTGCCTACGCCGACCAGCACCCCCAGGTCGCGCGCCTTCTTGCACCACTCTTTGACCGTTTCCATCTGGCCGTTCTGCCAGGCGGTGTCCACCACCTCGCCCTGCCGCTGCAGAGCCAGCGGCCGCAAGGTCTTCACCAGCATCTCGGCATCCACGCCGGCGGTCACCTGGATGATGAGGTGCATCTGGCCCCCCTCGGCTTGAAAGCGCATCCAGTCCTGCTGGCCGCGGTCCAGGTGCACATAGTTGAAAGCATTGATGCCGAAGCGCGTACACTGGTGCATCACCGCGCAGACGCGGTCCGGTGTGTACCACTCCCGCATGGCGTTGCCGAAATTGTTGTTGTAATGCGCGTAGCCGTAAAAGGGATTGACGCCAAGGACCATGCGGCTGATTTCGGCGCGGAAGAATTTCATCTTGGGAACTTGGATCTCGGAAGCCGGCGCCTGCGCCCCGGCGGCGGGCGCCCCGCCGGCGAAACCGGCCGCCAAAACCGTGCCCGATTGCAAGAAACTTCTTCTGGTTTTCCACATCCGCGTCTGTCTCCTTTTCGCCGGCTGGTTTCCGCTATCCGGATTCAGATATCCCATATCGTAACTCTTCTAGTAGGTGAATGCTTGACCTCGCTGAACAGTTCGGTGGCCGGCGTGGCGCAGACGATCGTTGTTGGTCGTCTGCGCACCGTGCTCGAACTCGGCAGGCCACGAAAAACGATGGCCTGCCCCACAGCTAAACTAGACTAGGCGCGGGTTATAGGAGCTTTACTTCCTGGAGACACATGCCGTAACGGCTGCCGGGCGGATTGCTCCGATAGCCGGTCTTGAGGTAGCCGTTGGTGAAGTTGGCGGCGTACATCAACCAGGCGGTGCGGCCGCCCGCTGCGATGAACTTGCTGGGGAAGTGAACGAAATAGCCCTGCTCACCGAAGTTGCGCATGAAGGTGACCAGCTTCCAGGGACCCGTGATGGCGTCGGCCTCGAGTACGAAGGTATTAAACTTGCCGACAGTGTTGCGGCCGTCGGTAACGCACATCAGGTATTTGCGCAGCGCGGGATTGTAAGTGGCGGTGACGCAGCCGCAGCGGTTGTTCCATTCAAACAGCGGCTGTGTGCTCGCGAGATCGCGGACCCAAATGGGCTTGCCGCCCTGCGCGCGGCCGCCGTAGAACTCATACGCCGATAGGTCGTCGATAGTCTGGATGGACGGCTTCACGCGCGCGAGATAGATGCGATCGGCGGTTATCCAGCTTAGATTCGCCGGGCGCGGCTTCGGATCGTCGGCCACCGCGCCGTGGCAGACAAGGTAAGCATAGCCATCGGGTGAGTGCTCCATGTTACAGCCGAAATCGACGAAGTGCGGCGCGCCGAATTTGACCGGTCCGCCGGCCTTCTCCGGCTCCCCGAACAGCGGATCGGCGGGCGTATGCTGCGTGTCAGTCCAGCTCTGGCCGTAGTCGGTCGAGGTGCGGAAGCCAACGAAGGGTCCCAGGACGTCCCAGTTGAGCCCGAGGCCCTTAGTCTCGAGCAGACAGTAGGTCCCGTAGTACCAGATGCCGTTGTGAACGAGGCTGCCGCAGGGGTAGCGGCCGCCATAGGGCTTGGGGTCGCCGGGGAACGCGCCGATGTGCGTGACGGTCAGATGGAGGGGATCGTCGCCGGCGATCTTGGCGCAAGAGGTAGTGGCCTTCTCTCCACCCGATCCATTCTTCACGCCGTTCACTTCGCCATCGGTCCAGGGCGAGTACATCGCGCCGTCGGAGGCCCACGACGGATACCACGTATCGGCGTTGGTGTAGGAGGCATGGCGTCCACTGAAGGCAAGGCCGCGGATCGATTTGGAGGGCACAAAGGGGCAGCCGGAGGGCGGCTGCGACGGCCATACCCCATCGGGTCCAAGGCGGACTACGGCGTCGTGGCCTTGCGGCTCGGGCTGGTCCGCCGCCAGCAGCGGCGTACAGAGTCCCGACGCGGATAAAGCGAGCCACTCGCGGCGGTTGATCATTGTATTTCCCCCAGCGGCATGGCGGAATCTCCATATAGCTGCCGATGCCTTGCGCGGCATGGCGCAACACGGTCCTATAGGACCATAACACACAACCTGCCCGTGCATTTCGGAACATCAGGGCAACGGCGCCTTGTCAGCCGTGCTGCTGCGTTGGAACGATCCGCCGCAGAAGCCAACGTTGCAGGTTTCATTCTTGAAGCCTTGAGTTCTGCCCGGCACGCCGCAGCCGCAGCCGCCTTTTCCGTACGCGGCGGCAATTCTCGGTGCGGTGGGGAGCGACGAGTACGGCCGCGGGCAGCGGAGTGAACGTCACTTTTTCGCCCAACACGCCCGGCGTCCCACTCGCCGAGCTGGCCACTACATCCCGTCCGCGGTCATGAGCGAGAGGAGGTTGCCGGTCTCCGCCGGGAGGGTCGGATCATAGAAGCGATCGGCGTCGGCCCGGACCCTCGGGTGGCGTTGGGCCATTGTCGGCGTTTCGCTTGCGGCGTTGGTTTGCGCCGGGCACTTCGTTTGGAAACTGCGGGCGCGCACCGCAGCCGGCCCCGCGGCGAACGAGCAGCCGGCAACTCGGGCTTCCCTGCAATCAGGCGTGCAGACCAACCCGAACATAAAGCGCCCTCTGGAGCCTCTCAATGGCGGATCGGCGGTTCGGGCCAGGCGAATCGACGATCACGCGATGCGGTGCGACCAGAATCCACTGAAAACAAATGCCCAACACCATTCGTACAGCCGGATCCCTCTCGCCGCCATGCTATACTCGCGTCGAGTAATCAATGTACTCCACAGCCGTTCGGCGCTCCGCACCACAGCACGCCGATTCATTGAGCAACAGAATCCCTTTGCCCCCCATCGATTGCCCTACCGCCCTCGTATTCGCCATTTGTTCGCCTAATTCGCAACCGGCCGCCCGGACCGGCGGCAACCACCTCTGTCCCCTGCCATCGGTCGGATCTAGTTGGCTGTTGCATAGCATTTCGTTGATTCTAAAGGCAAAATTGGCTTTGCTCGGTCAAATTCGAGCATCGCGTCAAATGCACAATTCTGCACAAATCCGCCCAATTGTGCACAACTGTGCCCGACCGCAATGGTCCTCCTGGACCGGCTTTCCCCGTTCCGGTAATGGCGGCCTGAGAGGCCCGGCCCAGAGGGCGCCCCGACCGAGGATCTGCCCTGCATGAGCGGTCTCGAACTCGCCGGGCTGTCCGGAGCGGGGGGGGCCGCCGCTTTCTGGGCTTGGGCCGTCCGTGGCCGCGCTTCTTCCGTATTCGGTCCCTCGGTCCACCGCGGCCCAGGCAACCGTAAGGTGATCGCACTCACATTCGACGACGGCCCCAGCGAATCGACCCCCCACGTACTAGAACTGCTTGACAAGTATCAAGCCCCCGCCACCTTCTTTCAAATCGGCGCGAACGTGGAGCGCCTGCCCCAAATCGCCCGCGCCGTCCACGCCGGCCACGAAATCGGCAACCACAGCCACACCCATCCGCTGTTCTGCTTTCATTCGGCGGAGTTTATCTATCGGGAATTTGCCCGTGCCCAACGCGCCATCGAGGACGCCACCGGCTTTTCCCCCACGCTGCTGCGAGCCCCCTTCGGCGCGCGCTGGTTCGGTTTCCGCCAGGCCCAGCGCCGCCTCGGCCTGCGCGGCGTCATGTGGACCGCCATCGGCTATGATTGGAAGGCGAAGGCTGATACCATAGTAGACCGGATGCTGGCGGGGGCGGCCAACGGCTCTATCCTTTGCCTGCACGACGGGCGCACGGTCCGGGCCCATCCCGATATCCGGGAAACGCTCGCGGCCGTCGGTTGCCTGATCCCTGCATTACGGGATCGGGGTTACAAATTTGATACGGTTAGCCGCTTATTATGTCCGACGAACTGATCGACAGAGTCCGGAAAGTGATTGCCGCTTCCAAGCGCATCCCCGAGGATCGAGTGACCATCGACAGCGCCTTCGAAGAACTGGGTATCGATTCCATGGATGCGGTCGAAATTCTTTTCGCTCTCGAAAATGAATTCGATATCAGCATCCCAGACGAAGAAGTGAAGACGGTCCGCAACGTGCGCCAAATGGCGGAAGGCGTGGAGCGGCTGCAAGCCGCCAAGTCGGCGGGGACGCCCACGGCCCAGTAGTATGCGCCGCGTCGCCATCACCGGCGTTGGCGTGATTGCCGGGCCCGGCCGCACCGCCAGCGAGTTCTGGCACAACCTGCTGGAAGGCCGCCCGGCCATCGGACCCCTGGAATCGGTGGATACCTCTGCGATGCGCTTCCAGAATGGCTCGGAGGTGCGTGGCTACTCTCACACTCCCTACTTCGAGGACCGCCGCGCCGATTTCATGGACCGCTTCGCCCAGTTCGCGGTGATCGCCGCCCGCGAAGCCGTGGCGCAAGCAGGAATCGAATGGACTCCCGAACTGCGCGAGAAGACCGCCATCATTACCGGCTCCTGCGTCGGGGGCCAGTCCACCGAAGACCTCGGATTCGTGGAAGTCTACAAGCTGGCCCACAACCGCGTGCATCCGCTGACCATCCCCAAGACCATGGCGAACGCCGGGGCCAGCCACATCTCGATGGAATTCGGCATTACCGGTCCCAGCTTCACCATTTCCACGGCGTGCTCTTCGTCGGCGCACGCCATCGGCCAGGCGGCCTGGATGATCCGCTCCGGCATGGTGGATCTGGCGTTGACCGGCGGCAGCGAAGCGCCCTTCAGCTTTGGCATTCTGAAAGCTTGGGAAGCCATGCGGGTGGTCTCGCCGGACACTTGCCGGCCGTTCTCCCGCGACCGTCACGGCATGATTCTGGGGGAAGGCGCGGGCATGCTGGTGCTGGAGCCTTGGGAAGCGGCCGAAGCGCGCGGCGCGCGCATCCACGCCGAACTGGTGGGCTTCGGCATGTCCGCCGACGCCTGCCACATCACCCAACCTTCCGCCGAGGGCGCCGCCCGCGCCATGCGCGGAGCTTTGCGCGACGCAGCCATTGAGCCGGAGCAGATCGGCTACATCAACGCGCACGGCACTGCCACGGCGGCCAACGATCCCACCGAGACGGCAGCCATTCGCAGCGTCTTCGGCGCGCATGCCAACAAGCTGGCCATCAGTTCGACGAAATCCATGCACGGGCACGCGCTGGGCGCGGCCGCTGCGCTCGAAGCGGTTGCCGCCATCCTGTCGCTGCGCGACGGTATGCTGCCGCCCACAGCCAATTACCGGATGCCCGACGCCGAGTGCGATCTGGATGTCATTCCCAACCGCGCGCGCGCCGCGCAGGTGGAGTACGCCCTGTCCAATTCCTTCGCGTTCGGCGGCCTCAACGCCGTCCTGGCCTTTAAGAAAGCATAGTGGGGCAGGCCCTCGGCCTGCGGCGGCCTCTCAGGCCGCCTCCCCAAATGGGTCCCGATTCGTTTCCGATGGGAACCGATCGACGATTGCCCCGCAGACACTCTGATTGCGAGAGCAGTCCTTTCCGCCTGCCAGGCCTCCTCCAATGCGGGAATACCGAAGACGATTGCCGCATTTCCACCCCGATGACGCCTACTTGTTCCTGACCTGGCGCCTGTGGGGTTCACTCCCAGCCCGACTGCCATCTCGTCCATACCCCACACCAGGACACGCTTTCGTGGCTGCCGATCGCGCTTTAGCGCGGGATCGCGGCGGCCCGGTGTGGCTCCAGGATCCACGCATCGCCGAACTGGTCGCGGAGGCCATCGTGGCCGGCGAACAGGAGAGACGGTTCTATGAACTCAACGCTTGGGTAGTCATGCCGAATCACGTGCACCTGCTCATCCTTCCGAAGGTTGCCGTCCCGGCCATCACGCGTTGGCTAAAGGGATCGACCGCGCGCCGAGCCAACCAGTTGGTGGGGAAACACAGGCCAAAGAACCCTGTCTCGGCCTGCCCCACCACACACGCCCTAAGTCCCCCTACGATTCCCCCACAACTCCACATGCAACCGCGGGCTGAACCGGAATCCCTCCCGCTTGCAAATCTCCGCCAGCCACACGCCCCGTTCGCGCAACACACCAGCATCGGTGCCCTCCGGCATCAAGACGACCTTGCCCGCATCCGCATCGAAAGCGCTGACCAACTCCCGCACCTCGGCTATGTCCTCCGGCCGCGCGACGACAAACTTGAGTTGGTAATCGTAATCCGCCATCAGCCGCCGCACCACATCCGGCTGAATGCGAAGACGCTCGTGCTTCTCCGCCCACTCGCCCGCCGGCGTCGAATTGGCCAGCTTCGGGCTGATGCTCATCAAGTCGCATTCCACTGGCGCGAACACCGTGCCCGCCGTCTCTATGGTGATGTGCCGCCCGCCGGCCCGCAAACCGTGCGTCAGCTCCACCATCTCGCGCGCGATCATCGGCTCGCCGCCGGTCACCACCACATGGCGCGCCGGGTAAGTATCCACTGCCGCCAGGATGCGCTCCAGCGTCCAGTCCTCGCCTTCCGGATGCCATGACGTGTACGGCGTGTCGCACCACGCGCAGCGCAGGTTGCAGCCGCTGGTCCGCACGAAAACCGAAGGCACGCCCACCAGCGAGCCTTCGCCCTGAATGGAATGGAAGATTTCAGCGATCCGCAATGCCGGCCTCTTCGAATCCCCTGCGCCGCAGCAGGCAGGAATCGCATTGCCCGCATGGCCGGCCCGCCGCGTCCGGGTCGTAGCAACTGTGCGTCAGGCTGAAATCCAGGCCCAGTTCGCGCCCCAGCTTCACGATCTCCGCCTTCGACAGCCGGATCAGCGGCGTATGAATCCGGACCCGCAGGCGGCCTTCCACGCCGGCCTTGGTCGCCAGGTTGGCCATGCTCTCGAACGCCTCGATGTATTCCGGACGGCAATCCGGATAGCCGGAGTAATCCAGCGCATTCACGCCGATGAAGATGTCCGGCGCTTCCAGCACTTCGGCCCATGCCAGCGCAAACGACAGGAAGATGGTGTTCCGCGCGGGCACGTAAGTCACCGGAATGCCGTGCGACATATCCTGCGCAGATCGCCCCTTGGGCACGGCTAAGTCATCGGTCAGCGCGGAGTGCCCGATCTGCCGCAGGTCGATGCGCGCCACCACGTGCCGCGCCGCGCCCAATGCCTGCGCCACGCGCGCCGCGGCTTCCAGTTCCACGCGGTGCCGCTGCCCGTAATCGAACGACAGGGCGTAGCACGCATACCCGTCGCGGCGCGCCAGCGCCAAACACGTGGAGGAATCCAGCCCGCCGCTCAGCAGGCATACCGCTTTGCCGATGGTCTCCAATGGCATCGTCCTCTATTGTAGACAAGTGGGGGCAGTCCCCCCAGCCAGAGGCGGCCTCTCAGGCCGCCTCTGGGAACGGTCACGCGTTTCAAAGATCGACTAGGCACTGAAAACAAACGCCCTCAGCCAATCTTTCCCCCGAACTCCCATGCCCGCCGTGCTATTTTTGTGTCAGGTAGGAAGTCTTCCCACCAGATCCTTGTGCACAAAGGGCCGAGTTCGTGCGGAGTGTGCTGGCCCGGCTGGAAAACGTGCCGGGAGTCAGTGCCGCGGCGGCCATCAATGTCATGCCTCTGACCAAGGCGAGTGTCTGGAACGGTTTCAAGCTGCGCGCGGCGACCGTGGCGTGGGCGTCATTAACCAGTCGATGGCCAGGCGCTATTGGCCCAACGAGGATCCGGTTGGCAAGGTGATTGAGACGCCGCGCATCGTGCGCGTGCGGACGCCGCAAGGATGGGACGTGCGGTTCATCCCGGAACAGTTTCAGATCGTGGGAGTCGTGGGCGACGTCCGGCACCTGTCTCTGGACTATGGCGCGCGGCCCGAGATGTTCCTGCTTTACTCGCAAATGGCCACCAGCGATTTCACCTTCCTGCTGCGCAGTTCAGTCGATCGGGCGGCGCTCGAGCGCGCTGCCCGCAAAGAAATCTGGGCGGTGAACCGCAATCAGCCACTGGCCGCTGTCCGCACCATGGATCAACTGATCGGCCAGGATGTAGCCAGTCGCCGCTTCGTGCTGCTGCTTCTGATGGTGTTCGCGCCAGTCGCGGTCTCGCTCGCGGCGGCGGGCATCTTCGCCGTCATTGCGCACTCAGTGTCGCAGCACACGCGGGAGATCGGCATTCGCATGGCGCTGGGCGCGGATGCGCCGGCGGTGATCCGCACCATGGTCTGGCAAACGCTGCTGTGGGTTGGGGCAGGGCTCGCTGCCGGCGCGACCGGAGCGCTGGCGACCGGGCCGCCTTTATTCCGGCAAGAGACGCGGCGCGCGTGGACCCGGCGATCGCGCTACGGTGCGAGTAGGACAGGCCTCCCGGCCTGTCCGTCAGATCTGGTATCGGACGACGGTCGGCACCTGGTTGGTGTTGATGGCCTTGATGCCGGTCGCCTGTTCCAGCGCGGCGAGAAAATCGCGGTATTCGCCGCGGTTCAACTTCAACAGCACCTGCGCGCGCGCGGAATTTCCGCCAGCGGCCGTCCAAGCCACTCCGACGTAACGATCCTGGCTCTCGCCCAGGTGCATCAAGGGGACCACGTCCAGCACGGCGGCTCCCAGACGGCGGCGTACTTCGGTGCCGCAGGATATCGCCGTAATATTCTTGACCGGGACGGCGATGCGACGGCCGCGCTGCATGAAGATCACTTCATCCTTGCCTAACGCGGCGTGGACCTTGTTGTGGTCCAGAGGCAGGCTGCCTCCGGCATATGTCGCAGGATAGTCTGTGACGGCGTTCTTCGCCAGGGCGGCGTGGGGAAGCAAAGTCATTGACAGAAAAAGGAATGCGGGCAAGAATTTCATAAGATATTAGATTAACGATGGGCTTATCTGATTTGATGCGAGCGGCGGGCGTGAGGTTACACTCAATCGGCCGCGGCGGGTAGAATGGTATTGAGTATGGATAAAGGCAGGCATCCAAAAGTCGTCCGCACCTGGATGACAGGCAAGACGCGGAAGCCACCGCTGTTGGCGAAAGGCGCGCCCGCGGCGCCACACAAGCCGCCGGTCCATAACAAGACGTGACCACGAGGCCATACGGACTCGCGTGCGCGGTCCTGCCGCTGTGCTTCAGCCTGACGCGCATTTTCGCATTCGAACAGACCAAAGCTGGCGAAGCGGTGAAGACGACTGTCTGCGAGATTGCCAGGCATCCGCAAACCTTTGACGGAAAACTGGTGCAGGTTCGGGCTCTCGTGGAAACGGGCGTGCAGGATTTGCCGGCGGGTGTGGTCGACGACAACTGCGGCGGCGAACTGAAATTCTATACGCCCGACGACCAGCAACTTGTGCGGCTGGGGAAAAGCAAGGGATTCCAGAAACTGATCAAGGACGTGAAGAAGAATCCCGTGGTCGAGGCCACCGTCACCGGATTCTTCAAACGCTTTGGGACCGACCAACAGCCGGACAACCGGCTGGCCCTGGAGTCGGTCGGGGATGTGGTTGTGATTCCGCAGCCGCGCGTGCGGGGTCAGAAGCGGTAATTCGCTTCGACGAAGCTAAGCGTGCCGTTGCTGTCTCCGGGAAAGATATGCGCCACGACGGCGCCGCCGCGCGCATAGCCGAAGTAGAGACCCGTCGAGAGGCCGCGCGTCCATTGGTAGTCCGCGCTGATGTCGTAGAGCGTAGCCAGGCCCGTGGCTCCGTTGGAGGGGCGGCCATTGAAACCGAAGGTCCACGGCTGAAAGGCGCCGCCGCCGGAATACCAAAGATCGTTTTTGTTGGCCAGCCACAGCCCATGCACGTCGGAGCGGAGAGTCAGTCCCTTGGCGGGGCGCAGCATCAGTTCGGCAAACAGATCGCGGTTGTTCATCTCGTTGAAGAATGGAAAACGGGCGTACACGCGCGGCGTGGGTAGGATGGCGAAGAAGGTGCCGTGAGTGTTGTCGGTGGCGCTGTTGTCGCCGCTCGAGTAGAAGTAGCCGCCGCGCAGCCAGGGCCGGAGGGCTTTGGCGATCTTAGGCTGGAAGCCGGCTTCCACGGCGCCCGCTCCGGACCGTTGCGTGAGCAAACCCCACTTCCCGGTCTGCAGCGCGCCCCAGCCCAGCAGATCGAATGTGCCGGCAACGGTAGGAATCGCCTGGATGTAGTGGCCGCCGTAAGTGAGAATATCGATCCCGCCCAGGTCTTTGGCGCGTGCCGCCGCGGAACGGTTGTCTGTCTTGACCACGCCGCGGTCGTCGTTGTAATAGATGCCGAAGACGCGCCATTCGGCCTTGCTGGAGCCCAATGTAGCTTGTTTGGTAAGTGCCGCATAAGTCACAGGAGTTTTGACCCATCCCCAGCCATCCACCTGGAACACGCCGCGATCCGGGATGGCGCTGAAGGCCGTGAAGTTCCAGGAGCCGTTGGAATAGTTATACTGAGCGCCATCGAAGCTGCGCTGCACGTCGGAGAAACCGAAAGTGCCAATCAGGCGTTGGGAGATGCCATCGCGTTTGACGACGGCCAGCGTTTCATCCTTGGGCGTAACTTCGCCGCCGTCGGTGAATTCAAAGCGGCCGAACCGCTCGTTGGAATGCTCGCCCTTCAGGTGCAGGTAGGCCTGCTTGACGAAGACACTGGCGGCGTCTTGATCGTTGTGATTGGCCGCGTAGTAGTTTGCGCCCAGGCCAAGCTGCCCGAGCGGCGCGGGCTGGACCGCACGATTCGGTATCCCCAGCAAGATTGGCGCAGCCAGTTCCACGCCCCAGTCATAGCTCTGTTGGTTCTGGCTGAACATCAAGCGCAGGAGGGAGCCGGAATATCCGTAATGGTTTTCGCCTTTCGCGTCAAAGAAATCCCAATCTTCGTAACGCTCGTGAATTGTTCCGGAGACGGTGACGGAGCCGATGTGCAATGGATCGGCGCCGTCGGACTGCGCCGGCAAGTTGGCGGAGACGGCAAGAAGTCCTAAAAGGCAGGTGCAGATACGCATGGCTAGCTCCCTCAAAGCAATTGAAGCGAGTGTAGCGGCGGTGCGCCGTCGTGTCAATAATATCGATGCATTAGACACACCCTTGGGGCGGCCTGAGTGGCCGCCGCAGGCTGAGAACCTGCCCCGCTAACAGATAGCTACTAGTCTGAAAATGCTATTGGACCTTGTCGCGTTCGGTGATATGCTACTCACCATCGCAGAGGGGTAATCAAATGAAACCTGGAAAGCTTGGCCGGTACGCTGGCATCCTGCTGGTGCTACTGCTGATCAACACTGCATATATCGCGGCGTTCGCTTCGCCCACCATCTTTTACATGGGTAACGTGGTGCTGCACCTGGCCCTGGGCGTGGCGCTCGGGATCATGCTGTTGTGGTTGATCCGGCGCATGCCCTGGGCGGGCAGTATATTCCTCATCGCGGCGCTGGCAGGCGTGTTCCTGGCGGTGTTTGGCAACACCACGCCGCACCGCTGGGTGCTCGAGGCCCACATCGCGGTGGCCGCGCTGGCGCTGCTGGCTTTTCTTCCCTACGTCATGCGCCACACGGGCGCTGGTTTTCGTAATACGTACGTGGCTTGCCTGGCGCTGCTGGTCGTCTTCCCCGCGGCGACCACACTTTACCGAAAAGTTCGTCCGAACCCCGACGATCGAATCCGGAACCCTTTGATTGTGCCGACCTCCATGGACCAGGAGGGGGGCGGTCCGCAGTCGCCGTTCTTTCCATCGTCCGCCAAGACCAACGTGGGCGGCATCATCCCGTCGAACTTCTTCATGGATTCGGAGGCGTGCGGGCGCTGTCACAAGGATGTCTACGAGCAGTGGAAAAGCTCGATGCACCACTTCGGATCGTTCAACAACCAGTTCTACAGGAAGTCCATCGAATACATGCAAAGCGTGGTCGGAACGCAGCCGAGTAAGTGGTGCGCGGGATGCCATGATCACGCGGTCTTCTTCAATGGCCGCTTCGACCGGCCCATCAAGGACCAAATGGACACGCCGGAAGCCCGTGCGGGACTGTCTTGCACTTCTTGCCACGCCATCACGCACGTGGACAGCTCCATGGGCAATGCCGGTTATACGATCGAGTATCCACCGCTGCACGAGTTACTCAGCAGCAAGAACAAGCTGATCCAGGACGCGGACTACTTCATGACCTTTTTGAATCCCGAGCCGCACCGGCGCACTTTCATGAAGCCGTTCATGCGCCAGGATACGCCTGAGTTCTGCGCGGCTTGTCACAAGGTACACCTGGATGTACCGGTAAACAAATATCGGTGGTTCCGCGGCTTCAACGACTATGACGGCTGGCAGGCCAGCGGCGTATCGGGGCAAGGGGCACGGTCGTTCTACTATCCGAAAAAAAGCCAGAACTGCGCGGATTGTCACATGCCGATGGTGGCTTCGAGCGATCCGGGCAATATCGGCGGCCAAGTCCATTCCCATCGTTTCCCCGCCGCAAATACTGCGGTGCCTTACGCTAATCGGGATCAAACACAACTCGCGGCCACGGAGAAGTTCCTGACGTCGGGCTTTATCTCGGTGGATATTTTCGCCGTATCGCCGGCCAACGATCACGGCACGGCGATGATTCGGCGCACGGGCGAGGGTCCGCATGCCATGACCGGTTTTGCCGTGGGCGAAGAAGCCGAACAGAGCGGCAACGCGATCATCCGCGAGGTCGGACAGGTGGCCGCTCCCATCGATCACTCGGGCATTCACCTTTCGCCGGGATCCACGGCGCGCGTGGACGTGGTGGTGCGAACCCGCAAGATCGGCCACTTTTTCCCCGGCGGCACGGTGGACTCCTTCGATGTATGGCTGGAACTGCAAGCGAAAGACGCGGACGGCCGCGTGATCTTCTGGAGCGGCGCGGTGGAGGATGGCGGCAAGGGCCCTGTGGAACCTGGCGCGCACTTCTATCGCGCCTTCCAGATCGATGGCGAAGGCAACATGATCAACAAGCGCAACGCGTGGCAGGCGCGCAGCGTGCTGTATGTCCGGCTGATTCCTCCAGGCGCGGCCGATGTGGCCCACTTCCGCGTGCGAATCCCCAAGGAAGCTAAAGGCCCGCTGCAGTTCACTGCCAAGCTGAATTACCGCAAATTCTCGCACTACTACACGCAGTTCTCCTACGCGGGTCAGCCCAAGCCCAACCAGGACCCCAAGCTGCTGTCGGCCAGCTTCAACAGCATGGAATACAGCTTCGATCCGCACAATATTCCGCAAAATGTTTCGGGCAACATCAAGGACCGCATTCCGGACCTGCCTATCGTGGTCGTGGCGTCCGCCAAGGCCAGCGTGCCGCTGGGGCCGTCGTCCTGGACTCCGGTGGTGCGCAAAGAGGACCGCGAGCGCTGGAACGATTGGGGCATCGGGCTGTTGCTGCAAGGCGACCTGAAAGGCGCCGAATACGCCTTCAAGAAAGTGACCGAGGCCGAGCCGGGTTACGCCGATGGCTGGCTGAACGTGGCGCGCGCCCTGATCCAGGAGGGCGAGACGGAAGCGGCCAAGCCATATGTCGAGCAAGCCATGAAGATCGACTCCAAGCTGGGCCGCGTCTACTTCTTCAAAGCTATGATCGAGAAGGCGGACGGGAAGTATGACGACGCGCTGCGGTCGCTCAACACCACGTTGGGCATGTATCCGCGCGACCGCGTGGCGCTGAACCAGGCGGCGCGCATTCTGTTTCTGGAACGGAAATATGCCGAGGCGCTGAAGTATCTGGATCGCGTCTGCGACGTGGATCCAGAGGATCTGCAAATGCACTATACGCGCATGCTGTGTCTGCGTGGGGTGGGCGACGCAGCGGGCGCCGGACGCGAACAGGCGCTGTTCCAGCGCTTCAAAGCGGAGGAGTCGGCGCAGGCCATCACCGGGAAGGCGCGCCTGCTCAGCCCGGAGAACAACAACGAGCGCCAGCAAATTCACGATCACGAGAGCGTGCGGCTGGAGGTCCCGGCGCGAACGCCTAAACCGGCGTTGGCTGCTGCGGGAGGCGGGCAATGAAGCGGCTCTTCGCGGGGCTTGGCGGCGTATTGGTGGTGGTCTGGGTGGCGGCGCTATCCAGCATGGCTGGTTCGGGCATCGTGGCTCCCGCGCCCGTTACCTTCACGGATGTGACCGCCCAAGCCGGCATCAAATTCGTGCATAACAGCGGGCGCGCCGGCCAGAAATTCCTTCCGGAAACGCTGGGCTCGGGCGTGGCGTGGTTCGACGCGGATGGCGACGGTTGGGCCGATGTCCTCCTGATCAACAGCCGGGATTGGACGCCGCGCGGGCGCAAGTCGCTGCCGGCGCTCTATCGCAATAACCACGACGGCACATTCACCAACATCACCGCGGGCAGCGGCCTGGATGTGGAGATGTACGGCATCGGCGTGGCCATCGGCGATTACGATAACGACGGACGCGACGACGTCTACATCACGGCGCTGGAAGGCGACCACCTGTTCCATAACGAAGGCCACGGCAAGTTCCGCGACGTGACCAAGGCGTCCGGGATCGATAACGCCAGCTTCGGCACCAGCGCCGCATGGGTGGATTACGATCGCGACGGCAAGCTGGATCTGTTCGTCGCCAACTATGTGCAGTGGACCGCGAAAGGCGACCTGTGGTGTTCGCTCGATGGAGCGACTAAGTCGTATTGCACGCCGGAGTCCTATAAGGGGACATCGTCCAAACTGTATCACAACTTAGGGAACGGCAAGTTCGAGGATGTCAGTCGGAAGGCGGGCGTGGCCGAGCCCACGAGTAAGTCGCTGGGCGTCGCGGTGCTGGATTATAACGGCGACGGCTGGCCGGACTTATTCGTCACCAACGATACGCAGCCGAACAAACTGTACCGCAACAATCGCAACGGCACGTTTACCGACGAAGCCGTGCCGGCAGGCGTGGCATTTGGCGAGGACGGCGTGGCGCGCGGCGCGATGGGCGTGGACGCCGCCGATTACGACCGCTCCGGACGGCCGGACCTGCTGGTGGGCAACTTCTCCAACCAGATGCTGGGGTTGTACCACAACGAAGGAACGGGTCTGTTTGTAGACGAAGCGCCTTCTTCGACGGTGGGCCGCGCGAGCCTGCTGACGCTGACTTTTGGCGCGTTCTTCTTCGATTACGACCTGGACGGCTACCCCGATATTTTCGCGGCCAATGGCCACATCGAAGAGGAGATCGGCCGCGTGCAGCCCAAGGTGCAATACAAGGAAGCCCCGCTGCTGTTTCACAATCTCGGCAGGCGGCAGTTCGAGAACGTGACGACGCAGATGGGCGCGGCGTTCAACCGGCCGGTGGTGGCGCGCGGCGCGGCCTACGCCGACTACGACCACGACGGCGATCTGGATATCTTGGTGACGACCAACGACGGCCCGGCGTATTTGTTCCGTAACGATGGCGGCAACCGGAATCACTGGATTTCGATGCGGCTGGTGGGGCGCAAGTCGAATCGCGACGGGATCGGAGCGGTGGTGCGGGTTATTAGTAAGTCGGGCAAGCAATGGAACATGGTGCGCAGCGGGTCGAGCTACTGCTCGCAAAGCGACCTGGCGCTGACGTTCGGGCTGGGTGGCGACACGGCAGTGGATTCGATCGAGATTGAGTGGCCCAGCGGAGAGAAGCAGAAGCTGGGAGGGATGGCGGCGAATCAGTTTCTGACGATCGACGAGACGGCGGGGATTGTGACAAAGGCGGGGCCGCGGAAATAAGGCGGCCTTTGGCCGCCGTGGCTGGTGGTTAGTGGCTAGTGGTTGGTGGTCCTGATTTCGTCATTGAAATCTCGAAGCCCGGTCCGGAACGCGAGCTTTGTCAGGAGCCTATTGACGGCGCTCAAGCCCATGCCGTCCACGTGACGATTGATCGATTCGGGCGAAGCGTCGCGCCTGAGGTCGATGGTGAGATCAGGCGGCGGTCGGCCGGCTTGCGAGGAAGTCGAAGACATCGTTTCCGAAGGGCATTTGGGAAGCGGTGCCCTGCCGGAAGTCGACGTGCACGCCAACTTCGGCGGCTTTCTTCGCCGCCAATTCGACGAAGGTGTGGCTGATGTCGAGTCCGGTAATCGAGTGCGGGCCGAGTTTCGCCAGCTCGATGCAGAAATAACCCGGTCCAGGCGCAACCTCCAGCACCGCGCTGCCACGCGGTAGCTGGACCTCGATTCGCTGGGCAAGCCTGGTGAATTCATCGAAGGACTTGCCGGTGTTGGCCGCGTACCGCTTCGCGACCATGCCTTCCATGCCCCGGTCCTTATGCGCTTTGGGGAGCGCTAGCGCCATACCAGCAGATAGACGCAAGCCGCGAACCCGGAGTTCGGTGAATAGCGTTTCGTGCGATTGCTACAAGCCCAGCCTAGCACGCGCGGATTGGCGATAATAGAGTCAAACGATGCGGGCTGTTCTTGGTCATGGGCATGACATTGATGGCCGCCGCGGCACTGACTCCCGGCACGTTTTCCAGCCGGGCCAGCACATTCCGAACGAACTCGGCCCTTGGTGCAACCTCTGCGTACTTGTTTTCGGGCAGTTCGATGTCGATCGTGAGCAGCCCGCGAGTGTTGAATCCGGGATCGACCGAGAGTAGCTGGATGAAGCTCTTCATCAGCAGCCCGGCGCCCGCCAACAACATTAGCGACAGCGCCACCTCGGCCGCAATCAGGATGCCCCGGACCCGCTCTCCCTGCCCGCTTCGGCTGCCTAGAAAACGGGCGGCTACATTGGCGCGCGACGCCCGCCATGCCGGGAGCATGCCAAATAGCACGGCGGTCGCGACCGACAGCGCCGCCGCGAAGCCCAAGACAGTCCAGTTCAACCCGAGACCGCCCATGGCGAGGCGTGTGCTGAACGCCGTGTGTACCGGCACCGTCCTTACCAGGAGCGGCATCGCCCACACCGCCAGCAAGACGCTGAGCGCTCCGCCAAGGATCGAAAGCACCAGGCTTTCCACCAGGAATTGCTTCAAAAGGCGCCCGCGGCTGGCGCCCAGCGCCGAACGGATGGCGATTTCCCGCTGGCGCCGCACGGCCTGGCTCAACAGCAGATTCGACACGTTGGCGCAGGCGATGAGCAGCACAAAAACGACAGCGACGCCGAAGGCCGCCAGCGTCTCGCCGCCGGCGGACATATCTTTGGAGAGCGGAATGACCATGGCCCCTTCTCCGCGATTCAGTTTGGGATCGGACCGCCCAATGGCGGCGGAGATCAGATCCATATCCGTCCTCGCCTGCGCCACGGTTACGCCGGGTTTGAGCCTCCCGATAACACGCAGGTAATGCCAGCCGCGGTCCGGGTTGGGAACCAGCGGGAGGTAAAGCTCCGGCTCCTCCATCATGCTGTATTGAATCGGGAAGCGGAAGTCCTTGGGAAGAACGCCGGCCAGGGTGTAGGGCTGGCCATCGAGAATCAGCGTGCGGCCCAGCGCCTGACGGTCGCCGCCGAAACGCTGCATCCAGAACCCGTAGCTGAGCGCCACGGTCTGCGTCCTGGAATCCAGCGCGCCAACCAAAGGTGAAATGCCGAGCATGGAAAACATCTCCGGCGAGATGCCGGCGGCGCGCACGCGCAACGGTTCGCCGCTGCCGGTGAGATTCGCCGAATCGTCTCTGTATGCGGCCAGTCGCTCGAAGACGCGGGTCTGTTCCTGCCAGTCGCGGAACATGGGCCAGGAGGCATTATTCGCGCGCCCCTGCTTGGTGGGACTCCTCAAGGTACTTCTCAACGCCGTAGGCCTGGGCCACATCGCTGGACATGGAGGCAATCTTCTTCAGCCATTTCGCCGCCTCCTCGCCACTCATGGCGGATGTGGACGCCAGGATGCGCCCTTCGCTCCCAACTGCTGCCTTTGCGTTCACCACTTGTTTCAATTCCTCAAGTTGGGTCCACACCTTCTCGGTAACGTCTTTACTGCTAACGTGTTGGAGATGGTAAGTATATGATTCCGCCAGCCGCTCTTGAAGCGAGTCCTCACCTGAAATGGCACCGGACAACGCTAAGTTGAACAATTGCCAACCGTCGCTCAAAGACATTCTGATCTCCCGCAATGAATTTTGGTGAATCCCACCGCTTTGAGATTACCAGACCCGAGAACCGGGTTGCGAAGGTGGCTCCGATCACGAAATGTCTGGTTCCCTGTTTTCAAATCTCGGCGTGGTCTCTCGTGACTGTCTGTCGTAGTGATATATTATAATCGTCCGGTATCGCTTACCAGTCACATCGGCATAGCGCACGATGCTTCGAGCACCTTCGTCCAACTGATTGCTGTGGAACATACGTTGGATAAGCTCATAAGCGCCGCCCACCACCGGCCTGCCGTCTTCCGTATACACAAGCGAAATTGGTTCCCGTTGTCCCGCCGCTAGTGACATCGTGGGCACAACAAATCGAATTGTCGTGTTGGGACCACGCAGGGGTTCAACGTTTATGTTGAAAGCCGCTCCCAAGCCGAGATTGCGAATCACTATCTGGGTGGCCGCCATGTTGGCGGTCTTTTCTAAGATGTGAAGATCGTTAGCACGTTCAAGCGTGACGATTGGCTGGATTGAGTGTTCATTCTGAGTGTGAGCTTCTTGCAACAACAGGCCAGCCTTCTCAACCTGTTCCTGTGTCGCCCTCCGCAACCTGGAAGTCTCAATGGTGTACCAGATCAACGCCACAGCCGTAATAAGCGTTAGGACAGTAACAGCAAGCGAACAGGACGCCTGAATCGTTTGAGCGGTGTTTGGGTCCATATGCGGCGGATTTTACCACCCTTAAGCAAAGAGAGCAACCGAGTGCGATGGTGAAGCCAACTGTAGCTTATTCAGGTTTTACTGTCCGATCTCAAAAGCGGCGGCTCCGAATGTAGGATAATAGACACGGGCACCTTTCCAGAAGATTCGTTAGAACCGGCTGGCAAGGACCCGCCAACCACGACCAGAGCGCAATTCAAGAGAGGCTAACCAAATATGGAAAACTCCACCGACAGCGAAATCCAACGTGGTCGCCACCAGTTTAGAGTCACTAATTATGCTGACAGAACACCTTGGATCACGACGGACCCGCTTGAACAGGGCGACCAGATCAAGGCACTACGCAATGGGTCCATCGGCTTCGATTTGAGACCCGGAACTACACAGGCACAGGCAGAGCAGATCGCACAATTCCTGAACGACCACATCGAGTACATCAAACTTGACCCGTAACCGGCAACCACGAGCCTTGACGGCGCTGCGGGGTCGGGCGATTGCTGGCGCTTCGTTGCCCGTGATGGCGTTCGTTGGGTGGCCGGTGCGGCTGCATCTTCTGTGGGAAGGGCCGGTCGGGGTTTGAGAGATGAACCGGCGACCTGGGCTGTCGGTCGGCTTACTTTTGTTGGCCGAACATCAGAAAGCGACGACAGCAAAGGAACAACGCCTATCCGAACGACTGCAAGCCATTACAGGACACCCCTTTCGATCCACGAACGGAAATCTCGGCAGACGCCAGATACATTGCAGGCCGCATCGTTAAGCATTTGTGGATACTGTTCGTCTTCTTGCCGCTCTTGTTGTATGCACTCTTGAGGCGTTAGGCTTTCGAACTTCGATTTTCAAAGTGTTCACTTAGTTTGTGGTGGGTATTGTTCGCCGGATTTGCACATTTGGATGTCCTCCGTATCACGCCCCGTTAACTCCGAGACCTTCTTATCAATCGTGGTTCGATAAATGCGAACGCAATCATCGGCGTGTTTTATGTTCGCCAGTAAAGGCTGCATCTGGTTAAGCGTCTCTATGTCTGCCTTCAGGACATCGATCAGCAGTTGCTGTCTATCGCACGTAGGGCTTCCGTAAAAAGACTTGCAAAGCTCCGCAATGATGACTGTTAATTCGGGGTTGTTCGGTCCATACCGGCACGGCTTGGCGTTTGGGTGCGTTGTGAGACACGGGGCAACCTTGGCTAACAACTCGTGGACAGATGTGACGGCTTCGAACTTCTTTCTAGCAAACGCATGGGCGGCGGATTCAGGTTTCGGCGGTCCTGCTACCTGGGCCATTAGCGCCGCCGAATATATGAGGCTCACAGCAATCGGTTTCATGAAAACACTCCATCCTCACACATTAACAACCGGTTCTGTTCCAGTCAATCCTTAAATACCGGACGTTTCTTGCGAGTCTGTTTGACTACCTTCGCATGAATCTTGCCGTTCCCTCGGCCCGCCCGCAACCAGCCGCCCGGAGCGAGACCTCGGCCCGATTCGAACCAAATCCACCAGGGGCCGCCAGAGCGCAGCGACCTGCCGCTTCGACACCGCCCTTCCATTTAGGACTCAAATGTACGATAATGAACACCGGAGGTTTCACTGGCGTGCAACATCCGAAGCGGAGAAACGTATGGAATATCTATCCCTATTGTTTGTTGCCGCAATACTGGCCCTGATACCGGCAGCGATTGCGTCATCTAAGAACCGCAGTTTTGGCGGTTTCTGGTTGTACGGATTCTTGCTATTTCCAATAGCCCTGATCCATGCCTGTATTATGGAAGCGCCGGTGGCGTCTGATTCAACGGTTCGCCACGGCATCATCACGGGACGCAAATGTCCGTTCTGCGCTGAAATCATCAAGCTGGACGCTATTGTGTGCCGGTTCTGTGGGCGAGATGTGCCGAAGGACGCAGACAGCATTGCTAGAAACGCCGAGTACATCGAGCAACTGAAAGTGCGATTACTATAATGAGGATTTGGAAGAGAGAAGAGAAAACACGCCCTCGCCGTGCTGTCACCTGCGGAGTTATCAAATAAGGACGGAGACCTTTTTGTGGGCTTATGTGAATATTGCGATCAGAAAGCTGGATTCTTCCAGTCGGTTCATCCGGCTTGTGTTGCGAAAGCAAACAGCACGGCGGAAACGGTGAAGACGTTTGTCACCAAGACGATTGTGGACGGTGGAAGCCTTGCCGATATTCAGCTTGGTCTCCCGCCGATCATTGGAAACGTCAAAGAACAGTATGTCCATGAAGCGATCCAAAACGGCTTGAATGAAGGCGTAGGCCAAGTCGCCAGGAAAGCGCCGGTATCGGGCGACGACTTCACCCGCATCGAAGCCATCATGACAGCATATGGCGTCAAAACGGAAATATCTAAGCGCTGGTTTGGATTTATTGCTCTGTGTCAAAGTAACATGCTTCATCAGGTGTTAAACAGTATTCTACCAGCTTGGCAGGACCCGCCGCTCTTCAATTTGCGGCATGGCGAAGTGCTCTGCTATCAGACAGGCCGGACTGTTGTCTACGCCGAAGAAAAGACCGTTTCGACTGGCAGAGGTTACGGTGGGGTCAGCCTGCCAGTCGGTCACGGAATTTATGCCCATCTTGGCGAATCCAAGCCACAAAAGGTTTCCGGCCTGATACCGTTAGACGCTGGTCAGGTGGCGATCACATCGGAGAATTTCTACTTCGCCGGTCAAAAGAGCACATTACAAATTCCGCTTCGAAATGTTATTCGGTATCAGCCATACCTTGATGGCATCGGGATTTGTGAATCCCACGGCGCACCAAAAGTATTCACATTCAACCAGAGTTGTCAGTTTCCAGATGGTCGCTACTTGACCGTCGATGTTCAGTGGGATTCCGGCTGGTTTCTGTATCCATTCTTAACGGCTCTGACGAATCGACTCAACGTGTGAGGAACCCAAGACTAGGAGTATTGGCCAGGGATAGTGGGAGGGAAGACAATGAAGAACGACCCGGAATCGGTCGCATGGAGAGAAAAGATGAGAACCGGATTACACTACGACCCGAAGACCGAAACCATTACGCCGATACCGAAGAGCGATGCAGAAGCAGGGCATCCGGCCCATTCCGAAGAAGTCCCCATCGAGCCAGCCGTTAAACTTCTGGAGAGCATTGACAAATCGAATCGGGCGCTGCGAAACCATCTGGAGTGCATCGACGAATCGCTCGGGACGATCAAGCACGTCCTGGTTTTCTTTTTCTGGCTGACGATTATCGGAATGATCGTGGGCTTGATAGCAGCGATCTCGCGCTAGACGACGGCGAAAGCTCACGATGCGACGACTCTTTCTGATTCTCACCGTTCTCAGTTCTCCCTGCTGGTCGCAACCTTCTGCACAACAACCGGCTCAACCGCCGATATTGGTCAAAGTCGAGATGCCACCAGCGCCACGTCGTGACTGTCTTGAGAGGCTTGGACCGCTGATCGCTGCTGGCGTTGCGCTCATCGTAGGGTTAACGCAGTTACTACTGCAAAGGAAAAGCTTGAAGCAGAACTTGTTCGACAGACGATTCAAAGTATATTCAAGCGTCGAGGCTTATCTGAGGTTAGCTATTGAAAAGGACGGCAAGACCGACGTTCCCGCCTACAGTCAGTTTCGGGTGGACACCGATCCGGGCGAGTTTCTTTTTGGCGCTGACGTATGGAGATACATAGGCGAGGTAGGTCAACTCGGCCTCGGGTTTAGGC
>PMVV01000351.1 GCA_003166475.1 Bryobacterales bacterium | reverse complement strand
TTGGCCGTAAACGAGAAACCGACCACCCCGTTTGCGACGCTGCCGATGCTCAGCCATCCCTGGTTGCTGGCCGGCGCAAAAATCCCCACCAGCGACGTCGTGGCCGGAAGCACCGGCAGCAGCGCGTCAGTCCCGCCCGTGACCGGCTCAGTCAAGCTGGCCGGGCCCACAAACACCCAGGGGATCTCCTCGACCGCGTTGTTGCCGGCGTCCGCGATGTAGACATTGCCGGAGCCATCCACCGCCACTCCCACCGGCTGCTGCAGCCCCGTCGACACCAGCGTGGTTACCTGCTGCGTCGCCGCACTCCACTCCGCGATGGCGGCGCTCTGGCTATACGCCATGTAGACATTGCCCGAGCCGTCCACCGCCACTCCCGCCGGCTGGTTCACCCCCGTCGACACCAGCGTGGTTACCTGCTGCGTTGCCGCGCTCCACTCCTCGATCGCGTCATTCAGACTATCGGCGATGTACACGTTGCCGGAGCCGTCCACCGCCACTCCCACCGGCTGGTTCAGCCCCGTGGACACCAGCGCCGTCACCTGCTGCGTCGTCGCGTTCCATTGCTTGATGGCGTGGTTGCCGGTGTCGGCGATGTACACATTACCGGAGTTGTCTACCGCCACTGCCGCGGGCTGGTTCAGCCCCGTGGACACCAGCGTGGTCACCTGCTGCGTGGCCGCGCTCCACTCCTTGATGGCGTTGTTGCCGGTGTCGGCCAGGTACACGTTGCCGGAGCCATCCACCGCCACTGCCACGGGACCCGACAGCCCCGCCGAAGCCAGCGCGACTGCCGCACCGGGCCCCATATAGTCGCTTCCCGCCTGGGTCACCGTCAGGGCCACGCCGCTGTCCAGCGTGATGGCCCCGCTGCGCACCGTGGTGCTCGGGTTGGGGTCGCAGCTAAAGGCCAGGATCGCCGCGCCGGTCCCGCTGCCGCTGCCCAGGTGCAGCCAGGCGGCATTCGCCGTAGCGCTCCAGGACGGCGCGGCGAGCTGGGGCAGGAACCCGATCTCCACCGAATCGCTCCCCCCGGCGCTGGCGACGGTAAGCGAAGCGATGCCGAGGGTTTCCTGGGCCGCCTGGAAGCTCTGCGTCACCGGGGCGGCCGCCAGATAGGACAGGTTCCCCGGTTGCACGGCCTGGATCGAGCATTGGCCGGCGCCGGCCAGTGTCACGGTGTTACCCGAGACGGTGCAGACCGCCGGAGTGATCGAGGCGAAAGCGACCGGCAGACCCGAGCTTGCCGTGGCGTTGACGGTGATGGGGGCGCTGCCGAGCACCTGATCCGTCAGCGGGCCGAAGGTGATGACTTGGCCTTCTTGCGTGACCGAAAAACTTTGGTTGACGGGCGTGGCCGGGGTGTAATTGTTGTTACCTGCCTGGGTCGCCTGGATGGTGCAAGTGCCGACGGAGACCAGGGTCACCGTCGCGCCCGACATCGTGCAGGCGGGGGTGGTCGATGCGAAGCTCACCGCCAGGCCCGAAGTAGCCGTCGCGCTAACCGGGAATGACGCGCTGCCGTAGGGCTGATTCGCAAGCGCCCCGAACGCGATCGTCTGGCTCGCTGCCGTCACCTGGAAGCTCTGGCTCACCGGTGTCGCTGCGGCGTAGTTGGCATTGCCTGCCTGCGTCGCCTGGATGGTGCAAGTGCCGGCGGAGACCAGCGTCACCGTCGCGCCCGATACTGTGCAGGCGGGGGTGGTCGATGCGAAGCTCACCGCCAGGCCCGAGGTAGCCGTCGCGCTAACCGGGAACGGCGCGGTGCCGAACGGCTGATCGGAGAGTGCCCCGAACGCGATCGTCTGGCTCCCTTGCGTGACGTGGAAGCTCTGGTAGACGGGTGGGGCTGCGGCGTAGATGGTATTGCCGGCCTGCGTCGCTCGGATTGCGCAGGTACCGGCGGCAACGAGTGTCACCGTCGCGCCCGATATCGTGCACACGGCGGGCGTAATGGAAGCGAAGCTCACCGCCAGGCCCGAGGAAGCCGTCGCGCCGACCGGAAACGGGGCGGTGCCGAAGGGTTGATCCGAGAGCGGCCCAAAGGCGACGGTCTGGGCCGCAAAGGGATTCCGCGAGGCCAGGGTGCCGTACATCGTGCCGTACGTGGACACCGAAGGCAAAGACGCCATGCAGGTCGGCATGAACGTGTCTGGCAGAGGTGTCCCAGTCTGCGTCTGGGTGCAGTCCGGACAGGTATGGGTATTGTTCGGATCGGTGGACTGGCAGGTGAGCGCCGGGGTATCGATATAATCCCAACCCACAATGCCCATATACTCTGCCCAAGCCACGGGCACGGCTGCTAGCCAGTCGCTCCAAGCGTTTGTTACGGTCCAACCGGACCAGCCGCTCCCGAGATATGTATCGCTCTCGGCACCCGGGGTGGTGCCTGGGCCGGTGCCCGGGAAACTCCATCGCAGGGCGGACGACTCGTTAATATATATCGGCAGGTGCGCCGCCTGCGCCGCCTGCGCCATGGACGTATAGGTGGCGGCCAGCCCTCCACTCATCCCTCCACTCGGCGTACCCACGAGCGCCGCATAGGACGCGGACGTGTTTGTTGCCGGGTATAAGTCCATCCCGACGTAATCGAGAAACGATGCGTCCACGGTTGTGTAGTCACACCAATAGTTGAGTGATCCGCCGGTATTCGGACAAGTGTAAACCCCGCCTGAAATTCCCATGTCGGGGTACGCGCCGCCAGCGCCGACCTTGGTCGACGGACTCACCGTCTTGATGGCCGTGCTCGCGTTTTGCAAGAAGGTATCCACATTAGCCGGGCTTGACAGGAACGGACAAGCGCCACAGAACAGCGCCCACGCGCCCGCTGGTTCATGCAGGGCCGTCACGCGAGCCGTAGCGACGTTCGCCACCATCGTCTGGTAAAGCGGGCCGAAGCACGCCTCGACCGCCGCCTCGGTCCTGCTCGCTGCGGTGGTGAGCTTGCAGGTGTTCCACAAGCTGATCGACGGCACGGGAGAGAAGTGGATCTGCACCTGCGGATAGGCGCTTTGAATGTAGTTCAACACCTCCGTGTAGGTACCGAGCGCCCGCGTGAGAATTGCCTGATAGTTCGTCGGCGACGTGGGCGGCTTGAAGCAGGCCGTTCCCAGCGAGACGGTGTCAGAGCTATACGCATGGCAATAGCTCGAATACTGCGATGCCATAAACCAGGGAGCAGGGTCGATGTTGATAGAGGTGTACAGCAAACCGATGCCGCCTTCTCCCAACGGCTTGAACAAGGCGTCAGCCGCAGCTTCGGCATAAGCTACGTTGTTGTATAGGCACGTCGGCGCCCCTGGCGTAGGGCAGGAACTCGGGTCCGCCAGGAAGAAATCCTGCCAGAGCGGCCAGAACTCCGCTGAGTACTGGATCGCATCCGATGGGTAGGGGCTGAAGCTTGCAATGATGGAGGCGAACGCCACGCCCTCGCTGTTTGTGAATGTCCCGAAGGACTGCCCCGCACCATCTCCCATGTTCGGCCCGGTGAACACGCGGGGTATGCCGGTCCACGTCACCGTATCGCCAAACATATCCCGGTTGGCTGGCGATCCGGAGTTAGGGCAGGTGCCAGGCGTTGTCACGGTACACTGCGCCCACAACGCGACCGGCAGGAACAGCGGGATCGGGAGTCTCATTGACAGGTCCCGGACGGCCGGATTTTCCCCGGTGTGGCCGAAGCCTGCACGACCACTCCAATGGCAATCGGATCGCCAGCGGCGAACGATACGGAATGGGCTGTATCGGCGCCTGCCACCGGCCTCGTAAGAGGCCCCAGATTACCTGACGCCGTGGACAGGGCTGGGGTATGCGAAGCGAAGCTCAGCGCCAGGCCCGAGGATGCCGTCGCGCCGACCGGGAACGGCGCGCTGCCAAAGGGCTGATTCGACAGTGGCCCGAAAGCGATCGTCTGGGCCGTTAATCCATCCTGGGTTACGGTCACTGCTGGACCCGGCACCGTAACATGCCGGGTGCGGCTAAAAGTCGAGGTATTGGCCGTGAATGAAAAACGGAGCGTTCCTCCGGCGATGCTGGTAATAGTCAACAAGCTCTGGTCGCTGGCGGCAGACAAAGGCATACCCGGCGGCAACACCTCGCCGGTGACCGGGTTGGCGCCCGCCTGGGAAGTGAGGCTGCTGGCGCTCAGCGCCAAGTACGCCGGCGTGAGTTCCTTGACGATTTGCGCGCAAGCGGGCAGGAACACCATGAAACCCAGGATAAAAAGCCGCTTCATTTTTTCTCCGGATTCGGGCACAGAAACCCGTGTTGAGACCTTAGTATATGCGATTCCTTGTAACTTGCAAGAAGTTTTTGTTTGTTTTTTTTCGATATTCAGACGATTTATGCTATTCAGTGGATAACTTTGTAGTAGCTAAAGTAAGCTAAAGTAAAGTTTGTCTACCGGGTTAGAGGGGAGATGGGAACGCCCGACTTGAGCATTGCGGAAAACGATTAGTGCTTCCATTACTCAACAGCGGGGCGGGGCCCGGGAATCGCGGATTACCGGTAAGGTGGAGAATGCGCCTAGTAAATCGCGGCCTCGCCGCTATTGCGGCGGGCAGTATCTTCGGCAATCTTTGGCGAAGTCGGCGCACCCGTCTCGGAAGTCGCTCGATAGGATGAGCAGTTAGCCCCCAATCCGTGCGGATTGCCAGAGACGCGCAAGCTTATGATGCCCGGTCAAGCTGGCGCTACGGGAAGATATTTGGGAATCAATGCCTGGTTATTCGATGACGACCGGGTCGTGCGTTCAGGTCGTCTGGCTTGGTCAACGCGGCTGTAACTTAGCCATGCGGCGCATAGACCCGGGCTCGGACGAACGGGACAATCGGCTATGGAATGTTCATAACCCTAGTTATCGCTGGAATTTGCGCCTCGCCGTATCCTCGGCCAAATAAAGCGCCAACAGGTCCGGCGACCGGCCGACGGATCGGGGTGCATTGTGAGATGACTCTACCTCTGGCTGCCTGCCGCGAGCCGAATCTCAGTACCTCCAGTACCAATCTCAGCTCTTCCAGGCGAGGCTCAAGGCACCGCCAAGAAACGCAGCCAGGCGCTCGGCTTCCTGCCCGGCCGCGGGGCGCACCCACACCGGCGTCTTGACGAACGGCTCAATGGCGACTTCGACACGGGATCCCTTGATTTCGTGGTGCCAGACGCCCTGCATGCGGCCATTGACTAACAGGGACCGGGGAAATCCAGCCCTGCGGCCGATAGACGCGGCGCCGCAAATTGCCGGGCAGCAGGCGCTCGGCGTGGCAGGATGCGGCGACCACGCCAAGACCGGGCCCTCCTGGTAGCAGCAGGCGAGCAGGAGGAGTTTCACCTCTTCTTCGTTTCACAAGCCGATCCGCCATGTGTCGTGAATGAAAGGGCCAAACGTGCGGACCTGCTTGGAATCGGGCACAGGGTGCGTTCAGCCCAGAGCGCGGCGGACAAAGCCGCCGCCAAAGCGAACGTGCTCCGGAGCATCATTCCCCACCGACCTGAGCGTGGCCGTCAAGAAGAAGCGGCTCTCCGCGAATCCCTGCGGCGGAGTCGAATTCCCCGTGCCGGCCGGCAAGCAGACCCGAAAACCTCACTACATGACCGCCAGCGAACAAGAGCGGATCGAACTTTGCGCACCCGGCTATCTGTGAAATGCGGTCTGCATCATCGCAGAGATGGGCCTCCGGCCATATAAGGAACCGATGCGGATGCGGAAATCCGAGGTGGATTTTGAGAACCGCTTGGTGCATATTCCCGATTCCAAGACGCCAAGCGGAGAAGGCGATATGCCGAAGCCGATGACCGCCGCCGCCTTGAGGGCATTCCAAGCCCAGTGCGAGGAGACGCCCGGCGCGGAGTATCTCTTTCCCAGCCCGAAGCGAAGCGCAAGCAAACCCTATATCACCACCTTGAAGAAGTCCAGAGGGCGACGTTGCGGAAGGCCGGCGTGCCGTATTTTCCGCTGTACGAACTGCGGCACACATTTGCGACCCGGCTCAGCACGGGTGGAGTGGCCGATCATTTCGTGACCCAGATGCTGCGGCAGGGAGACGCAGGAGTCTTCAAGCGGTACCGCCAAGCGAAGCTAAACATGATGCTGGAAGCGCTGGACCGCCTGGACCGGCGGGCTAATAACGAGCACCAGGAGAATTCTGGTACAGCCAAACCTATTTAACCGAGTTTTGGAACAGTTTTGGTACAAAACGAGCAATTTAGAGGCGGCTATGGAAGAGGGGAACCAATGAATCCAAAGTTTTAGGTGGTGGGCGGTCGCGGGCTCGAACCGCGGACCTCCTGCTTGTAAGGCAGGCGCTCTAACCGGCTGAGCTAACCGCCCACTGCTCCTGTTCCCTATTCTACGACACTCGCGCCACACTACTACGGCTTCTCGCCCCGCCCATGCACCATGGGGACGAAATACACCGTGGTAACCGTGCGCGCGCGGATGACACAGCCGGCCGTCTTCTCGATCGCCACCAGGTCTTGCTTCTGCATGGCTCTACCCACCGGCGCCACCAGCCGGCCCCCGCACGCCAGTTGATCGACCAGCGCTTGCGGCACTTGCTCCGGAGCCGCCGTCAGAATAATCCGATCGAAGGGCGCTCGCTCGGGCCAGCCCAGGTACCCGTCGCCCTGCCGTACGGTCACATTGCCGTAGCCCAGTTCGGCCAGCAGGGCGGCAGCCGAGCGCGCCAGCGCCGGCACGATTTCGATGGTGTACACGTGCCCGGCCAGTTGCGCCAGCACCGCCGCCTGGTATCCCGAGCCGGTGCCGATCTCCAACACGCTGTCCCTTCTGCCGGCTGCCAGCAGTTGCGTCATCATGCCCACTACGAATGGCTGCGAGATCGTGACGCCGAATCCGATCGGTAAGGGCGTATCGTCGTAGGCCCGCTTGCGCCAACTTGCGGAAACAAACCGGTCCCGCGGTGTGTCCCGCATCACCCGCAACACATCCGCGTCGTGCACCCCGCGCGCCTCGATCTGCTCGCGCACCATGCTGTCCCGCTTTGCCGCGAATGGATCGGCTGCAAACAACAGCACTGCGGCTGCGAGTATCTGTGGCACCATGAACTGCATCACCCACGAATGTAACTCCAACCGCCGCCGCTCGAAACAGAGGCGCGGTACAAGGGTCGTTGTCACCGCAATCTGCCAGGCGGCGAACGTGTCTCGTCGGGCAACAGCGGAGGGCATGCCAACCTCCAGAGCTCCCAGGCGGCACCAAAGCGGCGGCGAAAAACAGGCGCCGATCTATTGTTCTCACAAACTGAATTCAGCCAATGAGAAAACCGGCACTTGATGGTACCGCCTTGGCTGGGGGTGTTGCTGAATAATCTTGTCAATCAACTGCCCGACCTCGGCCTCCAGCCAGACCTCGCCACACTGGCTGCAAACCAGGGCGGGCACGTTCTCAAATTCATAGAGTTCATCGCCCCAGGGCTGCCGATGGGTAATGGTTTTGCGCTCCAGGGAACCTCCGCAGCGGGCGCACATAGTTGGATTGAACATATGGCTAGCCCTTCCTTCGGGTCCAGGGATCGTGCCATTTGGCGGCATCATATCGATGGACGGTCACGATGTAAACACAGTTGCCATCAAAGGCGCAAGAGACGTACAGCGGTTCGCCTTGGACCTGCGCCATGAACAAGGCTTTTGGATCAGGCTGGTTGTCGGGATGCTGTTCTACGACTTCGCCAATCGCCACCACATACTTCAGGTCCGCGTGAGTGATTCTCCGCAACCCCATGCGCTCTTGAGCTTGCTGCGGTTGCTGTCGCGGAGCCCAAGGCGCCCTTTGGCCATCGTAGCATCCGCCGCCGCTCGCGTCTCGGCTACAATCAAAGGAGTGTCTCCAGAGGTCTCAGGCGTTTCCGCGGTTCCACCCCTAGCGCCGCCCCCTGACCGCATCGAGCAGTTGTTTCAGGAACTGGGAGCCAAGATCCGCGAGTACCGCCCGCGCGACGACCTCGCCTCGGTGGAGAAGGCTTTCCGCATCGCCTCCGAGCTGCACAAAGGCCAGTTGCGCCAGTCCGGCGAGCCTTACATGGTGCATCCCCTCATGGTCGCCCACATCCTGGCCGCCATGCGCATGGACCTGGTCACCATCGAAACCGGACTGCTCCACGACCTGGTGGAAGACACCCGCATGACGCCCGACGAAATCCGCAAGGGCTTCGGCGACGAGGTGGCCCGCTGCGTGGATGGCGTCACCAAGCTCAGCAAGCTGGACATCTTCAACGCCGAGGAGCGCCAGGCCGAGAGCTTCCGCAAGATGCTGCTGGCCATGGTGGACGATATCCGCGTCATCATCGTCAAGCTGGCCGACCGCCTCCACAACATGCGCACGCTCGGCTACCTCAACGCCGAACGCCGCGCGCACGTGGCCACCGAGACCATCGAAATCTACGCCCCCATCGCCCACCGCCTCGGCATGGGCAAAGTGCGCGGCGAGTTGGAAGACCTGGCCTTCCGCCATCTAGATCCGGAAGCCTTCGCGGAAATTGTCGAAACCATCGAATCCAAGCGCCATTCCAACGAGGAATTCCTGACCGAGATCCGCACCACGGTCGAGAATGAACTGCGCCGCGAAGGCATTCCCGCCCGCGTGGAAGGCCGCCTCAAGCGCCCATATTCCATCTATCAGAAGATCAAGCGCCAGAAAATCGCCATCGAGCAAGTCTACGACCTGATGGCGCTGCGCATCGTCACCGACTCGGTGAAGAACTGCTACGCCGCCCTGGGCGTGATCCACAACGACTGGCGGCCCATTCCCGGCCGCATCAAGGACTTCATCGCCATTCCGCGCCCCAATCTCTACCAGTCGCTGCACACTTCCGTGGTGGGTCCGCACGGCCAGCACTTCGAAGTGCAGATCCGCACCGAGGAAATGCACCGCACCGCCGAAGAAGGCATCGCCGCGCACTGGAAATACAAGGAAGGCAAGAAAGGCCCCGCCCCCGACGACCAGCGCATCGTCTGGCTGCGCCACCTGGTCGAATGGCAGCGCGATATGCAGGACCCCGGCGAGTTCATGTCCACTCTAAAGGTGGACCTTTACCCCGAAGAGGTCTACACCTTCACCCCGCGCGGCAAAGTGATCGTGCTGCCGCGCGACGCCACCCCCATCGATTTCGCCTACGCCATTCACTCCGATGTCGGCCAGACCTGCGTGGGCGCCAAGGCCAACGGCCGCATCGTGCCGCTCCGCTATGCCCTGCGCAACGGCGATATCGTCGAGATCATGACCCAGGCCGGCCACCTGCCCAGCAAGGATTGGCTGACGCTGGTCAAGACCGCCAAGGCCCGCAACAAGATCAAGCACGTCATCAACGCCAGCGAGCGGCTGAAGGCGATCGAGATCGGCGAAAAGTACTTGGAGAAGGAAGCCCGCCGCCTGGGCGTCTCACTGAGCAAGGTGACCAAGAGCAGTCTCGAGAGCGTCGCCGGCGATTACGGCTACGGCAAGATCGAAGATCTCTACGCCGCGCTGGGCTACGGCAAGTATTCCGCCCGCCAGGTGCTGCAAAAACTGGCGCCCGGACAGGTGCTGCCGGAGTCCGTGGAGGCGCCCCAGCCCCCCGCGCCGCAGCCGGAATCCGTGCCCCCTGCGCCCGGTGCGCCGCGCGGCCCGGATGGCGATGCCGTCATCCGCGTCAAAGGCATGGACGACCTTCTCGTCTACCGCGCCAAGTGCTGTAATCCAATCCGCGGCGAAGCCATCGTCGGCTATGTCACGCGCGGCAAGGGCGTGGCCGTGCACGCCAAGATATGCAGCAACGTGCAAAACCTGATGTACGACGTGGAGCGCAAGATCGAAGTGGAATGGGCCCGCAGCACCTCGGACGCATTCCCGGTGAAGATCGTGGTCCAGACCGACGACCGTCCCGGCATGTTGAACCAGATCACCTCCGTGCTCTCCGACGAGAACACCAACATTCGCAGCCTGGAAGCCAAGACCGAAACCGAGGCGGACGGCGCGCTGGTGGAGATGACCGTGGACGTGCGCGATAAGAAGCACCTGGAGAAACTGGTCGCCGCCATGCGCCGCCTCTCCGGCGTGCGGGACGTGGAGCGCCTGCAGAACTGACATGACCACCGTCACCGACCCCGAACACATCGCCATTTCGAAATCGAAAGGCATCAAGATCGACTGGAAAGACCGGCACGCGAGCGATTACGCGATCGGCTATCTGCGCGATAAGTGCCCCTGTGCCTCCTGCACGGGCGCGCACGGCACACCGCCGCGTCAGCCGGACACACCTGCCGACCCAGCTTCGCCGTTCCAAATGTACAAACCCACGCTGAAGATGCTGGGCGTCGAGCCGGTGGGCAACTACGCCATCCGCATCCACTGGAGCGACGGCCACTCGACCGGCATTTACTCGTGGGAGCACCTGCGGAATATCTGCCCGTGCGACGAGTGCCGGAAGGCTCATTAAGCACCTCACGAGCTTTGACCATCTCCTGCCGAGTGTGTCTGGCGGCTTCTCACCTTAGGCGCTGCGCGAGCGCGTCCAGAAACTCGTTTTCGCGGTCCAGTTGCACCCCGATTCGCAGCCAGTAGAGCGGGAGTGGCGCGAGCAGGTGGCCGGGATCGTCGCAGAGGTTGACCAAGTCCTTCTCGGTAGTGACGACCGCCTGGATGCCGTCGTCGCGGAACTCGCGGCCCATATAGCGCAACTCGCGCGGCTTGTAGGCGTGGTGATCCTCGAATTCGATGCGAACCTCCACGTGGAGTCCGAGCGCCGCCAGCGTACACCAGAAGTACTCCGGGTTGCCCAGTCCGCAGAAAGCGGCTACGCGCGTGTGGGGCAACGCATCGGCGGGCAGGGTTTCGCCCGTGGCTGCGGACACCCAGGCCTCAGGCTGCGCGCGCGCGTGGAAGACCGGCGCGTGCGGATTCCAGCGCCGCAGGAGATGCTCGGCGGCTTCGGCCACGCGGCCGGACTCGCTGCGGGTGACGACGAAGATGTCCGCGCGGGACAAGCCGGCCAGCGGCTCGCGCAGCCGGCCCAGCGGCAACGGATAGCCGCCGCCGAAGGGATCGAGCGCATCCACCAGCACGATGTCGATGCGGCGATCAAGCCGCACGTGTTGAAATCCGTCGTCCAGGACCACCACGTCGACGCCGAATTCGCGTTCCAGCAATTGACCCACGCGCCAGCGGTCCGCACCGATGCCCACTGGCGCAACGCCCGCGCGCAGGAACAGTTGCGGCTCGTCGCCGGACTGGCTGACCGGCAGGTGCGCGCCGGCGGCCACGGCTTGGTGCGGCAGCAGCGAGTGGCGGCCGTACCCGCGCGTGAGGATGCCGGGATTCCAACCAGCCTCCTTCAGCCGGCGGGTAAGATGCAGGACCATTGGGGTCTTGCCCGTGCCGCCCACGGTGATGTTGCCGACGCTGATCACCGGTCCTTCCAGGCGACGGCGGCGCGCAAGGGCGCGGGCGCGATCAAGCCTGCCGCCCCAGATCCAGAGCCGCGAGAGCATCCAAAGGATGGCAAAGGCGGGTTGGGCGGGGCGGTACCGGGGCACATGCCGGGCAAAGATGTCCTGCGCGTGACTGACCGTGCGGGCGGTGGCTCCGTGCCGGGCGCGCGCGCAGGATGCCGCTTTCGCGCCGAGGTCCGCGGCGCGTGCGGGGTTCGCCAGAATTTCGGTGACAGCGGCAGCCAGGGTAGCTGGATCGCGCACTTCGACCAGCGCGCCCGCGGCGCGGAAATCGGCCGCGATTTCGGCGAAGTTTTCCATATGCGGACCCGCTACGATGGGCCGCGCGGCCATGGCCGGCTCCAGGATGTTGTGACCGCCGCGAGAGGCCAGCGTGCCACCCATGAACACCACGTCCGCCAGCGGGAACAGGCTGGCGAGCTCGCCGATGGAATCGAGCAGCAGGGCACCGGGCAGCGCCAGATCCTCGGCGCCGGTCAGGCCGGAACGGCGGACGAAAGGGATCCCGGCGCGCGCCAGCGCCTGCGCGGCTGCATCGAAGCGCTCCGGCTTGCGGGGGGCCAGCAGCAGGAGCAGTCCCGGCCGGCTGGCGGAGACCTGCTGGAAGGCCGCTACGACGGCGGCGTCTTCATCGGGATCGCCGGCAGCGGCGGGCGGCATGGTGCTGGCGGCGATCCAGACGGCGCGCGGCTGAAGGCGTTCGAGGAAGCGGCGGACCGGCGATTCCGGCGCGGCCTCGCGCACTTCGAAATCGTATTTGAGATTGCCGGCGGCGAGCGCGTTATCCGGCGGTGCGCCGACGCCAATCCAGCGCTGCCGCATGTCTTCGCTCTGCGCCAACAGCAGATCGACTTGCGCGAGCACGCCGCTGAAGAACCAGCGCAGCGCGCGATAGCGGCCGAGGGCGCGGTTGGAGATGCGGCCGTTGATCAACAGCAGGCCCGCGCCGGCGCGCTTGGTCTCGCGAAACAGGTTGGGCCAGACCTCGGTTTCCATAACGACGACCAGCGACGGCCGCAGCGCCCGCAGCACGCGCCGCACGGCGAAGACGTAATCGAGCGGGGCGTAGAAGACGCTCGCCGAGTCGCGCAGCTTTTGGTTGGCGGTATGGTATCCGGCCAGGGTGGAGACGGAGACGAAGACCGGCGAGCGCGGCAGGCTGAGGCGCAGTTGCCGGACCAGTTCCACCGCCGCAATGGCTTCGCCGACGGAAACGGCGTGCAACCAAATCGCGCCGGGGACGGTCTGTCTAAAGGAGGCGGGCAGGTATCCGCAGCGCTGCCTCAAGGAGCCGAAGTAGGCGGGCCGGCGCAGGCCGCGCCACAGGAAGTAGACCAGAACAATAGGCAAGCCGAGCGCCTGAAGGAGGCGGTAGAGTAAATAGATGCCTTTTATTTTCAAACGGTTGGCTCTCATCACGAGTATAGCGATGGCGCTCGCGCCAGACAAGGCGTTTCCGGCCGGCAAAGACGAGCCGAAGTTCACGCCGGGCGCGGCGGCCAGCTACGCGTCGCACCAGACCAGCGAGAAAGTTACCATCGGTGTGCTGCCGTATTTCAACGACGAGGACACGCGCCCCGTTTTTGGCAAGCACAATCCTTACAATTCCGGTGTGCTGCCGGTGCTGGTGGTTATCCAGAACGATAGCGCCAAGACCATCAGGGTGCAATCGCTGCAGGCGGTGTGGGTGGCGCCGAGCGGCGACAAAATCGAGGCGACGCCCGCCAAGGACGTTCGCTATCTGAACGGGACCAACCGGCCCAACGCGATGCCGGGTCCGCCGGGGATGCCGCCCAAAGTCATCGGGCACAAGAATCCGCTGGACACTTGGGAGATCGAGGGCCGGGCTTTCGCCGCCCAGGTGCTGCCGCCGGGCCAGTCGGCCAGCGGCTTCTTCTATTTCCAGACTGGATATCAGCGGCGCGCGAGCCTTTACCTAAGCGGACTGCGCGAGTCGGAGTCGGGGCGGGAGTTGCTGTATTTCGAGATCCCGATTGTGGAGAAGTGAGTCGCGTCGGCGCCATGGAAGTTCATTTCAAACCCGAGGTGCAAGCGAAGCTTGAGCAGATGGCGCGGGAGAGCGGACGCCCGAGCGACGAGTTGGTCGAAGATGCCGTGACCGGCTACTTTGACGAGTTGGCTCACGCACGGGAAATGCTCGACCGGCGCTTCGACGATCTGGAAAGCGGCAGGCTGAGGCCGATTGACGGCGCGGAAGCCTACCGGCGCTTGATGGAGAAGACCGAGGCCCAGCGCCGCCGTCACGGCCCGGCATGACGAGTACATAGCCGAGGACAACCCGGACGCGGCCGACCGGGTGATAACGGAAATCTTCGACGGGATTCGCGACTTGGTGGCGTTTCCCCATCAGGGCTATCGACGTCCAAACCTCACTTCGCGCCCGCTGCGATTCAAACTCGTGCGGGAGTATGTGATCGCTTACGCCCCGGAGAAAAGGCCGTGGTGGGTTGTGGCGGTATTTCACGGACGGCGCAGCCCCCGCGTGATGGCTGCGATTCTAAGGGGCCGGGAGTAATCGAGCACGCCGCAGACCGGCGGGTCGGGGACGGCCTTGGCGCAGGCAAGGGAAGTAACCTGACTGGGTCGATAAACCAGGCGCAGCAAGATGTCCGCGCCGCGTGCGCAGTCTTACCAGACGAAGGGGATAAGCCGGAAGCGCGTACGGAGGCAGTATTCGGAATAGCCGGGCAGCTCCCGGCGGAGGACCTTCTCCTCGTTGAGCAGGCGGGAAGCCAGCAACGGCACGCCGAGGGCAAAGGCAGGTCAGGCGAAGTCAAGACAAGGGACGATCCGAGACTCGTCTGAATTCGCATTGGTTCACTCGGCACTCCTGACCGGCGCGCTGCGGCAATTCAGCCGATTCCCAACTCGTCAATTTGCTCCAGGACCGTTCCGCACTGACGGCAGATGAGGGCGTGGCAATCGCCGCAGACCAGCGGGTCGGCGACCGACTTGGCGCAAATGGGGCAATAGAAATCGGTGAGCGGGACGAGATCGGGCATCCATCAGTATTATCTCACTGCCATGGCAGGCGAAACCGCCTGCCCCACCTTAACCGAGACCGCTTGCGCCATCTCCGCGGTGGTGGCGCGGCCGCCCAGGTCGTAGGTGCGCACCACGCCTTCGGCCACTACTGCCGCGACGGCCGTTTCGATTTCCGCCGCTTGGTCCCTTTCGCCGAGCCACTCCAGCATCATCTTGGCGGCCAGGATGGTGGCCAGCGGGTTCACCTTGTTCTGCCCGGCATACTTGGGCGCGGAGCCGTGCGTGGGCTCGAACACGGCGTAGCGGTCGCCGATGTTGCCGCTGTACCCGAAGCCCATGCCGCCCACAAGCTGCGCGCAGAGGTCGGAGAGGATATCGCCGAACAGGTTGGTGGTGACGATGACGTCGTAGTTCGCCGGGTTCTTGAGCAGCCACATGCAGATGGCGTCCACGTTGGCCGTATCGAACTGGATCTGCGGATACTCGGCGGCCACCTCTTGCGCGGCCTCCAGGAAGACGCCATCGGTCGCCCGCAGGACGTTGGCCTTGTGCACAGCAGTCACTTTGCGGCGGCCGTGGCGCACGGCGTAATCGAAGGCGGCCCGCACGATGCGGCGCGACCCTTCGCGCGTGATGCTGCGGATGGAGATGGCCGCGTCGGGCGGAATGCGGTCCATGCCCGGCTCCTGGTAGAACAGTCCCGGCACGCGCGCAAACTCCACGCCGATGTACATGCCTTCGGTGTTCTCGCGGAAGACCACCAGATCGATGCCCTCGCGGTAGTTGAGCGGATTGTGCGGGAATGCCTTGGCCGGGCGCAGGCAGGTGTACAGGTCCAGCACCTGCCGCATGCGCACGATGGGGCTGCGATAGGCCAGCGCCTTGCCTTGCAGGTGCGCCGGCAGTTCGCGCTCCGCGTCTTTGGCGGGCTTGGATGTGATGGCGCCGAAGAACGCGCAATCGGTGGAGCGCAACAGGTCCACGGTGCGCTGCGGCAGGGCCTCGCCCTCGCTGCGCCAGAATTCCCAGCCGATGTCGCCGTGAATGTATTCGGCCTCGAATCCGGCCGCATCCAGGACAGTGCGCGCAGCCGCGCATACTTCCGGGCCGATGCCGTCACCCGGGAGCCAAGCTATGCGATACATAAGACTCCTCAGTCACAGGCTGAAGCCTGTGCTACCAACTTTCTTTTTCAGATATGGGATCAGGCCGCCCGCTTCTAGCAACTCCACCGCGCGCGGGTCTAACGCGGCGGCTTTGAATTCGCGGCCCTGCGTCAGGTTCTCGATGCGGCCTGCTTCCAGGTCGATGGCCAGTTCGTCGCCTTCGGCTGCTTCCACCTCCGCCACGATGGCGGGCAATCCCAGGTTGATGGCATTGCGATAGAAGATGCGCGCGAAGGAAACCGCGATCACTGCTCCGACGCCCGCGTACTTGACCGCGGCGGCGGCCTGCTCGCGGCTCGAGCCGCAGCCGAAATTCTTGCCCGCTACCAGGAAGTCGCCCGGCTGGATGTGCGCGCGCACGTCCGGGTAGGCCAACTCGAACAGATGCTCGGCCGTTTGGTCGCGGTCGGTGATGTTCAAATACCGTCCCGGATAAATCACGTCGGTGTCGGTGTTCTCGGGCAGCACGGCGGCCACCCGCCCTTTCAACAGCAGTTTGGTCATGCCACGACCTCCTTGGGATGCACGATGCGGCCGGCCACCGCGGAGGCGGCCACCACCGCCGGCGATGCCAGATAGACTTGCGAGTCCTTGCTGCCCATGCGTCCGATGAAGTTGCGGTTGGTGCTGGAGATGCATACTTCGCCCGCGGCCAGGATTCCCTGGTGTACGCCCACGCAGGGCCCGCAGCCCGGCGGGTTCACGATGGCGCCGGCGGTGACCAGCGTCTCCAGATAGCCCATCCGCATGGCTTCCAGATAAACCTGCTGCGACGCCGGAACGATCAGCAGGCGGGTGCGCGGATGCACGTGCCGGCCGGTGAGGACGTAGGCGGCCATCTCCAGATCTTCCAGCCGGCCGTTGGTGCAGCTTCCCAGCACCGCCTGGTTGACCTCGACGTTGCCGACCGCGGAGATGGGCTTGACGTTATCGACCGCGTGCGGGCAGGCCACCTGCGGCTCCTGCAAGACCTTGCCCGCATCGAAGCGCAGCACCTTGGCGTAGTGCGCGCCGGGATCGGGCCGCCATGCGGCGTAGGCCGAAACATCGGTGTGCGTGTGCCGGTGCAGGAAGGTCAGCAACTGGTCGTCCACGGGCGTGAAGGCCACTTTGGCGCCCATTTCCATCGACAGGTTGGCCAGCACCATGCGGGACGCCACGGTCATGTGACGGACGGCGGGCCCATCGAATTCCACGGCCTGATAATCCGCGCCATCGCTGTGGATCTGCCCGATGATATACAGGATCAAATCCTTGGCCGAGACCCACTGGGGCAGGGCGCCCGAGACCTCGATGCGCAGGGTTGCGGGCACCTTGAACCACAGCTTGCCTTCGGTCCACACGCCCGCCATTTCGGTGGCGCCGATGCCCGTCGAAAATGCGCCGAACGCGCCGTGCGTGGTGGTGTGGGAATCCGTGCCCACCACCACCATGCCGGGCAGCACGTGACCGTGCTCCGCCAGCACCTGGTGGCAGATGCCGCCTCGGCCCACATCGTAGAAATGGCGGATGCCCTGTTCGGCCACGAACTCGCGGATGGCCTTGTGGGTGGTGGCGGTCCTCTCGGACTCCGCGGGGATGCGGTGATCCAGAACGATCACGATGCGCTCCGGATCCCACACGCGGCTGACGCCGATTTCCCGGAAGCTCTTGCGCACCAGGTCGGCGTTCTCGTGCGACAGGGCCAGGTCGATGGACGCCACCACGATCTGGTCGGGCGAAACCGATGCGCGCCCGCAGGCGCGGGCCAGGATCTTTTCCGCCAAGGTCATTGGCGCGGCATCAGCACATGGCATACTTGGCCTCCCGGACCGATTCCGGCAGATACTCGTCTTCCATCCGCCGGTATTCCTTCAGACCCACGAACGCTGTGTATTCGGCAAAGCTGGAAACCCACTGCTGCTGGCCCTCGAGGATGCCGGTGGGCGAGCCATGCAGCGCCTCGAAGAATTCGCGCAGGGCGCGGTGCGCCACCATGATAGACGCCACCGGGATGCTGACACGGGCGACTCCCATGCGGGCCAGTTCCGGAATGGGGATCAGCTCGGTCTTCACGCCAGTGACGGCATCCATCAAGTTGACCGAGAGCAGGCCGTTGACCTCGTCCACCGCGCGCTGGATATCGGCGCGGGTGCGGATGCCGTCGATGAAGGCCAGGTCGGCCCCGGCCGCGAGGTAGAGATTGCAGCGGTGAATGGCCGTGCTGAGGCCGTAGACGGCGCAGGCGTCGGTGCGCGCGTTGATCACCAGCGCGGAGCCCGCGCGGTCGCGTGCGGCGACCATGGCGCGGACTTTTCCGGCCATCTCTTCGGCGTCGATCACCTGCTTGCCTTCCATGTGGCCGCAGCGCTTGGGGAATATCTGGTCTTCGATATTGACGCCGGCCACGCCCATGGCGATCAGGCGTTCGGTGATGTCGGCGGCGTTGACGGCGTTGCCGCCGCCGGTGTCGATATCGGCCATCACCGGGATGTTGACCGCGCGGGCGATGCGCCAGGTCTGGTCCAGGACGTCTTTCATTTCGACCAGGCCGACATCGGGCTTGGCGAGCAGGCTGCCGGCCAAGCCGAAGCCGCTGACCTGGATGGCTTCGAAGCCGGCGCTCTCGATGATGCGGGCGCTGAGCGCGTCGTGGCAGCCGGGCACCACGAGCGCACGGCGGCTGGCGAGTTTTTCACGCAGGATGGAAGCAAAGTCGGTAGGCACGGACGGGGGACCTCCTACGGATTATGTTAGTCGATTTCGGGTGTGAAAGTCTGAAATGGGGGTTATCTGGGTGCCTGGATCTGGGACGGACTCTTGGCAATGCTGCAGCACCAGACGACCGCCAGATCCTTTCACTGAGCCGGCATCAGCGGCGGGTGCGGCCTCGCGTTTCCTACACCGAATTCCAGCGATCTGGCACCGCCGGGGCCCGACAAAGGCTCAGGCGTCGGACGGCGTAACGGTGATCTGTGCCTCTGGCAAGGTCCGATTCGAGGCCGCGTGCATCACTAACCACATTCCGAAGTGGTGCCTGCGGCGGAAATCTCATCTGCCGGATCTCCAGTACTCGGAGCATTGGTCGCCGACCCCACTGAAGGTATGACTCTTCTTCTGGGGTAGTTCTTCCAGTATTCCCTGTACTCAGTTCGTGGCGACACGAGAAAGGCCAAGGTCGAATTGGGCTGATTGAGAAAGTCAAACGGCGCGACGATATATGGATTTCCGAAATATACGCCCGGCTTTGCAACCACCGGGGATGGGTCCCAAAGCGAGACCGTCACGTTGCGGTAGTCGGCGAGTCGCTCAGACGTATTTCCGTACGTATCCCGTTCGGCGTTGATCGCCCAGAAGAGTTTTGGTACCAATAGGCGACTGTCTGCTATATCTAGGACCTCTTGTAATCGCGAACTACAGGCCAACATTCGATCGGTTTCCGGAAAGCTGTCCTCCTCGCGTTTGTGGTCGATTCCGTTTCTGACGCTCGGCAATTCGGCCTGGCCAATCTGTCCGCAGAGCCTGTCGATGACGGATGCATATCCAGTAAATACTTCGGGGGCGATATCAGCCCAAAACTCAACATGCCGAAAAGGGAAGACGTAAACTGTATCCTTTGAATAGTGAGGATAGTCTGCTGGGTCCCGCCGAATTGCAGAAGTATCTGCATCGCGCCGACTTCTGAGCCACTCCCGAAATGCGCCTAGGTAGACCAATAGCACGCCGAGAGCGTTTGCACCGCTGTTGCTCCACGTGAAGACCTGTTCTCCGGACTGTACTTGCGTCCCAAGCACGCGGCTGAC
>PMVV01000390.1 GCA_003166475.1 Bryobacterales bacterium | reverse complement strand
CAGCCGGCTTCCAGCCGGCTCTGGCCGCCTAAAAAGGCGGCTTCGGCCAAGATTGGCCGCCCTCCAAGGCGATGCTACGCAAATTGACCCACTACCAAGAATACGGACCGAACCCAAGAAATGGGGGTATCGCCAGCCCCCAAAATCCCGCGACCCCAAAATGATGTACGATAACCCTGCTATGCGGACCCTCCCAATCTGCCTCCTATCGGCCGCCACCCTCTGCGCCCAGGTCGATTTCACCGCCCTCAAGGAATTGAAGTACCGCAACATCGGCCCATTCCGCGGCGGACGCGCCGTGGCCGTGGCGGGCGTCACCACCCAGCCCTCCACCTATTACTTCGGCGCAACCGGCGGCGGCATCTGGAAAACCACCGATACCGGAGCAACCTGGGCGCCCGTATCCGACGGCCAACTGAAAAGCGGATCGGTAGGCGCGCTGGCCGTATCCGAATCCGATCCCAACGTCATCTACGCCGGCATGGGCGAGGCCTGCGTGCGCGGCAACGCCGCCAACGGCGACGGCGTCTACAAATCCGTCGATAGCGGCAAAACCTGGAAACACATGGGCCTCGCCGACACCTACCACATCGGCCGCATCGTCATCCATCCGCGCAATCCCGATATCGTTTTCGTGGCGGCGCTGGGCCACCTCTTCGGCCCCAACCAGGAGCGCGGCGTCTATCGCTCCACCAACGGCGGCAAGACCTGGCAGAAGCTGCTCTACCGCGATGCCGACACCGGCGCCGTCGACCTGGCCATGGACCCGTCCAATCCCAACCTGATCTACGCCACCCTGTGGCAGATCCGCCGCAAACCCTGGACCTTCGAAAGCGGCGGCCAAGGCAGCGGCCTGTTTCAATCCACCGATGGCGGCGATACCTGGGCCGAGATCACCCGCAACGAAGGCCTGCCCAAAGGCGTCCTCGGACGCATCGGCGTCACCGTTTCGCCGGCCAATCCCGAGCGCGTGTGGACCATCGTGGAAGCCGCCGAGGGCGGCGTCTACCGCAGCGACGATGGCGGCAAGAAGTGGCAGAAGACCAACTCCGATAACACCCTGCGCCAGCGCGCCTGGTATTACTCGCACATCTTCGCCGACCCCAAAAGCGCCGAGACCGTCTACGTGCTCAACACCTCCATGTGGAAATCGGTCGATGGCGGCCGCAAGTTCTCCATGGTCCGCGCCGCTCACGGCGACCGTCACGCCCTATGGATTGCGCCCAACGATCCCGACCGTATGATCGAAAGCGACGACGGCGGCGCCACCATCTCCACCAACGGCGGCAGAACGTGGTCCAGCGAGGACAACCAGCCCACCGCGCAGTTCTATCGCGTGGCGCTCGATAACGATTATCCCTATCACGTCTACGGCGCGCAGCAGGACAACAGTACCGTGCGCATCTCCAGCCGCGGTGACGGGCGCGGCATCGGCGAGCGCGACTGGTATCCGGTCGGCGGCGGCGAGAGCGGATGGATCGCCCCCGACCCGCGCAATTCCCAGATCGTCTACGCCGGATCCTATGACGGCTACCTCACCCGCTACGACCACTCCACCGAACAGTCGCGCAGCGTCAACGTCTGGCCCGACAATCCCATGGGCTATGGCGCAGAAGGCATGCGCTATCGCTTCCAGTGGAACTTCCCGTTGCTCTTCTCCCTGCACGATCCAACCAAATTGTGGGCGGGCGGCAACATTCTGTTTGAGACCACCGACGAGGGACAAAGCTGGAAGCCCATCAGCCCCGACCTCACCCGCAACGATCGCACCAAGCAGGGTCCGGCCGGCGGCGAGATCACTAAGGACAACAGCGGCGTCGAATACTACGATACGATCTTCACCGTCGCCGAATCGCCGCTCCAAAAAGGTCTGATCTGGGCCGGCTCCGACGACGGCTTGATTCACGTCACGCGCGATGGCGGCCTCCACTGGACCAACGTCACGCCCAAGGCGATGCCCGAATGGATTCAGATTAATTCCATCGAAGCCTCGCCGCACGACGCCGAAACCGCCTACGTCGCCGCGACCATGTATAAGTGGGACGATTTCCGGCCGTACCTGTTCGTCACGCACGATGCCGGCAAGACCTGGGCGGCCATCAATCGTGGGATTCCGGACCACTCCTTCACGCGCGTGGTGCGCGAAGATCCCAATCGCAAGGGCCTCCTGGTAGCCGGCACGGAAACCGGAATCGTTTCCTTAAACGGCGGCGCGGATTGGCAGGCTTTTCAGCTCAATCTGCCGGTGGTTCCAATCACCGACCTGGCCTTCCACAAACGCGAGCGGGAGTTGGTCGTAGCCACGCAAGGGCGGTCGTTCTGGATTCTGGACGACGTGCCGCTGCTCTACCAGTTGTCGCCCAGCGCCCTCAAGGAACCGGCGCACCTCTTCCAGCCCTCCGACGCCGTGCGCGGCGTGCGCGGCGGCTTCGAGATTCCGTCCAGCAGGCCGCTAGGCCAGAATCCCGCGGGCGGCGTGGCCATCTATTACTCCCTCGCAGCAAAACCGCCGTCCCCCAACCCGCCGTCCCCCAACGCGACGTTACCGAGCCGCGACCGTGAGGGAGCGGACGAAATCACCCTCGAAATCCTCGACGCCGCGGGCAAGCCGGTCAAGAAATACTCCAATATCGAAAAGAAGGACGAAGGCCCGGCCGATCCCGAAGAAGCGGCCTTCGGGCGGCCCAGGGGCTCTGACAAACTGCCGGCCGAGGCGGGACTCAACCGTTTCGTCTGGAACCTGCGCTACGAAGACGCGACCAAATTTCCGGGTCTGATTATGTGGGCGGGCGACGTGGAAGGTCCCACCGCCGCGCCCGGCAAGTACACCGCGAAGCTCACGGTGGCCGGCCAGAGCCAGACGCAAACGTTCACCGTGCGGCCCGATCCGCGCGTCAAAACGCAGCCGGAAGACTATGCCGCCCAGCTCGCCCTGGCGCTGCAAATTCGCGACAAACTGAGCGCCGTCAATCGCGCGGTCGTCGAGATCCGCGAGGCCAAGAAGCAGCTTGCGCGCTACCAGAAGGAAGACAAGGTCGCCGCCGCCGCCAAGGATCTCGACAAGCAACTCTCCGATATCGAAGAAGTACTTTATCAGACAAAGCTAAAGGCCGGCGAGGACGCCCTCAACTTCGCCATCAAGCTGAACAACAAGCTGGCGGCCTTGAAGGGCGACGTCGAAGAGAGCGACACCGCGCCCACGCGCCAGGAGCAGATGTTCTACGAAGAGATCGCCACCCAATCCAACGGCGCACTCGAGAAGCTGAAAAAACTGCTCGAGGGCGACCTGCCCGCCTTCAACAAACAGGTCCGCGACGCCAACATCCCCGCCGTCGAAGTCAAGTAGCGCGTGCCTGTGCGGATTTTTCGTGGGGCAGGCCCTCGGCCTGCGGCGGCCTCTCAGGCCGCCTCTTTTGGTTTTTGCCTCTGGCCTTCCGGTACTGGACCCGGTACTGGGCCGGGTTCTAAACCCGGCGGCCTCCCAAGCCCCCTCTTTGCTTTCACTCCCGCTCGACTCCCGGCCCAGCACAAAGTAAACTTGTAAGTATGAAGCGCATTACGGATCGCATCTGCCCCTGCACAGCATTACTGCTCCCAATAATTCTGGCGGGCGCGGTCCACGCACAGACCGGCAACGTGCTAACGGGCCAATATAACAATTCCCGCACAGCCGCGAATCTCCACGAAACCACCCTCGCGCCCGCCAACGTGTCCTCCAGCACTTTCGGGTTGCTCTTTACCCAAGCGGTGGACGCCACCTTCTATGCCCAACCGCTTTACGTTCAGGGCCTGACCATCAATGGCACGCTTCACAACGTGGTATTTGGGGCCACCATGCGCAACACGATTTACGCCTTCGACGCCGACACGGCCCAGCCCGCGCTGTGGAGTGTAACCCTCGGCACCCCGGTGAAGCTGGCGTCCGGCATCCAGGTAGGAATTCTGAGCACGCCCGTAATCGACACCAGCTCGCAGACGCTCTTCGTAGTCACTTACACCAGTGAAGCGGGATCTACCGTCTATCGGCTTCGCGCCCTCAACCTCCTGACGGGATCCGAAATTACAAATGTCGCAGTTGTGGGCGCAGTGGCGGGCACCGGCGACGATTCCCAGACCACCCCCTGCGCGTCGGGGAACGGGGTCTCCGTTCAACCGCCCTGCATACCATTCGTGGCCAGCCAGCAACTGCAACGCCCGGCGCTGCTGGAGGACACCACGCATGCCATCGTCTACCTGACCTTTGGCACCCAGAGCGGTGAAGAAGCCACCAACCCTTACCACGGCTGGCTGATCGGCTACAGCTACTCGGGCGGCGCCTTCACCCAGACCATGGTCTTCAACAGCACGCAAAACGCAACCCAAACCGGAAGGCCCTGTTCCAGCACTGCGCCCCCTACGAATCAGTGTGGCCATGGCGCCGGAATCTGGATGTCGGGCCGTGGGCCGGCATTGGACGCTACGGGGATCTACGTTGTGACCGGTAACGGCGGCTTCGGCGGATCCGGCACGGGCAACTGGGGAGAATCGGCCTTGCGGCTGAACCGCGGCGGCGTGGTCGAAGATTCCTTTACTCCCAGGAATTACGCCTACCTGAACGATGAAGATCTGGATCTGGGCGACGCTGGAGTCCTCCTGTTCAGCGGCACCAATACCTCCGTGCCCAACTTGGCCCTGGCGGGCGGCAAGGCCGGCGTGGTGTACGTAATGAACCGGGCGAACCTCGGCAGACTTACCAGCACGAACAGTGGAGCGGTACAAGTGTTCCTGGAAACCCCGCAGGGTTGTGGAATCGGGCCGGGACAATCCCAATGTTATGAGATCCACAGTCCAGCCTTCTGGGCCCGCACCAACGCCGCGCCGATCCTTTATATATGGGCGTACGGCGATGTGCTGCGCGCGTGGGACTTCAACCCCGCCACCAACCAGTTCGCGCCAGACGCCAACCCGGGCACGCTGCCCGCTCCCAACTATCCGGGAGGGGGCTTGGCGGTTTCCGCCAACGGGAATAACGGCGGACTCGTCTGGGGTATCGTAGCGACTACCAATTCCTTGCCCGGACAGGGTGCGCTCTACGCCTTCGACGCCACCAACGTCGCCAGTCCGTTGTGGGTCAGCACGGACTATTGGTTTTCGACCAAGTTCACCATTCCGACGGTTGCCAACGGCAAGGTGTACGTGTCGACTACCGCCTCACCGCGTTCAGTCAGCCCGAGCTACTCGCCGCAGCTCCGCGTCTATGGACTCTGCTCGAATTGCTCCGCGCATCGAGCGCCCAATACCAGATAACTTGCCGGACCTTGTGGGGCAGGCCCTCGGCCTGCCGCGGCCTCTCAGGCCGCGCGCTGGCTTTCCCAGTTTCAGCCGATAAGATTGCTGGCCGATGTTAGCTTGTTACCCTCGCACGCCCTCTGTTATCCCGGTATTGAGAATGCCGTCCTATAGTCCCCGAACCCTTGCTTTGGCATCGCTTCTGGCTATGGCCGGCTCGCTGGGCGCCCCAACCCAACCCATCATTATCGACGGCAACCTGGTGCGCGCCTATGGCACAAAGATCGGCAATATGGATTTGTCAAAGACAGAAGTCAGAAGAGTGGAATTCTGACTTCTGACTTCTGTCTTCTGACTTCTGTCTTC
>PMVV01000015.1 GCA_003166475.1 Bryobacterales bacterium | reverse complement strand
GCCTTGCCGAAAGCTCACGCTTCTTTGCGCGCGTCCGGCCGAATCATTTTTTTGATACCCGTTGAACGCAGACGAAGGCGGAGACGCCGTCGGCGGCCCTTACTCCCCTCAGCCGAGCAGTTCGTCCTGCACACTTGCGCGGATCTGGCGCACCCGGTTCACGGCCTGCCGCAACGTCGCCGGCATTGGGGGCTCTCCCCCGGCCCCCGCATTGGCGTTAAAAATAAGGCCGTTGGGCCAAACGACCTCGGCTGAGCGCGATGCAGCCTCGGGATCGCGGGCGGTTACAACTTCCCAGATCGCCGTTGGGGGGGGAGCATTTGCACGCGGAATCTCGGTGCAACCCATTTTGCTCTGTTTACGCGCTGCACATATGATACTGTGGCGGTCGTAGAGAATGGAAGGATTGAGGGACAAAATGAAAAAGGAGCTTGTGCCAGTTCGCTAAGCCCAAAAGGCTGAAGCTCCGTGGGACGTGCTCCTTTAGATCTCGGACTTGCGTCCTGGTTTAACAATACCGCTAATGCTCTCTCCTGTCAATACCTACGATCAGCATGTAGGGGCCAGGCTCCTGGACTTCTTCAACGTCGCAACGCCGTGGCACAGATCACTCTGGAATCCGAGCCTCGTGCTTACTTTGAAAGAGGCGTTGGAGGCGAGTGAGGCCTTTCGCGCCAGCGCGCGAGGAAAAGAGTCCTTGAAGGACCTCCTCAACCACGCTGTAAGACTCGCTGGGACGGATCCGGGGACGGGCGAGCCGAAGCAACGCCAACTGCTTCAACAGGCATTAGCCACTTCCGTCCCACACGGCGGACTGGATTTCCTTACAGTCGCGGGCATCACCAAGGATATCGAGGCGCAATATCTTTCGCGATGGTCAACGGCATTGGCGGATCCGGCCGCGCGACCACGGCCGGAGCGCACGGCGCGTGCTGTCGCGTCCCATTTGCTTGACCTCGGATTTAGCTCGAACTTCCTGCATCGATGGTGGACCTACCGCATCCGTCACGAACCCGACACACGCACTCTGGCCGACGTGTTGCAGGATGCCCATCACCTCGCACAGGGCGCCATACGCACCTTCGACGTTCTGATCGCCTTCGAAACGGCACCGCGCGGTCCGGCGGGGCTCCCTCCTCGCTGGATAGATGCACCGACGGCCTCTGAATGGCTGAGGCAAAACCGCTTTGACCCGCGCGGTGTGCGCCAAGACGGAGGTATGCTGTTTCACATCCCCGCCCGCGACGCTGATAGCGCCGTTGAGACGGCGATGGAGTTCCTTGATAACTTCGCCGCTCGACTTGAAATCAGCACGAATCTACTGTGGAAGCCGCCGCTCCCGACTGCCTGGGTCGCAAACGAGCATCGCCCGTTCAGGCTCACGCGCAGAACCCGCAAAGTGCAGGTACGCGCCCTTGAGCGGGAGGCACAGATCTATTCAGCTTCGAACCCGAGCATTGTAGACGCCGCCCTAGAGCTTCTCGCTCCACTACAAGCCAGTTCTCCAAGTGCCGCGGTCGCCGGCGGGTGGGCTGCAATCGAAGCGCTACTTAGCGAGCCTACGGACCACGCCATAGCAGCGGACAGACTCGCTTCTCTGGTAGCCTGCTCCTTCCCTCGGGCCGAAATGACCTACCTCTCGTATTTGATTGAGCAGCACCCCGGCCCCCTCGCGGTGGAGATCAGCCACTGTGGCACGAACCGGGACCGGTGCGCGGTTGTCACGAATGCGTTGGAGAACAATAGACCCCTCGGCCTCAGCAACCCTTCCGACCTCGCAGCTGTGGAGCGGATAAGGGGCGTTCTCTCCGCCCCGTATGTAAAGTTGCACAATATCCAAGGGCATGCCACCAGCGCCCTTCAACGACTCTACCGCCAACGAAACCTGGTCCTCCACTGGGGCAAAACCGACGCGGTTGCGCTGCGCGCGGGACTCCGCACCGCGGCGCCACTAGTCGGTGCGGGCATGGACCGCATTGCCCACGCCTGGTTCGTCCAAAAGATCAGGCCGCTGGAGTTGGCCGCGCGGGCTCGAATGGCGCTCGAGGTAATCGGCACGCGTCCAGGGACAAACTGTCTGGATCTTCTCGAATAGATTCTACCGGCCTATCGACGCTGCGTGTTGAGCCGCGCGGGCCGGAGGAGCGGAAGCTCTCATCTCGGACCTGAAGGGCCGTCAGACTCCTTCCACGCCGAGGTTGTCGTTGACTGCGTGATGGAACTTCTGCTTGCAGCCCAGGTAACGCTCGGTCGTCTGAACCGATGCATGGCCCAGTAGGAACTGTATTTGCTCCAATTCGCCACCGGCCAAGTGGCACAACCGGGCGCAGGTGCGACGCTGTGCAGCAGCTTTTACAACATGCCAAATCGCTTTCGGGGTCAGTCTATCGCCCCAGAGTTTGTCCAGGCGGCTTACCCGACGGAAAATGGTGCCGGTGCTGATTTCAGCGGCGGCGGTCCACGTGTCAACCGTCAGCTTTACCAACGCCGGGACCGGGACTGTACGGATGTGCTTTCCTTTGCCGATCAAATCGGCAAATAACGCAATGCTTCTCCCGGATCTGGAAATCTTCCACTCTAAGACCGACCAGTTCAGCCCGCCGCAAGCCGCATCCAACCAGAACCGCCAGAATCGCCCTGTCGCGCTTACCGCAGAGGCCGTCCGACGGCGAACGCCGCAGCAAAGCTCGGGCTTCGTCGACGCTCAGCCAGTTCCCGATCCTCACGCCCAGCGCTTCGCGCGTTTCACGCGGCGGATACGCCGCGGCTCCAGTATGGCGGGGCGGTTCGGCGTTTGCGAGGAACGATCGGCCCGAAACGTATTTTCTGCGCTCCTCGGTGAGCGCCGTACGGCGAGGCCGCCCTCCAACTGGAACATTTCGAACCATGAGCGTACAATAGAGTCGGCAAAGAATATGGCAGCAAGGAAGGCGACCAGAGAGGCGGTGGCAGGCAATGCCCCGAAGCCCCAGCGAAAGCCACGCAAGGAACGCAAGTTCCCGGCCCGGACCTTTCAGGAGGCGCTTGGGATTGCCGAAGCCATCCAGAAGTATGCTGCTGGGCAGAAAGTCCGCAGGCTAACGCTTTTTGAGAAGCTCGACCAGTCGCCAGATACCGCCGAGAGTAGGAGGCTCATTACCGCTTCCGGCCAGTATGGCCTGACCAAAGGCAGCTACGCGTCCGAGTACCTTGAGCTCACGCCCGAGGGGAAAGACGCCACCGGAGATGATATAGCGCCCGCAAAACGACTCGACACTCGATTCAATCTGGCGTAATTGATTAGCGGCAACTG
>PMVV01000428.1 GCA_003166475.1 Bryobacterales bacterium | reverse complement strand
TCGTCCGAGGCGGCAAATGGCACGTCGGGAATACCATGCGGGATCAGATCGATCTTGGCCGCCGGCGCCTGGTATACCTCCTGCAAAATCGTCCGTCCCCGCTCCGTCATGACCACCAGCCGGGCGGAATGCGCAATCAATTCCCGCATCACGCGATACTGGTCGGCGTTCGGTTTGAGGAGAACGGTGTGGAGGGTGGTGACGACCGGCGCTTTCAATTCGCGCAGCAGGGCCAGGACATGGCTGCCGGCCGGCCCGCCGAAAATCCCGAACTCGTGCTGGAGCGAGACCACGTCCACGTTGCTGGAGTTTAGGAAGCCGGCGGCCTGCCGGTAAGCCTCCAGGTCCTGCTCCTGAATCTCGAACCGCACCACGTCGGGATACCGGTAGCACCCCTCGATGTCGTTGACCGGCACCGCGAAGCACCAGCTTTGGGGATGCCGCGCCGCCACCGCCTCAAGTAGGTCGGAGGTAAACGTGGCAATGCCGCATTTGCGCGGCAGATAGTCGCCCAGAAACGCGATGGTTCGCGTGCTGGAACCTGTAATCGAAACCGGATTACGCCGCATTGACGAGAGGTTCGCTCTCATTGCCCCGCTCCTGGCTCTCTTGATCGGCCGCCTCCTGGCACTCGATACAGCGCGACGCCCACGGCACGGCTGCCAAGCGTTTGGGGCTAATCGCCCATTCGCAGTCGATGCAAGTTCCGAAGCTGCCGTCCCGAATCCGCCGCAACGCCCCTTTTACCTGACGCAGCAGGATAGACTCCCGGTCCACGTTTCGAATCGCCAGGTCCCGTTCCGACGCGTATTGAATCTCGTCCATTTGATCCGCGCTCTTCTCGATTGCGATGCCGTCCCGATTTCGCAATACCCGCGCCAGATCGGCCTCTTTTTGTGCCAGTACCTCTTGGAACATATCGGTAGGTGTCATCGCCATGCCATTCCTTCCGCCCGTGCGGGCCGGAGTTATGCCTTCCAGCACGGGATGGTCCATAACTGAGCCAGCGTGGGTTAGCTGAAACTCAGCGGCGATAGATGTAAAAACTGCACCTGGCGTGCGAGATTTGCCGACCGGCCACGGCATTCCCGCCCGGCCAGCCCACGCCCCGTATGAGGCCGCGCGCGGGACGGTGCCATACGTGCAGTGTTAATGTTATGCGCGATTCACAACAGATAGCTGCCGAGCACCATGGCGATGCTGCACATGCCCATCTTACCGGCGCCGAGCATCACGGACAAGAAGATCACCTGACCGGACATGAAAGTTCCAGACAAGCACTGGAGCACTCCAATCAGGCTTACCTGCACGCACAGCAGGAGCACCAGGGAACCAGGACCGGGCATGGCGCCAACGCCATCGCTCACGAAGCCAGCGAGCGGGATATCGCCGCACTGGCATATCGGCTTTGGCAAGGCAGGGGCTGTCCGCAAGGATCGCCGGAACAGGATTGGCACCGCGCCGTAGAAGAACTGCGGACCTGCCATTGAGCCAGAAATCCGCGGGCGCCAAGGCGGCCAGGCGCGTATTTGTCCTGCAAGGCCGCTTTCGCAGGTTTTTCTCGAATCTCGGGCCGGGACTGATTACCGGCGCCGCGGACGACGACCCGTCCGGCATCTCGACCTATTCGGTCACCGGAGCCGCGTTCGGCTACGCGCCCCTCTGGACCGCGATCTTCTCTTTTCCGTTGATGGCGGCCATCCAAATCATGTGTGCCCGCCTGGGTATGGTCACCGGACTCGGGCTGGCCAGCGTGATTCGGCTGCGCTATCCACGGTGGGTCCTGTGGAGCGCGTGTGCGCTGCTGGTGGTCGCCAATATCGTCAACATCGCCGCCGATCTCGGCGGCATGGGTGCGGTGACGGCGCTTCTCACTGGCGTCAATTCGCTCTATTGGACCCCCCTATACGCGCTCCTGATTGTATCCCTCCTGTTCTGGACCAGTTATCGCCTGATCGCCCGCATCTTCAAGTGGCTGACGCTGGCATTGTTCGCCTACATCGCAGCCGCATTTTTCGCGCATCCGGACTGGCCGGCCGTGGTGCGGGCCACACTGATTCCAACGGTGCAGTGGACCGGGGCGTATTGGGCGACGCTGGTCGGTATCCTGGGAACCACCATCTCGCCGTACCTCTTCTTCTGGCAGGCTGCCGAGGAAGTAGAGGAAGATATATCCGCGGGCAAGAAGACCGTGGAACAACGGGAAGGCTCGACCAATCGGGAAATACGGCGTTCGCGAAACGACGTGATCACAGGTATGTTCTTCTCGAACCTGGTGATGTACTTCATCATTCTCACNNGTCCCGGTATTGGCCGGATCTTGCGCTTACGCCATCGCCGAAGCGGCCGACTGGGTTGGCTCGCTGGAGGTCCACCCGCCGCTGGCTCACGGCTTCTATGCGGTCCTCGGCCTCGCGATGGCGCTGGGCCTGGGCTTGGATTACGCGGGTCTGAACGCGGTGAAGATGCTTTTCTGGTCGGCGGTGCTTAACGGAGCGCTGGCGCCACCCCTGCTCATCCTGGTGGTGCTGCTTACCAGCAGGGCCGATGTAATGGGCGAACGCCGCAACGGGCCTCTGCTTCGCTGCCTTGGCTGGATATGCGCAGGTGTCATGCTGATGGCTACGATCATTATGTTCGTGACGGCGTACATGGGCTGAGCCGTCCGCCCAGTATTACTGAATTGCCTTGATCAACGCCTCAAACTGCGCGTGCAGCGACTTGTCGTGCGGCGTTACCGGCGGAATCTTGCGGTCGATACCCAGCAGCTCGTAGACGGCCATCTGGGCCGCCCGCACCGAGTACTCCACGGTAAAGACGACGTCCTCCGGAATCTCGACGAACTGGCTGATGAACGCCAGGTTCTTCGACGCGCGAGGCACCGGCAGCGGCCGGTCGCCGCGCACGCGCGGCATGAACATGCTGGTGATGTAAGGCATTCGGCAGGGAATGCAGTTGGCGGATGCGACGGTTTCCGGATCGAATCGCAGATGGCCGCAGAGTTCCCGCAGAACCTCAGCCCCGTTGCACTCGGCCATCGGCTTCGGCACGAAGTCGCCGACCCGGTCCGGAAATAGCGCGTATCCCCAGAACACCTGCACGCCGGCCGGCTGCTTCGGGAAGTGCGGTTGGTGGGCCAGCACAATGGACATCAGCCAATGGGAGTCCTTGAACGTCACGAGGCCGCCAGTGCCCGCCTCATTCCCGCTGAATTGAGTCATCCGATCGAAGAACGCGGGGTCCTGCAGCGTGACGGTGAACGACTCCCAACAGGACTGCGCGATCGAACTGTTAAAGGCCGCGGGATTGCCAAACTCCGGCCGCCCGGCCGCCAGCTTTTCCCAGAGGGTCCAGCCGCCGCTATCGACCTTGGTCGGCTTTCCGGGCGCGCTCGCCATAGAGCCCAGGCTGGAAGCGTCGGTCATGGAGCCGTTTTGCAGGAAGACAAAGTCGCCGTCGTTCACCGCAATTACTTCGCTTTTGTCCTGCCGCAGGCAATGGATGCCGGTCACCATGAACTTGCCGTTTTCGTTGGTGTGATCGAGATCGGTCACCCTGCAATCCGCGACCAGACGGACACCGTGGCCCGCCAGCCAGGACTGCAACGGCAGAACCAGGGAATCGTACTGGTTGTAGATGGTTCGCTTGACGCCCGCGAGAGTTTCAATTCGGGAGAACTCGAGCAGGAAGCGGTGCAGGTAACGCCGGAACTCGACGGCGCTGTGCCAGGGCTGGAAGGCGAATGTGGTGGCCCACATGTACCAGAATTCAGTCTCGAAGAACCGGGGCGAAAGCCAGTCGGTAATGCAACTCGCGGCCAACTCGTCCTCGCCGGCCTTGCTGAGCTTCAACAGTTCGATACGGTCCTCCATGGAGAACCCCATCGAAGTCACGTGAACTTTGGCGCGGCGCCGGTCCACCAGCCGGGCCATGGCGTTCGACTTGTGCCGCTCATTGAACTCCACGGTTTCGTCGAAAACCGTCTTGCCTTCGTGGTTCAGTGACGGAATCGATTTGTAGAGATCCCAGGTGCATTCGTAGTTGTCGGTGGTCAGCATGCGTCCGCCGCGCATGGAATACCCGCCCGCGAGGTCTCCGCCGCCGTCCAGACTTCCGCCCATCAAGGGCGCCGCTTCCAGGATCGAAATACTCTCGCCAGGCAGGCCGCCGTCGCGGATCATGAAGGCTGCGGCAGCCAGGGATCCGATGCCGCCACCAATAAGATAGGACTTAGAATTTGGGGCCATCGTGCAGCGTCTAAAAGATCGGCTGTGGGGCAGGCCATCGTTTTTCGTGGCCTGCCGAGTTCGAGCACGGTGCGCAGACGACAAACAACGATCGTCTGCGCCACGCTACACTAGCGCCAGCGCCCTTCAACCAGAACGTATCCGTTTCTGCGGTGGACCCAGCGATGCGCCACCCAGCGGGCATGCGGCCGAGGTGGCTGTTCCCACCTTCCCGCATTCCAGGCGTACGCATTGCCATCCCACCGATGGTACCCGTTAATCCACACATAGCCGGCGCCGGGCGCCACCCCCCGCGTTTCGATTACGGCACGCGGCGGCGCGACGCGAACCACAACCTCGGCTTTTGCGACGCTCAACGTCAGGGCGCCTACAAGAACCGCCAATCCGATCAATCGCTTAAACAACACAATACACTCTCCTTTTCTTCGTACCTGCAAGCAGTCCAACAGAACTTGCAACTACCTTGCTTGTCTCCGCCAACCGCCACGCAGCCGGCGTTGTCTTAGTGGAATAGCCCCAACATGTAGGCTACGAGCAGAATCAACAGCACCCCACCCACACCTATGCCAGCGCCGCCGCCGTATCCCCAGCGGCCGTAGCCGTAATACCCGCCGCCGCCGAAAACCAACAGCAGAATAATGATCAGTATCAGCATTTTGAATCCTCTCTTTCTGGGGCCGGGCGCAACCGCGGAGCCCCGCCGTGCTTACTTTTCAAGGACGCTTTCAATCTGCCCGACTTTCTTTTGGACTTTGCCGGCGAGCTTTTCCGACTGGCCTTCCGACTCCACGTTGGGATTGCCGGCGACCTCGCCGACCTTCTGTTTGGCTTTGCCCTTCAGTTCGTGAAACTTGCCTTCAACCTTATCTTTAGTGCTCGTGTTCATTGTTTTTCTCCTTGGAAGGGGGCGAAGTGTCCGCCACCCGCCCCCCAATCGAGTTGCACTTCTAGGTCCAATAGGGCTTGGCGTGGTAATAGGTGGCAACTTCGGCGCCCCACACATGGTCGGCCATGTTCGGCCAGTGATCCTTGTCGAAACCGGGAGCGTGATCCAGCGACTTTTTGTCGACGTCCAGGATGAACTGCCTTTCATCGGTGTCGACCGCGAGGGCGCTCCAGGGGATGGCAAACAGTTTGTCGCCCATGCCCAGGAATCCTCCGAATGAAAGTACCGCGTAAGCCACGCGGCCCTTTTCCACGTCGATCATCAGATGTTCGATTGTTCCGAGATCCTCTTTTTGACGGTTCACAACCCTATCGCCCGTCAGAGTGTCGGCTGCCAGAACACTCTGCATCCACCGTCCTTTGGCATCTCTCGTTTGTGACATGAAATCTCCTTCCTCGTATTAGTTTCAGAAAATAGAGTCTTTAACTCTTGTTACTCGACGGATCTTCTTTGAGCAGATTTGAGACCAACGCGGGACTGCCGGGAAGCGAGGCTAAAGCCTCGGGCGGGCTGAAGCCCGCCCTCCACTTCGTGCAAATGCTGCCGTCCATACGGCAAGAATTGCCGGACTTTACTTCCGCGAGCGCCGCCGGTATACGATCGACGTCAGCAGGAGGCCCATGCCGAGGAGCGCGGCGCTCTGCGGCTCGGGAACGGCGCCGCCAGAGCTTTCGCAACCATAAATGGACACGACATTATCGTCCAGCGTCACGGCGCCGTTTTGCGCCAAGGCGCTGCCGCACGCAATACTCGCGCCAGTAGTCAAGGTGATGCTCGTTTCCGCGAGGATATTTCCCGAGAAGTCGGTGCCGATGCCGAGAGTCGCCGAGCTCCCAACCTGCCAAAACAGGTTTGGATCGGGCAGACCACCGTTGGTATTGATAAAATCGACGATCGCGCTACTTGCGGTCGTCAGCGTGCTCCCCATCTGGAATACGAATTGCGCATTCGGGTCGCCCTCGGCGTTGAGCGTGAGTGTTCCGGTCAACTCTGCCGACGAGTTAAAGCAATAGACTCCTGGCGTGAGGGTCATCCCGCCGAGATCCTTACCGGTCAAGTTCGTCGTGCACGGTAGGCCCGTGGCGGAATCGTATGCCGTGGTCAGAGCATTCTCAGCCATGATCGCCGAGCCATTATCGACGTCTTCTATTCCCGGTGGGACTATGGTCCCCGGAGGAAAGCCGGTGATTGAGCTACCCGGCGTCAGCCCCAGATTTCCATAGATATAGGTGGGGCCTGTATTGGTCACCGCGGATCCTGCCAGGACGGCAAAACTGCCCGCGGCTCCAAGATTGATATTACTGGCACGGGCGCTCAGCGCCCAAAACGAGAGAACCACCAGCCAAATGCTTCGCGTTTTCATGTTGTTTCTCCCTTCTGACCGCCGTCATCGTCGATCTTGTGACGAATTCTACCACAAAGTCAATCGCCCGGCGGCAGAGTGAAATACAACGTCGACCCCGCCCCCGGTGTCGATTCCATCCACATGCGCCCGCTCTGCAATTCGATGACCTTCTTGCAGAATGCGAGTCCCAGACCGTTGCCGGGATACTCTTTCCCGTGCAGGCGCTTAAACGCTCCGAATAGGCGGCCCTGGAATGCCGGGTCTATACCGGGACCGTTGTCTGCGACCGAAATCACCCATTCGTGGTCCACCTGTCTGGATGAAATGTGAACGCGCGGAGAAGGCGTGTCGCAGTATTCGATGGCATTTCCGATCAGGTGCCGCAGGACCTTGGTCAGGGTTTCGAAGTCTCCCATTACGGCGGGTAAAGGGTCGTGGGTAACGATTGCGTTCCGTTCTGCGATCGGCTTGTCCGCCGAGAGGAGAGCCTGGCGAAGGACCGCTTCCATGTCCGTGCGGGAGAACTGCCGGCCGCCCGTGGTGCCCCAATACTCGACGATTTCGCCGAGCAGCGACTGCGCTCTGGCCACCCCCTCCCGGATGCGATCGAGGTATGCGCCGGCATCCGTCTCGGCCATCAGTTGACTGTAGGAGGCTACCTCCCGGAGAGACTCGCGCAGGTTGTGAGCCGCCATCGAGACAAACTCTTCAAAGTCGGCGTTGGCCCGGTCCAACTGCCTTTGGATCTCGATCGATCGGCGCAATTCCGCGTCCAGCGCCTTGCGCAGGCGCGCGATTTCGTCTTCCGGGCGGTTTTGGTCAGAGCTGGCCATTTTCAGTTTGCGCGCCGGGGGGGGCGGACTCCGTATGGTTGCCCGGAATTGTGAACTTGAACGTAGCGCCTTGCCCGGTTTCCGATTCCGCCCAGATCCGCCCGCCCTTGCGTTCGACGATCTTCTTGCAAAGCGCCAGACCGATGCCGGTGCCGGGAATTTCTTTTCCATGCAAGCGTTTGAACATGCCGAACACGCGGCCGATGTCCTGCGGATCGATACCGATTCCGTTGTCCCGCACGGCAAACACCCACCCCTCCGCGGTTTTCTCCGCCGAGACATGGATTTTGGGCGTGTCATCGCCTCTGTACTTGATCGAATTGGAAATGAGGTTCTGGAAAACCTGCGTCAGCATAACCTCCTCGGCCACCACGGTTGGCAATGGACCGGAAGTCACTATGGCGCCACTCTCCGCGATGGCCGCCTGGAGGTTCAACAACGCTTTGGCCAGAACGGCGCCGCAATCGATTGGCCCGAAGCTGCCATGGTCCTGGCCTGCAACTTCCCAGTAGGCCAGCAGCGCTCTCAGCAGCGCCTCGATTCTCAGCGCGCCCTCCGTCGAATAGGCGATGAACTGGTCCGCCTCTTTGCCCAGCTTTCCCGAGTACTCCCGGCCCAGCAGCTCGGTGAAGTTCACCACCATCCGCAGAGGCTCCTGCAGGTCGTGCGTGAGCGCATAAGCGAAATGCTCCAGTTCGGCATTGGTTGTCCGGAGCGCTTCCTCAGCCTGTTTGCGGTCCGTTGCATCTTCAATCGCCAGAAGGATGGTCCGCGCTTGCGCATTCGGATTGAAGATTTCGCTGGCGTTGAGCAGCATCACTTTCCGTCCCACATGTTCGAACTCGTGGGTCACCTCAAAGTCCCGGAACGTGGAGTGCATGGGCAGGATGTTCTCCAGCAATTCGGCCAGTTTCGGGATATTCCATTGTCCGGTCCCGAGGTCGTAGATCAGACGCCCCTCCGTCTTCTCCGGCGCGGCATGGAACGTTTCGTAGAACGTCCTGTTGGCCTTGATGACTTGCAGGTTCTGGCTCAGGATCACCAGAGGCTCGCGCACCGTTTCCACAATTGCCTCGGCGAAGTCGGCGCCGCGCTTGGCGGCATCGATATCGATCAGCATCAGCACGGCGCCGTCGATTTTGCCGTTGGTTCCCACCGACGGCAGGATGCGCAGCGAATACCAGCGGCCGTGCGCGTCGCGGATGTCGCGCGGTTTCCGGTCGCCGCCCTCCATGGCGCCCAATAGCAGCCGCCGCAGGTCGGGTAGTTCGATTTGAGGCTGAAGATCGGTTATCGACCGCCCCACGTCGGAAGCGATCAGGTTCAGCATCGGTTCAATGGCGCGCGTAAAGCGGCGAATGCGCAGATCCCGCCCAACCATGACCAGGGGTATGCTGATGTTTTCCAGAAGATTGCTCAGGTCCCGGTTGACTTTGCTGAATTCCACATTGCTGATCTTCAGCTCTTCGTTCAGCGTGTTCAATTCTTCGTTGGCCGATTCCAGCTCTTCCTGCGCGGTTTCCAGTTCCTCGTTGCCCGCCTGCGCCTCTTCGTTCGCCGCCCTAAGCTCTTCCAGCGTGGATGCATTAGCCTCCACGATCGATTGCAGATACTCTTTGGTTGCGGCCAACTCGCGCAGCAACTGCGCGCTTCCCCGGCGCTCCTCGGCCGCGGGCTCGTGCGCCGCGATCGGGCCACGCTTCGGCTCAACGTCCTCGAACAGGACCAGGAAATAGCGTTCCTCGGACGACGATCCCGTAAACGGGACGACCTTGATGGCGACGTCCGTTATCTGGCCCCCGTCTTCGATCCGGAAGCCGTCTTCTTTAGCAGCGGCGTTGGTTTCTCTGGCCGCTCCCATCGCCTTGCCGAGGCCCGCGATTAAGCCTTCGCGCGCCAGTTTTAGCAGGTTATGGCTCGGCTCGCCCGGCGAAAGCTCCAGGTATGGAGCGGTGCGGCCCCGCACCTGAACGATGTTCATTTCATCGTCGACCACCGCGCCCGGAGGGCCATGTTCGGCCAGCACCAGCCGGTCGGCCTCTCTCAGCACGTCCAGCCCGGTTCGGACCTCGGCAGTTCTCTGCGGGAAATCCCCCCGGCCTTCGGCGCTGCGGCCTGGGCTCAAGCGCGGCGCCGGCGTGCTCGCCGACGGCCGCAGGCTATACACTTTGTGGGTCTTTTCCATTTGATGAAACGAATCGGTCAGCGTGCCGATGCTCTCCGATGGACCAACTACCAGGAAGCCCGCCGGCTTGAGGGCGTAATGCAGGATCGACAAGACCTTGCGCTGCAGCGCCGTTCCAAGGTAGATCAGTACGTTGCAACAACTGATCAGGTCCAACTTCGAGAAAGGCGGGTCTTCGGCCACATTGTGCCGGGCAAAAACGCATACGTCGCGGACGTTCTTTGTAATCTGGTACCCGCGTTCCGAACGGGCGAAGAACCGCGCCAACCGCTGCGGCGAGATGTGCGCAACTTCGGAGTCCTTGTATATGCCGGCGCGGGCTTTTGCGACCGCCGTTTCGCTGATATCGGTGGCGAAAATCTCGAACGGAACGCTCTCTCCCGCCTCGTCCAGGAATTCCATCAAGCCGATGGCGATCGAATAAGCCTCTTGACCCGTTGCGCACCCGGGCACCCAGATCCGGATGGCGTCCCCGGCAGCCCTATTCTCGACCAGAGCGGGAAACACGCTGGTCTTCAGATCCTCGAAGAGCGTTGGCTCCCGAAAGAATGCAGTGACGGTGATCAGACAGTCCTCGCACAATGCGGTGGCTTCCTCGCGATTCTGCTCGAGATGCCGGCTGTAGTCTTCGAGGTTTTCGAATCCGCGGAGGGTCATGCGCCGCTTGATGCGCCGGGCCAGGGTGCTGGGCTTGTAGTGCGTGAAGTCCACCCCGGTGGCGCTCCGTACCAGCCGGAGGATCTTAGCCAGTTTCGGATCTCCCGGCGGCCCAATCTCCTCCCGGGGGTCGATCGGAACATTCGAATGGTGCGCGATGGCTACCAGTTGCCGCGCGATTCCGGCCGGCGGCAGGACATAATCCACCACGCCGGCGGCGATGGCGCTGCGCGGCATGCTATCGAACTTCGCGGAGCCCATTTCCTGGGCGAAGGTGGTGCCGCCCGCAGCCTTGATCGCCTGCAGGCCCAGCGTCCCATCCGATGCGGTTCCCGACATAACCACGCCGAGCGCCCGGCGTCCGCGGTCCGCCGCCAGGGCGCGGAAGAAATCGTCGATCGGCATGTTGCGGCCGCTGACCGGCCGGTCCGGGGAGTGCAGGACTCCACCGGAAATGCTCAAATTGCGGCGCGGCGGAATCACGTAAACGTGATTGGCCTCGGTGCGAGTCTCGCCTTTCACCTCGGCAATAGGCATTTTGGTTGCTTTGGAAAGCAACTCCGCCAGATGGCTCTCGTGACTCGGATCGAGATGCTGAATCAGCACGAATGCCATGCCGGTATCGTCCGGCAGATGCGTGAGCAACTCCGTGAAGGCCTCCAGGCCGCCTGCGGAGGCTCCCACACCAACAATGCGGAATCGACCGGCTTCGCCCTGCTCCTCGGCGGTCGCAGGGGGGGGCTTCTTAGCCGGGGGGGTTGGTTGCTTTGGTTGAGGCGAATCGGGCGCACGCGGAGGGCGTCCAACCCTGCTCGCCCGGCTACCGCCGGTCTTCTGTGCCAAACTTTACCATTACCTTTCTCTCGCCGGAACGGGCGTCCCCGTTCGAACCGGAGTTGGACCAACAGAGCACGTGAGATGCCATTCGCGATTGGCGGCTGGCCAATACACTGAAATTGTAGCGCCGTACCGTTGGTGGGGCAGACCATCGCACTTTGTGGTCTGCCGTCTTCGGGGAGCGCTTGGCAGACGACATAAAACGATCGTCTGCCCCACCAAGACATCATTAAGTGAACATAAGTGAACAGTATTGGGTTTAGGTCTAGGGGAAAGTCAGGCCAGTAACCTGGCCGCCGGCTTGGCGAAATAGGTCAGGATGATCTGCGCTCCCGCGCGCCGGATGCATGTCAGGCTTTCGATCATGGCCCGGTCATGGTCGATCCAGCCGTTGCGGGCCGCGGCTTCGATCATGGAAAACTCCCCGCTCACCTGGTAGGCGGCGATGGGCGCGTCGAAACGCCGGCGGGCTTCGTGGATCAGGTCGAGGTAGGGCATGGCGGGCTTGATCATGATCATATCGGCGCCCTCCTCCAGGTCCAGTTCGATTTCCCGCATGGCTTCGCGCCCGTTGGCGGGGTCCATCTGGTAGCTGCGCCGGTCCCCGAACTGCGGCGTGGATTCGGCCGCCTCGCGGAACGGCCCGTAGAACACCGAGGCGAACTTGGCGGCGTAGGACAAGATCGGAATGCGGGAGAAGCCGTTGGCGTCCAACTCGCGGCGGATGGCGGCCACGCGCCCATCCATCATGTCGGAGGGGGCCACGATATCGGCGCCGGCGCGCGCGTGCGAAACCGCCGAGGCCGCCAGCCATTCCAGCGTCTGGTCGTTATCCACTTCGCCCGCGACGATCTTGCCGCAATGCCCGTGGCTGGTATATTCGCAATTGCAGACGTCGGTGACGATCAGCAGGCTGGGATCCTGGCTGCGGATGGCCCGGATGGCGCGCTGCACGATGCCATCGTCGGCGTAAGCCCCGGAGGCCGTTTCGTCTTTGCTTTCCGGCAGGCCAAACAGGATCACGCCGCCGATGCCGAGCGCCCGCACCTCGGCGCACTCCCGTACGATTTCGTCCACGGAGAGTTGGAAATTGCCGGGCATGGCCCCGATTTCGCGGCGGACGCCCTCGCCCGGGCAGGCAAAAAGAGGCAGGATGAACTCGGCCGGATCCAGGCGGGTCTCCCGGACCAGGCTGCGGATCGGCTCACTGGCGCGCAACCGGCGCATGCGGTGTATGGGGAACGGCATCCCCTAAATTGTAGCTCAGGACACCCAAAAAGCCCTCCGGAAACCCTAACGGCGTTAAGATTCGAAAAAATAAACGCAAATACCCTTGACAAGGGCCTGCGCTTCATTAGAATAAATCCTAAGTCTTGCTTTATGCAGCAGCACCCTTGCGAGCACAACCGTACCGAGATCATCGCCAGGCGCGATGGCGTGGAATACCTGGAATGTCTGGATTGCCGCCAGATCTTCGAAGCCGAAGACCTCGAACCCGTCACAGTTGAGGAAGACGACGAGTAGCGCTGGGGCCGCGTCCCCAGCCCGCTCAGTGTGCCTCTTAACCTCATCTGCCGCCCGGTCTGCGCATGCCGGAATGTGGGGCAGGCCCTCGGGGGCGCCCTCTGGGCCCGGCGGCCTCTCAGGCCGCCCCAAACGGTGGGTTTTCGACCATGTGATCCGTGTCGCTTAAGTGCCCGCGTCGGCCGTTTCGTCCTCAGGCCGGGCTGATTTCGTTGCGCGGGGCGCGCGGGGCCAGACCCACTTGACACGTCCGCCGCGCACATGGGACACTGGCATAGTCTAACTATGTCAGAGCACCCGAGACGCGACGAAATCCCGCCCGGCACCCTTTACATGTTGATCCTGAAGATGCTGGCCCGCCACGGCCAGCTTCACGGGTACGAGATCGCCAATGCCATTCAGCAAGTATCCGACGATGTGCTGCAAGTCGAAGAAGGGTCGCTGTATCCGGCGCTGCAGCGCATGCTGCTGAAGGGCTGGGTCACGGCGGAATGGGGCGTGACGGCGGGCAACCGGCGCGCGCGCTATTATCGGCTCACGGCGCAGGGCCGCAAGCAACTCCTGGCCGAAGTGGAACAATACCAGCGGGTAAACGGGGCGATTCACAAGATTCTGCAAACAGTCTGAGGCGACGGTCGATGACCTGGATTGGTGAAATCCGGAGGCAACTGCGCTACCGGCTCTCGGGCGCGCGCTTTGACCCAAGACCTGGCGGAAGAGATGCGTCTTCATCTGGACCTCCGCGCCGCCGGCAAACAGGCGGACGGACTGGCGCCCCACGCGGCGCGGGTGGCGGAGCGGCGGCAGTTCGGCAATGCGGCACAACTTCAGGAGTCGAGCCGAGAAGCATGGGGCTGAACCCTGGGCTGGACCCTGTTCGATTCCGCGTGGCAGGACATCCGCTACAGCCTGCGCACCATGGCGGCGAATCCCGGCTTCACCGCCACGGCGGTGCTGGCGCTGGCGCTGGACATCGGCGCGAACACGGCGATTTTCAGTATTCTGAATGCGGTGCTGCTGCGGTCGCTGCCGGTGGAAGACCCGCAGCGGCTAGTGCAAGTCAGGCCGGGGCCGGCGGGCGACGACGTATTCACCAATCCGATCTGGGAACAGGTGCGCGACCGCCAGCAGGCGTTCTCGGGCACGCTGGCCTATTCGCCGAAGGCGTTCGACCTGGCCGATGGCGGCGAGAGCCATTACGCGATCGGCTTGTGGGTGAGTGGAGATTTCTTCCGCGTGCTCGGCGTGCCGGCCATCCAGGGCCGCGTTTTCACTCGCGACGAAGACCGGCGCGGCACACCGCCTTTGGCTGTGATCGGCTACCGCTTCTGGAAGCGCAATTTCGGCGGCGAACGGGGCATCGTCGGCAAGACCGTGCGCCTGGATCGGCATACCTTCGAAATCGTGGGCGTAACGCCGCCCTGGTTTCACGGCATCGATAAGGACTGGGGCTTCGACGTGGCCATCCCGATCGCCTGCGACCCGATCTTCCATCCCGGGCACAATGCTCTCGATGAGCGCTCGCAATGGTGGCTGCGCATTCTGGGGCGCATGCCTGCGGGAGAAAGCATCGAGCAGGCCCGCGACCGCATGAAGGCCATTGCACCGGATATCTTTCGCCTCACAATTCCGCAAGACTTGCCCGCGGAAGCGCAAAAGGAATACCTGCGGAACTCCTTCTTCCTGAAACCGGCAAGCACCGGCTTCTCCGAGATGGGCATGCAGTATCGCACCGTGCTGTATACCATGATGGCTATCGTGGGACTGGTGCTGCTAATCGCCTGCGCCAACATCGCCAATCTGCTGCTGGCGCGCGCGACCGCGCGGCAACGGGAGTTCTCCGTGCGCCTGGCGATCGGCGCGGGCCGCGCGCGCGTCATCCGGCAGTTGATGACCGAGAGCCTGCTGCTGGCGGCGTTCGGCTCGGCGGCCGGCCTGCTGCTGGCTTCCTGGGGCGGGCCGTTTGCCGATCACCACCCCAAAATCGCCTGTAACGACCGGAAAACAAACGCCAATCCAGATTCGCGGCCAATCGCTAGGCCACTGGCCGTGGTAACCTCAAGCTGGTAGCGGTTTCGACGGCCTTAAACCCGCCCACATCCGCCTGCACCGCCCTTTGACAATTTCACCCGAGGGCGCAAGCGACTTGCACTAGACCCCTGTATGCGAAGCGAACCCAACTCCCAAACCGCAGCCGGGAAGATTCAAATAGCAAGCGAAACTTTAATTAAAGTCTGTAAGCGTAACCAAATACACATGGCAACGTCGTGAAACTTAGCAGTTGGCATTGCTCGGCAGATTCTTGTTTCGCATCCCAAACCCGTGATCGGTGCACACAAGCGCACAGTTTCGCATAACTACGCACAAGCGGAGCACCCAGCACCCGCGCCCCGCAAGCGCCCAGCTATGATAGGCACTTGGGGCCCCTACCAAACGAGCACTCCCAACCAACCGATCCCCGTCGCCCTGCGCCCGCCTGGTTGGCCCGCGTCTTCGCCTCGCGCCCCAAGGTGCCCCGCTGGGTGCCGCAATTGCTGGGCTACGCGCTTTCCGCCGGCTGCCTGGTCTGGGTGTTCCACAACTCCAAGATCGGCGATTTCCTCCCGCAACTCCGCCAGCTCGAGTGGCAATGGGTGGCGCTTGGAATGGCGCTGGACCTCCTGGTGTACATCTGCCACGCCTGGCGCTGGGTCTTGCTCTTCCAGCCCGTGGATCGCCTGCCGTTCTGGCGCACGGTGCAGGCCATCTACATCGGCCTGTTTGCCAACGAGGTCTTGCCGTTGCGTGTCGGCGAGCTGATCCGCTGTTATCTGGTGGCCCACTGGAACGATCAACTCATTTCCGTGGTCTTCGCCTCGGCCGCCATCGAGCGGGTCATCGACGGCTTCTGGATGATTCTGTCGTTCATCGTCGCGGCGCAACACCTCCCGGGCATCCCCCATTGGTTGACGTATTTTGTGCGCGCGCTGGAGGTTGTGGTGATCGTGGCGGCGGCGCTGCTGGCCTACGTAATGATCCACAAGAGTCATGCGCACGCCATCGTGAAGGAGAGCCGTTGGGCCACGGTCTTGCGCCACGTCGTGGAGGGTCTGCACACCATGGGCAATGGGCCGACTCTCGCGCGCGTGATGCCGGTAAGCTTCTTATACCTTGTCCTGCAAGTGCTTTCCTACTGGGCCTTGATGAGGGCCTTCCAGTTGGACCTTTCCATTTGGGATGCCGCCGCGGTGCTGGCCATTGTGCGTCTGGGCACCGTCGTCCCCAATGCTCCCGGCAACATCGGACTGATCAACGTGGCGTGCGTAATCGCTTTGTACAATGTTTTCGGCGTGGAACGGAACGATGCGAAGGACTTCTCATTCGTCCTGTGGGGCGCCCTGACGCTGCCGTTGCTCGCCGGCGGAGCCATCGCCACCGCGCTCACCGGATTGAACCTCGGCGAGATCCACCACAACGCGCGCCAGCGGATGCACGCTACCGAAACCAAGCCGCCCGAGGACCTTGTCTGACTTGTGCATTGACGTATAATCCGCTAAGGAGATCCTTTTCACAATGTCTGAATCCAGCCCCAGCCTCTCCCGGAGGCAGCTCATCGAAAAGACCGGCGCAGCGTTAGCCGCCGGCTTCACCATCGTTCGCCCGGAGGCCGTCCGGGGCTCGCAGGCAAATTCCAAAATTACCGTCGGCCTCATCGGCGTGGGCGGACGCGGCCAGTACGACGCCACCATCTTCAATGCCGACCCGCGCGCGCGTGTCACCGCGTTGTGCGACCTGTTCGACGACCGCATCGAAATCGGCACGCAGAAGATCAAGATCGAAAAGCCCACCGTCTACAAGGATTACGAGAAACTGTTGGCGGCCAGCGATCTCGACGCCGTCATCATCGCCACCCCGCCTTTCGAGCACCCGCGCATGCTGGCCGACGCCATCGAGGCGCGCAAGCACGTCTACTGCGAGAAGCCCATGGGGGTGGACCTCGCAGGCGTGAAGAAGATCATCGCCGCCAGCCGCAAGGCCGATCCCAAGAAGAACGTCTCCGTGGGATTCCAGCAGCGCTACGGCCCGGTTTACCTGGAAGCCTACAAGCGCCTGCGCGAAGGCCAGATCGGCGAACTGGTGAATGCCCGCGCCTTCTGGATCGGCAGCGATCCGTTCACGCGCCAGCCGTATGACGACCCCAAGATCGAGCACCTGCGCAACTGGTTCTGCTATCGGGATTACTCGGGCGACTTCATCGTGGAGCAGGACTGCCACAATTTCGACGTGCTGCACTGGTTCCTGGACGCACGGCCCATTCGCGCCGTCGGCATGGCCGGCACCAAGGTGCGCACGTCGATGGAGATCCTGGATCACCTCACGCTGTCGTTCGAGTTTCCTAACGGCATGCACGTGAACTACGAGGCCAACCAGATCAGCCCGCGCGGATTCTCGCACGTCGGCGAGGAATTTACCGGCGCCAAGGGCGTGCTCGAAACCTCGCGCGCCCGCATGATTCACCACAAGGGGCCCAAAGACGCCGAGACGATCCCCTCTCCCCGCGACATCACCAACGATGCCATTGAGGCCTTCCTGACGCGCATCCAAAATGGCGAGGTGGAGAACGTCGCCGAGCGCTCCGCCATCAGCACGCTGTTCGCGATTCTGGGCCGCACCGCGCTCTATCAAAAGCGCGAGGCTGTTTGGAAAGACGAGTTCGGGGACGTTTGAAATGCAACCCGCGAAGGTGTTTGCCGCGCGGTCTTTTCGCACGCCCGTCCTGTCCTCGGCTGCCATCGTCGCCATCGTCGGCGCCTTCGGTGTTTTCGGGGCTCAGCACACCGCCTCGCGCGCGCAACTGATGCTCGCCTTGGCGATTCCCGCGCTCCTTTCCGCCGCGGTTCTCTTTTTCGCTTCCATTGGTCCCCACGATGAAGTACACGGTTACCGATTCTGAGGTCATCGCCGCCTGTGGGCTGTTTCACTGGTCGATTCCAATCGGGCAGATCCGGTCCATTAGCGAGAGCGATCTCGACTGGTTGCCCTGGTCGGAGGGTTGGAAAATCCCCGGCTACACTTTGTTCAAGATTCGATATGGGGGAGTGGATGCCAAACCTGTGGGACCATCTTACTTATGAAACCTGCTTTCACTATCGTCTTTTTTCTCTTGTCGGCGGCCGCGCTGCTGGCACAAGACGTCCCCTTGCGCGTGATCGCGTTCGGCGCGCACCCGGACGATTGCGACATCCGCGCCGCGGGAACCGCCGCCAAGTTCCGCGCGCTGGGCGCCGCGGTCAAGTTCGTTTCCGTGACCAATGGCGATGCCGGCCATCAGTCGATGGGAGGCGGCGCGCTGGCCAAACGTCGCCGCGCCGAAGCGGAGGAGTCCGGACGGCGGCTGGGCATCACGTACGAAGTGCTCGACAACCATGACGGCGAACTGCTGCCCACGCTGGCCGTGCGGGAACAGATCATCCGGCGCATCCGGCAGTGGAATGCGGATATCGTGCTCGCGCCGCGGCCCAACGACTATCACCCGGATCACCGCTATACGGGTGTGCTGGTGCAGGATGCCGCGTACATGGTGGTGGTTCCCAACGTCTGTCCCGATACGCCGCCGCTGCGCAAGAACCCGGTGTTCCTGTACTACGAGGATCATTTCCAGAAGCCGTCGCCGTTCCGCCCGGATGTAGCCATCGGCATCGACGACGTTTTCGATTTGAAGGTCGCCGCGCTCGATGCGCACGTCTCGCAGGTTTACGAATGGCTGCCGTGGGTGGATGGCCAACTCGATACGGTGCCCAAAGATCCTGCGGAGCGCAAGCGGTGGCTGGCCCAAAGCCGAGGCAACGAAATCGCGCCGGCTGTGCGCCGCGCGCTGGAGAAGTGGTATGGTCCGGAGCGCGCCGCCAAGATCGCCCACGCGGAGGCATTCGAGATTTGCGAATACGGCCGCCAGCCCAGCGACGAAGACCTGCGGCGGCTTTTCCCCATGCTGGGCCGCTGACTCGCAGTCCACCCCGGTGTAGTGCTGTATAATCAAGATATTCGCATGCGAATATTTGAGTGGAACGACGCGCATGCCGTGCATGTTCCCGAGGTCGACGACGAACATCGCCAGATCTTTCGCCTCTGCGACGATCTGCAGCGTGCCATGATCGCGGGAGCGGCCACGGCCGAAATGCAGTCGATCGTGGAAGACCTGGTCATCCACACGGCGCAACACTTCTCGCACGAGGAGCGCGAGATGCGCGCGGCCCGGTACCCTCTCTATACGTGGCACTGGCGCCAGCACCATACGGCCCGCTCCAGGATTAAAACGCTGGAGCGGCGCATCCGGCGCGGCGATCGCGATGCCGCGATCGAACTGCTGGATTTTCTTTCCGCCTGGCTGACCGATCATATCCGTTTGGCCGACCGCATGTTGGGTGCTTTCCTCCGGAACCACCAGCGCGAGTTGTCGTGTTCCCGCTAGACTGGGAACGATGGACACATACACACCCACCGAACGTACCCAAGTGAAGCGTCTGCCCAAGCGCGGCGTTTACGACCAGGCGCAAGTCCACGCCATCCTCGATGAGGGATTCATCTGCCACGTGGGGTTCGTCGCGGACGGCCAGCCGTACGTGATTCCGACCGGCTATGCGCGCTCCGGCGACCAGATCTACCTGCACGGCTCCCCCGCCAGCCGCATGCTGCGCGCGATGGGCCAGGGCGCACCGCTTTGCGTCACGGTGACGCTCGTGGATGGCCTGGTGCTGGCGCGCTCCGCGTTCCACCACTCGATCAACTATCGCTCGGTCGTGGCGCTCGGCCAAGCCCGCCTGGTAACCGATCCTGAGGAGAAGATGACGGCGCTCGGCCGCATCACCAATCACCTCGCGCCGGGCCGCTGGGAGGAAGCCCGGCTGCCCAGCGAGAAGGAAGTGAAGAGCACCACGGTGGTGGCGCTGGCGCTGGACGAGGTTTCCGCGAAAGTCCGCACCGGCCCGCCCATCGACGACGAAGAGGATTATGCGTTGCCGGTGTGGGCCGGCGTGGTTCCGCTCTGGATCGAGGCGGGCGAGCCGGCGCCGGACGCGCGCCTGCTGGAAGGGATTCCAGCCATTGATCGCCGCCGCTTCACTTCGCGCCATACTTAAGAGATGAGACTCACCATCGTCGCCCTGCTGTTGGCATGCTCCGGCGTTGTCCTGGCGGACGAGAATCCACCTACGCTGGCGATCGGCGCGGCCGCACCCGATTTCAATCTGCCGGCCGTCGACGGCAAGACTTACCGCTTGCAGGATTTTGCGTCGAGCAAAGTGCTGGTGGTCGTCTTCACCTGCGTGCACTGTCCCACGGCGCAGCTTTACGAAGGGCGCGTCCAGAAGCTGGCCGCCGACTATCGGGATCGCGGCGTCGCGCTGGTGGCGATTCAGCCCAACAGCCCGAAGGCCGTCCGCCTGGACGAGTTAGGCTACACCGACCTTGCCGATTCGCTTCCGGAGATGAAGATCCGCGCGGAGTACCGCCATTTCGATTTCCCGTTTCTGTATGACGGCGAGACCCAGTCCGTCGCGCGCGCTTATGGCCCGACCGCCACGCCGCACGTGTTTGTGTTCGACCAGGAGCGCAAGCTGCGCTACCAGGGCCGCGTGGATTCAAGCCCGCGAGAGCCGCTCGCCAAGCGGCAGGACGCGCGCCTGGCCATCGACGCGGTGCTCGCCGGCACGCCCGTGGCAACGGAGAAGACGCCCACCGTGGGCTGCTCCATCAAGTGGGCCTACAAGCAGGCGTCGGGCGAAGCGGAGATGGCGCGCATCGCCGCCGAACCGGTGGCGCTCAATCCGGCCGGTCTGGATCGACTGAAGGCGCTGCGCAAGAACGGAACCGGCAAAGTCCTGCTGGTGGATTTCTGGGCGACCTGGTGCGGCCCTTGCACGGCCGAGTTCCCCGAGTTTCAGAAGATGTACCGCATGTATCGCAAGCGGCCGTTCGACCTGGTGACGGTGAGCGTGAATTTCCCCGACGAGAGCAAGGGCGTCCTGAAATTCCTCAACGAGCAGCATGCTTCCACCAGGAACCTGATCTTCGCCACGAACGAGACTTACGATCAGATGGCGGCGTTCGATCCCACCTGGAATGCCGCGGTGCCCTACACGATTCTGATCGGGATCGACGGCAGCGTCATTTACCAGAAGCAGGGCGAGATCGACCCGCTGGAAGTACGCCGCCTGATCCTGGCCAATCTGCCGGACGACGATTATATCGGACAGCAGGCGTATTGGAATTCGAAATAGCGCAAGCCTCTACTCCTCCACGCGCGTGAAACTGGCCAGCTCCGCCGACCGCACGCCGTAGACCTTCATCAGTTGCTTGCAGATTTCGCGGCCCAGCCGCTCCGGCTGGTCCTCCGCATCGTGCTCGATTACCACTTTGAAAAAGAGATTGGTTCGATCCATAAGGTGTCTCCCTTTATACTAAGGGAATGTCTTGCGCAATATGCCGTACCCGAAAACCTCGCCGCTTCTGCCCCGGCGTGCATGGCGACATCTGCACGCTCTGCTGCGGCGCCGAGCGCGAGGTCACCGTGGACTGCCCGTTCGACTGCCCGTTTCTGCAGGAGGCGCGCAAGCACGAGCACACCGAACCGATCGATCCGAATGAGTTTCCCAACAAGGACATTCGCATCACAGAAGAGTTCCTGGCGGACCACGAACCCTTGGTGGTCGGCGCCATGAGCAGCCTCATGTTGGGCGCGTTTGACACTCCGGGCGCGGTGGATAGCGATGTGCGCGACGCGCTCGACGCGCTTATTCGCACCCAGCGCACTCTCCAAAGCGGCGTGTATTACGAAACGCGGCCGGACAACGCGATCGCGAACCACATCTTCAGCGAGGCACAACATGGCTTGGCGGAGTTTCGCAAGCTGGAGACGGAGAAGCTCGGCATGGCGCGCACGCGCGACGCAGACGTGCTCGGCGTGCTGGTCTTCCTGCAACGTCTGGAACTGGACCGCAACAATAGGCGTCCGCGCGGCCGCGCTTTTCTGGATTCTCTGCGCGGCTTCCTGGGCGAAGCGACGGGCACCCTTCCACCAAGCCCGCGCACTTCGTCGCTGATCGTGCCATGAAGGCGTTGGGCGGCGGTGACGTCATCGTCGTTGGCGGCGGGATTATTGGCGGCTCGATCGCCTGGCGGCTGGCGCAGGCCGGCGCGGCGGTCACGCTGCTGGATGCGAGCGTGTTCGGCGGCGAGGCCAGTTGGGCCGGCGCGGGGATGCTGGCGCCGGGCGGCGAGTTCGTCAGCCGCAGCCGCTGGGCGGAGTTTGCGCTGGAGAGCCGGGCGCTCTATCCGGCGTTCGTCGCAGAGCTGGAAGGCGAGACGGGCGTGGGGATCGATTACCGGCGCTGCGGCGCGGTTGAGATCGCCCGCACGGAAGCCGAATGGCAGGATCTGCTGGCTCGCCGTGCCGCGCAGGCGGAGCTTGGCATTCGCGCCGAGGTTACCGTCGGCGGACTGTACTATCCGGACGATGCGCTGGTCGATCCACGGGATGTGACGCGCGCGCTGCGCTGCGCCTGCGAGAAACGCGGTGTGCGCATCAACGAGCAGACGCGCGTGATGGCAGTGCGAGTAACGGCGGGGCGGGCGGACGTCGAGACCAGCGGCGGCATGCTTTCGGGATCGGCGGCGGTTCTGGCGGCGGGGGCCTGGAGCGGGGCGATTCCGGTCAACGGCGCGGACGGCCAAATCGCCATTCCCGCGACGTTTCCTGTGCGCGGGCACCTGCTCGGGTATACGCTCGAGCCGGGATCGGTCGGCCCCATTCTGCGGCATGGGCACACGTACGTGATGCATCGATCCAGCGGATTCACCATTGCGGGGACTTCGTCGGAGCAGGTAGGTTTCAACCGCGAACTGGATTCGCAGATAGTGGACGATATTCACGCGCGCGCCGCCGAGTTGCTGCCGCGGCTGCGCTCGGCTCCGAAGCCCACGGCGTGGCTCGGGTTTCGCCCGGCGACCGACGACTTGGCGCCGGCGATCGGCCGCCTGGGCGATACGTGCCTGTGGCTGGCGTACGGGCACTATCGAAATGGGATACTGCTGGCGCCGGCCACGGCAGCGCGGGTGGCGGGGGAGATGCTCGCCCGCTAGTGCAGTGTCCAAGAAATAACTGTACAGCAGATTAGCTGTGGGGCAGGCCATCGTTTTTCGTGGCCTGCCCACTAGCCCTTCCAGTTCCACCACTTCAGCAAATCGGGGTCATGCTCCGCCTCCGAAGCGAAATACACGGCGCAGCGGAATACGTAGAGCACGCACCGGTCCACGTGATGGCCCACTTCGCGGCAGAGGTCGGCGTAAAGCGCCTCGGGGTTGCGGCCTCGTAGTTCCGCCACGTCTTGAATTCCCAGCCGGTTGAGATCCGCGGCTATCGACGGTCCGACTCCGGGGATGCGCAGCAGGTTGTCCCTCACTTGTCCGACCATACCGCCAGCTCATTCCCGCCCGGGTCGGTGAAATGAAAACGCCGCCCGCCAGGGAAGGAAAAGATCTCCTTGACGATTGCGCCACCCGCCGCCTGTACCTTCGTTTGCATACCGGCAAGGTCGCCGGAGTAGATGACCACCAGCGGCCCTCCGGCGGTCACCGCGTCTTTCCTGAAGAACCCGCCCGCGAGCCGGCCGTCTTCAAAGCTGGTGTAGTCAGGGCCGTAGTCGGTGAATTTCCAGCCGAAGACGCCGGCATAGAAAGCCTTCGTTTTGGCGATATTCGTGGCCGGGAACTCGATGTAGTCGACCCGGCCTTCGTTGGTTTGAGTGTTCATTAGCCGAGTATGCCGCAGGCATCCTGACAGCGTTGTGTCAGGATAGTTTGAGATGCGGCGCGCCGATCGGTTGTTTCAAATCGTCCAACACTTGCGAGGGCGACGCCTGACCACCGCCAGGCAGCTTGCCGGCTGGCTGCATGTCTCCGAGCGAACAGTGTACCGGGACATACGCGATTTGTCGATTTCCGGCGTGCCGGTCGAGGGAGAGGCCGGCGTTGGATACCGGCTGCGGCCGGGTTTCGATTTTCCGCCGATCATGTTGACCATGGGCGAAGTCGAGGCGCTGGTCGCCGGCGCGCGCATGGTGGAGACGTGGGGAGGGACCGCTCTCGGTGGCCACGCGCGGTCGGCCATCGCCAAGATCGCGCTCGCGCTGCCCGCGGCCCGCCGGGAAGAGATCGAGCGCGCCAAATTATTTGCCCCTGGATTTCTCGTGCCGAAAGGCGCGGCGGCGGGTCTGGAAACTGTGCGCCAGGCGATCTTCGAGCGCCGCAAACTGCATATCGAGTACGTGGATGGGGATGGCCGCGCTTCGACGCGGACGATCGATCCGCTGGCGCTGAATTTCTGGGGGACCACTTGGTCGATTGCGGCTTGGTGCGAGTCTCGTGGGGACTTCCGCGTGTTCCGGCTCGACCGCATCCGCAGCCTGCGGATGGGAGATGAGAAGTTTGAGGAGGTCGCCGGGCGGACGCTGGAGGATTTTCTGAAGAGTGTTACATCCTCCCCTTGATTCCCGCGTCGAGCGAAATCTGGTGCTGCTCCAGGATGTTCCCGGTTGCGCGCTCCAGTGCGGCGCGGGCCTTGACATAAGCGCTCTTCGCCGCCACTTCGGTGGACTTCGCCTGCGCCAACAGGCTCTCGTACTGGATCACAAAGAAGGCGGTGGAAGCGCCCACTTCGTACTTCATCTGCTCCGCTTCCAGCGACTCCTGCTGGTACTTTCGGGCCTGCACCGCGGCATCATAGGACGCTCGCGCGCGGCGCATGGCGATCACCGCGTCTTCCACTTCCAACCGCGCCTGGTTCTGCAACTGGCGGAGACGCACCTCCGATTGCTTGAGTTGAAGCTCATCGCGCGCCAGGTCGGCTTCGGCGATGCGGTTGTGGATTGGCACGGTCACCTGCACGCCGATTTCGTAGGTCGGGTACTTGGCGGTGGCCAACTGGTCGAGGACAGTGCCATACCCGCCGGTGAAGGGCGTATTGGTAGCCGGCGCAACAGGATTCAGAGGCCCGGCCAGGCCGTTGTTCTGCACCATGCCGACCAGGTCCACTTCGGGCAATGTAGCGTTGCGCGCTCCCTTCAGGCCGATCTGGGAGTTCTCGATCTGCAGGCTGGCCTGACCCAGATCGGGGCGATTGGCCATGGCTTCGGTGAACAGATCCTGTATGGGCCGGACCTCTTCCTTCTCGGGAATATTCAGCGGATCGGTGGGGATGATGGTGGCGGCTTGCACTTCCGGGTCGGCATTGCCGGTGCGGGTGAGTTGGTTCTTCAGAATCGCCTGCTGTTCTTCGAGCAGGCCGCGCGCGTTGATCAGGTCCTGGCGGGTGGCGAAGACCTGGGCGTTGGCGCGGGTCATCTCGACCGGCGCCAGGGTGCCTTCGTCCACCTGCGCCTTGGTGTCCGAGAATAGTTTCTCGGCCGCGGCGACGGTCTCCTGCTTCACCTTCACGTCTTCGTAGAGCGCCACGAAATCGGTGTACAGCCGAATCACCCCATACACGGTGGCGATCAGTTGCTGGTGAAAAAGCAGCGTAGTGATCTTGCGGTCGTTGCCCGCGATACGGATGAACCGATGGTTGAGCGCGGGTCCGAAACCGCGCAGCAGGGGCTGCGTCACGGTCAGGCCCAGACTCGATCCGGTATAAGGATTGTAGTTGGTGGTCAGGGCGTTCAGCGATTGGTGCGTGTTATCGAACGCCAGATTCACTAGCGCGCCGCTAGCGAAGGACTGCACCAGACCGGCGTTGGCGTTGAACTCATTGGCCACCAGTGAGGGCACGCCGTACGACTGAAGATCCAGTTGCGGCGTGGTCTGGTGCATCCAGTTCAATTGCCCGACGACGGACGGGTCGAAGATGGGTACCGCGGTTCCCGTGGACTGCGGGATGGAGCCTTGAATCGAGAGATTGGTTTGCGGCTCGCCGAGGGCGCCCAGTTCCAGCGCGCTGGTGGAAACCGTAGTGCCGGCGGTGACGCTGGTGGACGAAGCCGGGTTGGTCACGACGGGACTGAGAGGTCCGCCGGCGCCGGTGGGGGCTTCCGCGATTTGGAAGGGGACACCGCGCAGGAGTCCGCCGCCCTTGGCGCGCAGCAGATCGGAGTCGGCGATCCGGAAGCTGTAGCGGTCGAGTTCCACATCGAGATTGTTCTCGATGGCGAGGGCCAGCGCGTCGGCTTGGGAGAGATAGAGATTGCCGGCGCGGATCAAGTCGTGCACGCGGGGGGAGTTGTGGAAGTCGGGGGATTGAGAGAGCAACGGGAGACAGAAGACAGAAGTCAGAAGACAGAAGTCAGAAGTCAGAAGACGGAATTTTCGCATTGGGTTAGGTGGGCCGCTTTTTCGCTGGCAGCAGCGCGGGATTCACTTTGGCTCCCTCCTGGACGGTATCGCCGGGATTCACGACCACCTGTTGGCCGGGTTCGAGTCCGGAGAGAACTTCGATTTTATCGCCGTAGTCCCGGCCCAATTGGAGACGCTGGAAATGCACGATATGGTCGGCGCCGACCACGCCAACCTGGGGCCCGTTGCTACGCACCACCAGCGTATCACCCGGTATGAGCACAGGTGGATTCTTGCGCGGCGTGGTCAGGTCGACCTGCGCGTACATGCCGGGGAGCAGGAGGCCGCCGGAGTTGGGCACCTGCACTTCGGTGAGCAGGGTGCGGGTGGCGGGGTCCAGCGCGTTGGCGGTGCGCGTGACTGCGCCGGAGAACTGGTGGCCGGCGAGGTCCAGGATGGAGAGGTGCGCGATCTGGCCGACGTGTACGGAGTCCGCGTCGGATTGGGGCACGTTCACGTAGGTGCGCAGACGGTCCGTTTGGGCGATGCGGAACAGCAGCGTGCTGGCTTCCGAGACCAGCGCGCCGACATCCACGTTGCGCACCGTAATCACGCCCGCGAAGGGCGCGCGCACGCTCTTATAGCTTTGCAGTTCGGTAAGCCGCGAGAGGTTGGCCTGGGCCGCGACGATGTTGCTGCGCGCGGATGCCACCGCCTTTTCCAGCGCCAATACGTTGGCCTGCGCGGCCACCGCCTGGGACTGGTAAGTGTCGTTCTCCTGGCGCGAGACGGCGCCTTTCGACTGCAGGTTTTTCCACCGGTCCGCGGTGACTTTGGCGAGTTGTTCTTGCGCCTGTCCCTGCTGCAGGTTGGCGGTGGCCTGTTCGAGCGCGGCGCGGACCTGGTCCAGGGCGGCGCGCGCCTGATCGACCTGCCGATCCAGTTCCGGCGCTTCGATTTCAGCCAGCAGTTGCCCGGACTTCACGCGGTCGCCGATATCCACGTAGCGCTTTTGGATATAGCCGCTGGCGCGCGCCAGGACGGGCGCTTCCGTTACCGCTTCGATATTGCCGGGGAGAACCAGCGTGCCGGTGGCGGCGGACCGTTCCACGCCGACGACGGTGACCGTGGGCAATTCCTGGGATGCGGTGCCGGCTTCGGCCGCAAGCATGGCCTCGTTGCGGCGATGCGGAATGTAGCCCTTCAGGAAGCCGATGACGATCAGGACGGCGAGCACCAGCGCCAGCAGCCACAGCGCGCGTCGCGAGGGCGGGGGGGGCGTAACGGACGCGGGCGCGGCGTGCTGCAGCGCGAGCTTACGCTTCAGATCTTGGATTTCGGCGCGCAGTTGCGCTTCGGTTTCGTCTGCCACTTGTTCGTATTCCATTTTAATCGTTGTCCGGGCGGCCTGAGAGGCCGCCGCAGGCTGAGAGCCTGCCCCACTTAGCACTTAACCCAGCAGGAGTTCGCCGGCGATGGGCTCCTGCTCCTCCTCGGCGATCCTACGATCGAAATCGACCGCCGGTTTCTTCTTCAGCAAACTGTAAACGATGGGGACCACGAACAGGGTGGTCACGGTGGCCAGCACCAACCCGCCGATCACCGCGCGGCCCAGTGGCGCATTCTGCTCGCCGCCCTCGCCGAATCCCAGGGCCATGGGCAGCATGCCGATGATCATGGCCAGGGCCGTCATCAGCACCGGGCGGATGCGGGTATGGCCGGCCGAGAGCGCCGCCGAACGGGCGTCCAAGCCTTCCAGGCGCTCATCGTTGGCGAAGACCACCATCAGGATGCTGTTGGCGGTAGCCACCCCGATACACATGATGGTTCCCATCAGGGACGGGACGCTGAAGCTGGTTTGGGTGATGAACAACATCCAAACGATACCGGCCAGCGCGCCGGGTAGCGCCATCAGGATAATGAAGGGATCCAGCCACGATTGGAAATTGACGGCCATCAGCAAATAGACCAGGACCACCGCGAAGATCATGCCCAGGCCGAGCCGGTAGAAGGAAGTCTCCATGGTGCGCACCTGGCCGCGCAAGTCGAAACTGGTGCCGCGCGGAAGCTTACCCGAGAACTCCTGCATGATCTTTTCGACCGCGGTGCCGACGCTGCCCAAGTCGCGCCGGTCCACATTGGCGTAAACATCGAAAACCGGCTGCACATTGTAATGGTTGATGATCTCTGGCGCCACGCCGCGCGTGACGCTGGCCAGGTTCGAGAGAAGCTGCGGGCCACCGCTGGCCGCGCCCGGATTGCCGTAGGCCAGCGAACTCTGGCTGGGGCCGGTTCCCACCGCCGAATTGGAGGCGCCGGCCGTGCCAGCCGAAGACGTCGCCGTGGTGCTGAGGACGCCGGCAATGGGCGCCGAAATGGGTGTGCGCATCAGCGCGGCGAGCGAATCCATGCGGTATTGCGGGGTCTGCACGGCCATGCCGTAGCTAACGCCGTTGGACCAGTTCAGCCATTCGTTGGGCGCCACCTGGCCGCTGGAACTGAGCGAGATCAGCAGGCTGTTGGAGACGTCGCGCTGCTGCAATCCCAGTTGGCCGGCCTTGCTGCGGTCCACGTTAATACGGAGTTCCGGGTAATCCACGACCTGGTGGACGTGTACGTCGGCGGCTCCCGGAATATGCGAGATGCGCTCGGCAAGGGCCTGGGCGATCTGGTAATTGCGCGGGTCGCGGCCGGCCACCTGCAGGTCGATGGGGGCGGGCAGACCGAAGTTCAAAATCTGATTGGTGATGTTGGCCGGCTCGAAGAAGAAAGTCGCGTCCGGGAATTTCCGGCGCAGGTCTTCACGAAGTTTGACGGTATACTCCGCGGTGGGACCATGGTCCTCCGGTTTGAGGGAGATCAGGATATCGCCGTCGCCGGTTCCCAGCGTGCTGATATCGCCGAAGGCCAAATTGAAACCGCCGAAGGGAATGCCGATGTTGTCGATAATGGTGTCGATTTCGTGGGCTGGAATGACGCGCCGGATTTCCTCGTCGATTTTGGAAAACAGGACTTCGGTCTCTTCGATGCGCGTGCCGGTGGGCGCCATGGCATGCAGGCGCATCTGGCCGGAATCCACCGTGGGGAAGAAATCGCGCCCGGTGAAGACGACCAGGAAAAGAGAGGCGGCTACGAAGATGCCGAAGCCCGCCAATACCGGCGCGCGGTGGTCGAGGCACCAGTGCAGCAGCCCGGTGTAGGACGACCGCATCATCTCAAATCGCCGGTTGAAGATGTAATGAATGCGCCAGATGAGGCCCGTGCCGCCGGCCGATTCGCCATGCGCGCCGAGGGCGTAGAGTTTCACCTCCGGCTTGAGCATGAAGTGCACCATGTTGGGAATCAGGGTGCGGGACAGCAGGTAGGAAGCCAGCATGGCGAAGACCACCGCCAGGGCCAGCGGCGTGAAAAGGAACTTCGCCGCGCCAACGAGAAGCAAGACCGGCACGAAGACAATGCAAATGGAGAGCGTGGAAACGAATGCCGGCGCGGCGATCTGCTGCGCGCCATCCAGCACCGCACGGACCAGCGGCTTCTTCATGGCCATGTTGCGGTGCGTATTCTCAAGCTCCACGGTGGCATCGTCCACCAGGATGCCGACGGCCAGCGCCATACCGCCCAGGGTCATGACGTTGATGGTTTCACCGAGCAGGCTCAGAATGGCCAGCGAAGTGAGGATGGAGAGCGGAATCGAAATGCATACAATGATGGTGCTGCGCCAACTGCCCAGGAAGAGCAGGATCATCATGGCGGTGAGAAATGCGGCGATGGCGGCTTCGCGAACCACCCCGTTGATGGACGCGCGCACGAACAGCGATTGATCGAACAGTTGGCGGACGTGCAGTTCGGGAGGCAGCCCTGCCAGGATTCCGGGAAGCCGCGCCTTGACCGCGTTCACGATCGAGAGCGTGGACGCCCGGCCATTGCGCAACACGGTCATGAGCGTCCCGCGCGTGCCGTTGGTTCGCACGATGCTGGTTTGGACGGCATACCCGTCGCGGACCTGGGCCACATCCTTGATGTATACCGTGGCGCCATTGACTACCCGGATGGGCATGTCATTCAATCCGGCGAGCGTGGTGGGGCTGCTATTGACCTTGATCTGATAGTCGATGTCGCCGATCTTGGCCGTGCCGGCGGGCAGGATGATGCTTTGCGCGCTTACGGCGTTGGAGACGTCGGTGGCTGAGATGCCCTTGGCGTAAAGCTGGTCGGGGATCAGATCCACCATGATCTGGCGGAACTTGCCGCCGTAAGGCAGCGGCACCGAGGCGCCCTGCACGGTGGCCAACTGGGTGCGGATGAAATTCAGGCCGAGATCGAAAATATCCTGTTCGCTGAGGGTCTTGCTTTCCAGACCCAACTGCAGGATGGGCACGCTGGAGGCGTCGTACTTGACGATGTTGGGCGGGAAGGTCCCCGGCGGGAAGATGCGCAGGAGCGTTTGAGACTGGGCCGTGACCTGGGCCAGGGCCATGTCGATCTTGACGTTCGGCTGGAAGTAAACGCGGATGACCGAGACGCCGGAGTAAGACTGGGACTCGATGTGCTCGATATCGTTGACCGTGGTGGTCAGGGACCGTTCGAAGATGGTGACCATGCGCTTTTCCATCTCCTCCGGCGACAGGCCCTGGTAGGACCACACGATGCTGACCACCGGGATATCGATGTACGGAAAGATATCCACGGGCATGGTGACGATGGCCGTCACGCCAAGGATGGCGATGAGCACGGCCATGACAACAAAAGTATAGGGGCGCCGCAGCGCCAGTCTTACGATCCACATAGGGGCAAGGGGAAAGCCTGGTGTTTATGAGATGACGAAAGGGGGCCGGAGGATGTTACCTTGCGCCTGGGTGCTGGGTGCGGGGTTCTGGGTGGAGGCGGCGCTCTGAGGGCTGCTGCATCGGATACCGCCATAGATCCGTTGTCGGCGGCGGCGGGCTTGCAGTTGGCCGCAGCATCCTCACCGCGAGATTGGAATCATTCATCGCGCCGCCCCCGAAATCGCCTTTTAGTGAAGCACCCCGCCCGTCCTGTAACACGGAGCCAATTCGTTGCTTTGCGCTTCCGGTACTACCACCGGTCTTACAATCCCACGGAAGGACAAGGGGAAGTGCCTAGTGTTTGTGAGATGACATGAGGGGGCTGGAGGATGTTACCCGATCAAGGCCCAAGTGGTTGGAGGGAAAGAGGGCGATGAGTGCTGGGTTCTGGGTGCTGGGGTCCGGGTCCGGGGTCGGGGAATCGGAGGCCAGCGGTGGTTCAGGAAGGGTTGAACGCGCCTGTTGCGTGCCAGTTGGGGTCTTGGGTGGCCGGCATTGCCCTGCGCCTCCAAAAGGCTTTCACGCAAAGGCGCCAAACAGCGCCGTCAAAGCCCGCCAAGAAGGCGCACGCATTTTCCGGAAGAGGCGCGTTGCAACATGGCTCATGGCGCCGGCAGTCCGGCGGCCGCGAACTTACCTGGACATCGCGAAGCAATACAAGGCGGCCCGCGTCCGCATGTAGATTCGACTGTGGATAATGGCCGGCGTGGCGTACGCTTCGTCGTTCAGATCGTTCACGGCGAGCACTTCCCATTCGCCCTTAGCGCTTAAGACCGTCAGCTTGCCTTCCGCGCTTACCAGGAACACCTTGCCATCGGCGCCCACCGGCGATGCGAAATAGTCGCCCAGGCTTTGCGGGGCCCGGCCTTGCTTCAGCACTTTGCCCGTTTCGGGATCGAGCGACGTGACGATGCCCCCTTCCTTCACCATGAAATAGATTCCGTTGTACAGCACGGGCGAAGGGACCAAGGGGATCTTGCTTTTCACGCGCCAGGCGAACGCGGACTTCGGGAGTTGCCCGGTGCTCGCGCCGGGCGTCACCTTGACGGCGCCGTACTCGCCGGCGGTAGCCGCGATCGCCGTTTTCCATTCGTCGGCCTCAATGTATCCGTCGTGGTCCGCATCGACCCACCCGAAGTGCTCGTTCCAGTCCGGATAGGCCTGGAACTCCTCTTTCGAAAGCTTCCCGTCCTTGTTCTTGTCGTACCGGGCGAGCAGGGTTTCAAATGAATCGCCTGCGGGCTGGTCGTGTCCCGTGGTGTAGAAAATCAGCGATTCGCCGTTCGCGGCCGGCACACCGAATGCGCCATCGGAGCCTATGGGAAACCACCAACGCGGTTCGCCGGTTGCCAGGTAGTAGCAATCCACGCGATTCCACCCGGTGGCGACGATCTGCTTTTCCTGGCCGGCGGGCGCGTAGACGACCGGAACGCTCCAGCCAATGCCGACGCCTGGGCGGGCGGTCTTCCAACGTTGCTTTCCCGACTTCCTGTCGACCGCCAGCAAGAAGGCTTCGCCGTCCTGATCGCACTGTTCAATCACGATTTCGCCTTCGACGACGGGCGACGAAGCCATGCCATAGAAGTTGTCGAAGGGCCCCAGCGGGTGGCGCCAGCGCTCCTTGCCCTCGGGCGTGTAAGCGATCAAACCGAGATCCGCGAAGAACACGTAGACTCCCAAGGCGTCGACCGCGGGAGTGGGGCTGGCCGCATCGTTGGCGCGAAAAACCTGGTGTTTGTGCACCTTCTCCACCGCCTGGCGCCAGAGCAACTTGCCGTCCGCAATGTTGTAGCACAGGGTGATGAGCCGATCGCCTTCGCTCGCGGTGAGGTACAGATGGGCGCCGAATATTACGGGCGAGGATCGGCCAAAGGGCACATCCGTCTTCCAGACGACATTGCGCGACGGGCCAAATTCGGTGGGAAGGCCGGTGGAGTCCACGTCGACACCAGAGCCGTTCGGTCCGCGAAAGCGCGACCATTCGGCGGCCGGGAGGGTCACGGCGCAGGCGAGCAATAAAGCGCAAGGAAGCCGCATTGATTCAGTATAGATCCAATGCCTGCCCGCCGACGGGGCGCGCGATCCACACCGGCGGATCTTCCATGGTCTATCTAAATGCCACGTTCCGCGCCCGCTAACGTAACGGCAATGACGCAGTTCGCCGCGGACCGGTTGCGTCAAGCGTGGCGCGTGCCGTTCTGCACCACGCAGTCTCCCGCGGTGAGCAGTACCTCGGAGCCATCGTCGAGTGCGAGATGAACTTCACCCGAAACGACCACATCGAAGTCCACTGTGCCGGTGGTGTGCATGCCCGGATTCTCCGGTTCGAGGACTTCGGCCATGCCGGGCAGTTTCTCCCGCAGTTAACCGAACGCCGCAGCCAGATCCGCAGGCGCGACTGCAGACTCGGCTTGCGGAGGTATGGTGAAAAATCCGAAGCGGAATCCGTTCTTCTGCGGGAAGTAGCCAGGATGTGGCGGCGCCGTCCCATCGGACGGGAGCTGAACGACCGATTCGCTCCCCCACAACCGGTGAAACTCGAAACACGGGAGAAGAGCGAGCGTTACCGGCGCGACGGGCGCATCGCGGACAAATACCGATTTGCCGGGTATGTTCTGTCCGGTTACCACACAGCGAATGTCCATAAGACCTCCCGGTCAGTTTACCAGCCCGGAAGATCGCGGCGAAGCCAGAATCGCGGATTGTGGACCGGCCCTGCGCGGAATCCAGGCCAAACGGTCCAGACGACCGGCCGGCAACCCGGCCTGGCGCGTTTGGTGGCAATCTTGGGAGCTTGCCTAAAAGCGATAGGCAAGCCAAGTGATCACCGCGGCAATGTCAATACTGAGGGGGGACCGCATTTTCCGCGTAGATCTGCACTCTGCATTGAGGCACGTAAATCAGTGCAATGACGAAAGTTATCGCACCAACCAGGACGGCCCGAATGCCTCGCCTCCAACTCAATGTAGAGCCTCCGTTTGGCACACAGTCTACGCCTCGATTGCCGCAAAATGCAATATCGACTGAAGTTAACAGGTTAACGTTGCAGGGCGCTGCCCGACCGCCACCCGGCGCCGCCGCGCCACCGCGCCACCAAGCGAATTTGACCTGACACGCACGCTCCGGTACACTGAAAGGTCAGCCTTTTTCGATTTTTATCCAGCTAACCAGAAAAACGACTTTCTTCCAACGGACGGGACAGGCATGCAGCGACATATTTTTACATCGGAATCCGTAACAGAAGGGCATCCGGACAAGATCGCGGACCAGATTTCGGACGCGGTATTGGATGCCGTCATGGCGCAAGATCCGCTAGGCCGCGTGGCTTGCGAGGTGCTGGTGACTACCGGCATCTGCGTGGTCGCGGGCGAGATCACCACCACTTGTTACGTGGATGTGCCGCGGGTGGTGCGGCGGACCATCGAGCACATCGGATACACCGATGCCTTGTGGGGCTTCGACTGCAACACTTGCGGCGTGCTGAACGCTATCCAGTCGCAGTCGCCGGACATCGCCATGGGCGTGGATACGGGCGGCGCGGGCGACCAGGGCATGATGTTCGGCTATGCCTGCAACGAGACCGACGAGCTCATGCCGCTGCCCATCATGCTGGCCCACAAACTGGTGCGGCAGCTTTCCGAGGTGCGGCGCGCGGGCATTCTGGATTTCCTGCGGCCGGACGGCAAGAGCCAGGTGAGCGTGGAGTATGTCGACGGCGCGCCCAAGCGTATCGACGCCGTGGTGGTTTCCACGCAGCACAGCGACTCGATTTCGATCGAGACTCTGCGGGCCGAAGTAAAGAAGCACATCATCGACCCGGTGGTTCCGCCGGAGATGGTGGATTCGGGCACGCACTATCACATCAATCCCACTGGGCGCTTCGTAATCGGCGGGCCGCACGGCGACACCGGCCTCACCGGTCGCAAGATCATCGTAGACACCTACGGCGGCATGGGACGGCACGGCGGCGGGGCTTTCTCCGGCAAGGATCCCACCAAGGTGGATCGCTCGGCGTGCTACATGGCCCGTTATATCGCCAAGAACGTGGTGGCGGCCGGCCTGGCGAGCCGTTGCGAAGTGCAATTGGCTTACGCCATCGGCGTAGCCGAACCGGTCTCGGTGATGGCCAACACCTTCGGCACCGGGATCATCCCGGAAGACAAAATCACCGCGCTGATTCGCGCGCATTTCCCGCTCACGCCGCGGGGCATCATCGATCACCTGAAACTGCGGCGGCCCATCTACCGCACCACCGCGGCATTTGGGCATTTCGGCCGCACCGAAGAGAGCTTCACCTGGGAAGCCACCGACAAGATGGAAGCGCTGCGCGAAGAAGCCGTGGCGCACGCCGCGGTCCGTTAGTTATCGGGCCGCGCAGTTACCGAGCAGCGTAGTTACCGAGCCGCGACCGTTAGGGAGCGGAAAAGAGGAAAGCATGCCAACCGATACTCAAACGCAAGTTGCCTGTGACATCAAAGATATTTCGCTGGCGGACCTGGGGAAGCGGCGCACGGAGTGGGCTGCGCAGTCCATGCCGGTGCTGCAGACCATCCGCAAGCAGTTCATCAAAAACCAGCCGCTGGCCGGCAAACGCGTCTCCGCCTGTCTGCACGTGACCAGCGAAACCGCCAACCTGATGATCGCCCTGCGCGATGGCGGCGCGTCGGTGGTGCTCTGCGCCTCCAACCCGTTATCCACTCAGGATGACGTAGCCGCCACCCTGGTGCGCGATTACGGCATTCCCGTGTACGCCATCAAGGGCGAGAACAACGACGTCTACTACAAGCACCTGACGGCGGCGGCCGAACACGCCCCGCACATCACCATGGACGACGGCGCGGACCTGGTTTCGCTGCTGCACAGCAAGCGGCAGGACTTGGCGGCCAACATCATCGGCGGCACCGAAGAGACCACTACCGGCGTCATCCGCCTGCGCGCCATGGCCAAGGAAGGCGTACTGAAGTATCCCATCGTGGCGGTCAACGATGCGCTGACCAAACACCTGTTCGACAATCGCTACGGCACCGGCCAGAGCACCCTCGACGGCATCATCCGCGCGACCAACATCCTGCTTGCCGGGCTGAACCTGGTGGTGGCCGGCTATGGCTGGTGCGGCCGTGGCGTCGCCATGCGCGCGCGCGGGCTGGGCGCCAATGTGATCGTCACCGAGGTGGATCCAACCAAGGCCATTGAAGCGGTGATGGATGGCTATCGCGTCATGTCGATGGCGGAAGCCGCCGTCATCGGCGACATCTTCGTGACCGTCACGGGCAACAAGCACGTGATCGCGCGCGATCACTTCGAGCGCATGAAGAGCGGGGCGATCCTGTGCAACTCGGGACACTTCAACGTGGAGATCGACCTGGAGGCGCTGGGCAGGATGTGTTCTTCGCACCGGCAGACGCGCGAGTTCGTGGAAGAGTATTCCTTCCGCGATGGGCGCCGCCTCAATGTGCTGGCCGACGGCCGCCTGATTAATCTCTCGGCCGCCGAAGGGCATCCGGCCTCGGTGATGGATATGAGCTTCGCCAATCAGGCGCTGTCGGCCGAGTACATGGTGAAGAATCACAGCCAGCTCGAAAATCGCGTCTACGCGGTGCCGGAAGACCTCGACAAGCAAGTCGCGCGCATGAAGCTGGAGTCCATGGGGGTGAAGATCGACCGGCTCTCCGCCGAGCAGGAACACTATCTGGCAAGCTGGTCGGAAGGCACGTAGGAAGCTTTTAGCTTTCAGCTTTCAGCAGTCAGATCTTAGCTTTCAGCCTGTCGCGGGCATGGTGGCCCGAAGCGGTCGTTTACTCCAGCGATGCCGCAAGCTCGCGCAGGCGAGCCAGCGTGGCGAGGATCGCAGGCTCTCCCTTGATCTCCGCGAGCGGGCGCAGTTGATCTTCGATATACTGCGAGTCAAGGCGGCCTTGCCGGACGGCCACGCCTTCTGCGTCCCGGATGTCCAACGGCCGCGATGCGAACAACTTGAGCACCATGAGGTCCTCGGCCGAGCAAGTCCGGAGATCGAGGCCGCGACCGAAAGAAAACAGGGAGGCGCGGCTGATGACACGCTCTTCGAATGGGAGGGCGCCCAGCGAGACGTCGATTCCTACTCCATCCGGTGTCCTCAGCAAAACGACGCGATGGCGGCTGGCGAAGTCCCGGGCGTCTTTGATGCGCGCCGGATAAGCGGCAAGCAACGCATCGATAAACCTGCCTTCACCGCCAAATCCAGGAGCGCCAGCGTTGCCAGTCGCAGAAGGCTTGCAATTGCTTCGCCGCCTGGAAGAGATCGATCATCGGGGCAGCTTGGCGAACCACGCCTGCATCTCGACCAATCCGGAGGAAGGTCTGAGCGGCGAAGTCCGCAACGCTTGATTGAAAGCGCCCTCCAGCAGAGATAGTACCTTCAGGTTGTCGGCCTCCCGGACCTCCCGGGCCTCGAGCTTTGGTCCCGCTTCTTTCCAGGTCTCGACCCACCGCCGGATCATCTCCCGCTCTTCCATACTCCAATTATCGACTAGTGCATTGTCCAAGAAATAACTGTACAGC
>PMVV01000124.1 GCA_003166475.1 Bryobacterales bacterium | reverse complement strand
TGGGGCGGGGGAGTTGAGTGGGTTGGAGGAGGCGCGGGGGGTGGTGCGGCGGTCGTTTGGGGTGGAGGTGTATGGGGGGTAGGGATTGCCGGTTTTTGTGCATCGTTGTGCAGGCTTGTGCGGAATTGTGCATCGGACTTTCGGCACTCAAAACTGTCCGAGCGATCCCAATTTCTTGTAAGGGTATTATTATCAAGCTATTAGGTAAACTTGGTTATATTCCCGATCAAGTTTAGGGTGATAGAACTGCACGGGGCGAACAGATATATTCGGTTTTCAAGGATCGTGCGGAGACTTGTCCGGTGGGACGTCTTCGCGGGTGATAGGTGAATTCCTGCGGAGCGCCAGGCGCATCCGGGCGTTGTCTTCCTACCCCGATCTCAGGGTACCATGGCGGCCACCGGGATTCGGTTGGCCTNNGCCGATGAACGCCGATAAAACAAGAACAAGTCATTTCTTTTCATGGTGTTTCTCTCGATCCCAAATCTGCCGCAATCTGCGCGAACTGGTCTAGGGCGGCTTGCAGGTCCTCGACGATTTCGGCTGCCAGGATGGCGGGGTCCGGCAGATCGGAGGAGTCGCCCAGACTGTCGTCGCGTAGCCAGAAGATATCGAGATTGGCCTTATCGCGCTTGATCAGGTCTTCGTAGGGGAAGCAGTGGAAGCGGTCGGTTTCCGTTCGCCGGTGACGATTCGCGGGATTGTAGCAGCGGACAAAGTCGTCCAGGTCGGCGCGGGCGAGGGTGTTGGTCTTCAGCGTGAAGTGCTTGTTGGTGCGGAGATCGTAGATCCATAGAGTGCGGGTCCAGGGCGTTTCGCTGGCCGGCTTGCGGTCGAAAAAGAGCACGTTGGCCTTGACGCCCTGGGCGTAGAAGATGCCGGTGGGCAGCCGCAACAGGGTATGGACGTCGCAATCGTGCAGGAGGCGCTTGCGAATGGTTTCGCCTGCGCCGCCCTCGAACAGCACATTGTCGGGCAAGACGATGGCGGCGCGGCCGTTGATCTTGAGCAGGCTGCGGACGTGCTGGAGGAAATTGAGCTGCTTGTTGCCGGTGGAGGCCCAGAAATCGTCGCGCAGAATTTCCTGGCGCTCCTTCACCTCGTCGCCATCCTGGTTGATAATCGTGACGCTGGACTTCTTGCCGAATGGCGGATTGGTGAGCACCATGTCGTAGTTGGCCGATGGCTTGGCGGCTAGGCTGTCCTTGCCCGCGGCGATGTTCTTCTCATTGCCCAGGCCGTGCAGGAGCAGGTTCATGGCGCAGAGGCGAGCGGTTGACGCCACGAGTTCGACGGCGTAGAGCGCCTGGGTCTGCAGGTGGCGCACCTGGTCGCGATCGAGCTTGTAGTCCTTGAGGATGTGGCTGGCGGCGGAAAGAAGAAAACCGCCAGTGCCCGCGGCGGGATCGATGATAGCGGTTCCGGGTTGCGGGCGCATGACCTCGACGATGGCATCGATCAGGACGCGGGGCGTGAAGTACTGGCCGGCGCCGGACTTGGTGTCCTGGGCGTTCTTTTCGAGCAGACCTTCGTAGATATCGCCCTTGACGTCGGCGCTGAGCGCGCTCCAAGGTTCCTTGTCGATGAGATCGACGATGAGGCGGCGCAAGTGGGCGGGGTTCTGGATCTTGTTCTGGGCTTTGCGGAAGACGATGCCGAGGATGCCCGGTTCCTTGCCGAGATTTTCGAGGGTGTTGCGGTAGTGTCTTTCGAGCGGCAGGCCATCCATTTCGACGAGGCTGGCCCAGTTGTAATCTTCGGGGATGGTGGACTTTTTGTTGTACGGCGGGCGGGTACGCTCGTAGTCCATTTTGAGGAAGAGAAGATAGGTAAGCTGCTCGACGTAATCGCCGTAGGAGACTCCGTCGTCGCGGAGGAGGTTGCAATAGTTCCAGACTTTGTTGACCAGGTTGGAGGCGGGGGAAGACATCAGGAACGACCGGGGTTCGCCATTTCGCTGACGGCCAGGGGCACCATGCTGTTGTCAACTAGCATAACCACGTTGCCCACCAGCAGCAATTTATCGAGACTTCGTATAAATTCCATCCGCAAGAGAGCGCCATCGCCGCCCAAGACTATGATTCCGTCCACGGTCTCCGGCTGGATCGCCTCCGAGGGTGGAGTTGGCAGCGAAGAGGCGATGCCGGTTGCCGCTGTGACGGGCACGACGGTCGGGGCCAAAACGGTAACGGTTCCCTGCGCCAGGAAATTGCTTACAGACGATCCATCGGCCAATGTGTAGTTACCCGTGCCATACAGGGCTAGACCCAGCGGCAAAGCCTCGGCTATTGGAAGCATCAGAAAGCCAGTGAATCCGGTGTCGATCATCGCCTCTACGACAGCCGAGGCTGTTGGGTGCGTTCCTGAGACGCGGATGGTTAGCCTGGGATGGCCGTTATTGTCCAGGTAGCCGATCTGTATGGACATGCCGGTAAGCTGTACCAACCTCGAAGGCGCCGGCGTGACCGACCCGAATCAGATGAAAAACCCCCTTCGGATATTGTTGCCTTGCCTTCAACAGGGCTTCCGATGAAGTGCCGCCGCGCGTGACATTTCCGCTGAGCACATCCACTGCAACGAATTGGCCGGGATAGTCGCGCTCATAGTCCTGCCGGTAGCGCTCGTCGTAGATCCGTTCTCCGGCGTCGGAGATCGCTTTCGGATTATTCAGATTTGGCGCCATCTCAAACTTCCTTGCGATCACGTTGCCTTCCGCTGCGCAGTGTCCGCCGCAAAGCGATTAACGCGATTCGGCAAACTCGGTGGGGCCTGCTCCCGATATCAGAATACCACGCGCCGAAAAAAGCTGACGCGCAGAACATTGGCATCAAGCGCTCCGGGCTCAGCCGACATCGTCGTAGATGTCCCGGCGATGAAGGCTGCCGATCACGCCGAGATGCCGGACGGGCAGTGGCGGAGGCGGGCCGTCGCCGTTGCCCAGATGGACGGGGCCGGCTTCGATGATGAGGCGCTCCAGGAATGCGTCCATGGAGAGGCCCTTCTCCCGGGCTTTCGCCACCACGAGGGCTTCGGTTTTTGGAGAAATGTCGAGGCTCATTGGGTCATGCTCCTATTCCAAAGATATCGCAATGAGGGCGGCGAATGGCACCTCTGGCTGGAGTTATCGGGGCTTGCCGGCGCGCCACCGTTTGAAATCCGCGACTACGTCATCCTCGGTCAGGCCCGTCGCGGCCAGCATCTCTGCCAGACGTGCGGCGGCCTCCTCTCGGGCCGCCCGCTCCGTTTCGGAGCGCCTGCGGCGGGCGGGGATGAAGTATCCGATGGTGTTGCCGGGGCTGGTGATGGCTACCGGCGCGTTGCTCGGCAAAAGGTACGCGCCGAAGTTTTCGCAAAACTCGCGGATGCCTGCGGTGACGGGTCCCATCGGTGACTTCTAATGTGCGGCCAATGTGTACAGGTCTGTGTGCATTATAACGGAATATCCGCGGCGTTTCGGGATGGCTGGGCCGCAACAACTTGAGGATTCGAGATCGCGCAATGCGTTATCCTGTATCCAGGGAGACCTTGGACTGTGAGCATTGATCGTGGCGACCTGCACGCTCTCCTAGACCTGGTCCCTGAAGGCGACTTACCAGTCATTCGCAAGTTGCTCCTGGCGGTTGCGATTGAGTTCGATGTCGCGCCGGTTGCGGCCGAAGGTGAGTTCACGGACGCGGCAAGGCGGGAAATCGAGGCCGCGGAAGCCTATTTTGACAACGGCGGCAGCGGGATTTCGCACGAAGAGATTCTGCGAGAGTTCGGCCTCGGCTGATGCCCTACTTCATCTGGATGCCGGCGGCGAGAGTCGCCCTCCGGAAGATTGAGAAGGCCCAGGCGCAAGAAATTCTAATAGCATTGACCCAGTACGCCCGCACGCGACAAGGCGACGTTGTTGCCATGACAGGCGAGCATGCCGGGCGCTTGCGGCTGCGTTGCGGCGACTACCGCGTCATATTCCGGTTAGCTGGCTCGGACCGGTTCCAGGTCCTCAAAGTAGGGCATCGCCGAGAAATCTACAGGGGCTAAGGAGAGCGGCTACGCCACACGCGGAACTACAACGACCGTCCATGGCGCGCTTCAGGTCCGGGCCTCACGCTTGCGTGGGATGCGCGGTGCGGGCGTGTGCGCGCGGGCGGCGCGGATGCGTTCGAGGAGGACTGACGCGGGTTCGTCGTTCGGGTCTTGAGGGACCAGCTTGCCTTCGAAGGCTTTCTTGAGGATGGCATGGCGGAGGCTGGCGGCGCGGCGAAGATTTGCCTCGACCGAACATTCCAGATTATCGACCATGGACAGACGATCTTCCAGGCCGGCTACCAGTCTTTCCTGCTCTTCGACGCTTGGCGACGGAATCGGCAGCGCACGCAGCTTGGTCATATTGATTGACGCGAGATTGGTGGTCTGCTTGCCCTCTTTGAAAAAATACTTTTGGCCGAAGTGGTTCGCGTAATGAGACACAAACTTGGGAACGGCTAATAGTGGGTTGAGCCGGACCCGAAAGACGTGGTTCTGGTGAATGCAGCCCGCAATCTGGCCCTCCCAGATCCAACCACGGCCCAGCTTGTCTCGATCGCCGCCTTCGTTCAGGAGTACGTCCCCAGGCATTAGCTGCAGGGCGCGGGTTTCCTCTTCCGTAGCTTCGATCAACTTGATGTTGTCAAGGTCCAGGCGCCCCCTTTGGACATTGGCCACACGAAGGTAAGGGGTGGGTCGAGTCCTTGTTCCGGGCCTCCTTTTCTGGCCTTTGGTTAACCCGCCGACGATCTCACCGAGGTCGCCGAGAAACCGAATTGGTGCGGCTGCGTGCGAGGCAAACGCTGCCTCCGTGGCGCTGGATCGGCATCGTTTCAGGTTGACTTGGGCCCGTTGCAGCACGGCCACGGCGGCGTCGAGGCGTGTGAATTGCGTTTCAATCTCGGCGACAATGCGGCGCTGCTCTTGGGGCGGAGGTACTGGAACATCTAGATTTGCAACTAGGCCCTGGTTGATGTTTGGCTGGGCTCCGCCGCTACGGCTCGACAAGAGGAATCGGCGAAGATGGAGAAGCAGATAGAATAGGAACCGTGGTTCGGCGCCGTCTTGCGCCTCTATCGCGCAGACAGCTTGGTTTGTTGTTGCCGGAGACGTCAGCAGCCCGAGGCGGCCGGTCGTCGCGCCGTACATTGCCACCAGGACCGTGCCGGCGTCGAGCATCCTCGCATTTGAGCTCTCGAGCCCGGCTCGCGTGAGATACTCCTCCGTTTCGCCGCCTACCGGGCCGTCGCGCAGTTCGCCGGACTTTAGCCATGGGATGTCTCCCCCGAAGTAGCGCGCTTCGGTACGAGATGGCGTGCCGCCCGAGCTAGTTTCCGCGATCTCCTCAATTCTTGCCCAGGCCCATCCCAGAGGCAGTTCCCTCACTGAACGAGCACCTCATTGAGTTCGTCCAACAGCGGCTGGAGCCGCTCGCCGAACAACTGGTACGCGCGGCCGAGGCCACCCTGCTGTGAAAACGGCAGGCTCTCCAGATCGTCGGGCGTGATTTCAACGCTGGTTCCGACGTGTTCGGCGATCGCGGTCAGCCACTGGATTTGCTCGTCGGTGAAGCTGCTGCCGCTGGCCTGTTGCTCGGCGATCCAGTTTGCGAAACGCTGGCGGACAGATTCGGGGAACGGTTCGAGTTGTCCCTCCTTGCTAATGGCGAATTTCACCAGGGACACGATATTGGTGAAGACCCGCTCGTTGGAGGCGCGGACGCGGGAGCGGTCCAGAGTTTCGTATGCCCGCCAGAGCGTCTCGGTGGTCCATGCCGGGTGGGGCTTTCGGATCGCCTCGGCGAGATCGCGCACCTGCTTATAACTCAGCCGGAAGCGATAGGGGCGGTTGTAGAGAATCTGCAAGGCTTCGATTTCGTCCCTATGCGCGGCGAGATACTGTTCGAACTCTTTGGTCATCGCCGCGGCTTTGTCCTTGGCGTCCTGCGAGTAGCCGGAAAAGGTGACTTCGTCCTTGCTGACGATGTCGACGACCTGTTCGTGCGATTTCTGGACGGCTGCGATGGTCTGGCGCAGCGCGGGGTTGGTCCGGACGGGCTTGATGGCATCGGCAATGGCGCGGCGGGCGGCGGATGCGATGGCTTCCGGCGGAGGCTCGGTCAGACCGGTTTCCTGACGCGCGATTTCTTCGTGGCGGTCGGGATCGAGAGCATCGACGAGGCCGTGGACAATGGCGGCGAGTTCGACGCCGTGGGCGGCGTCGCGGACGGCTTCGGATTCCGGCTTGCTCATGCGGCGATCGAGGCGGGCGAGGCGGGAGGCAAGCGACGAGACGAGGTCCACGTCGGTGCTTCCGAGGGCCACGGCCTCCAGGAGCTTGTGCAGCGGAACGTGCGGCTGGCGTTCGAGCGGGCGGGATTCGATTTGCGGGTGATCGGTGACGCCGACGGCATCCACGATCACGAAGCGGTCCTTGGCTTCGGCGTCGGGCGTGACGCCGCGGAGCTCGTCGGTGGAGAGCACGCGCACGCCGCGTCCCTTCATCTGCTCGAAGTAATTCAGGCTGCGCACGTCGCGCAGGAAGAACAGGATTTCGAGCGGACGCACGTCGGTTCCGGTGGCGATCATATCGACGGTGACCACGATGCGGGGATTGTAGGTGGTGCGGAAGAAGCTCAGGATGCCATCCGCTTTGTCTCCGGTGTCCACCCATTCGGTTACGGTGTCTTCGGTTCCGTCTTCGCGCTTGATCTGCTTCTTCACGGCGACTTTGCCGGTGCGGTAGGTGATTTTCTGGCAGAAGTCGTTGCCCTTGCCGAACTCCTCGCGGACGATTTGGACGATGTCGTCGGCGTGGCTGTCGTCGCGGGCGAATATCAGGGTCTTGGGAACTTCGGTGCGGCCGGGGAAGATATCGGTGAAGAGCTTGTCGCGAAACTCGCGGATGACGGTGCGGATCTGGTCGGGGGCAACCACGTCGCGATTGAGGTCTTCGGAGGTGTAGGAGAAGTCGGTATCGAGGAGTTCGGCACGGCGGGCACGGGTGAGGCGGTCGCGCTTGTCGATCCAGTAACCGGATTCGACGCGCGAGCCGGCGGCGGTGATGCGGGTGCCGATTTTGTAGACGTCGAAATCGACGTTCACGCCGTCGGCTACGGCGTCCGCATAGGTGTACGCGGGCATCACGTTCTGGTTGAAGAAACCGAGAGTGTTCTTGGAAGGCGTGGCGGTGAGCCCGATGAGGAAGGAGTCGAAGTACTCCAGGACCTGACGCCAGAGGTTGTAGATGGAGCGGTGGCACTCGTCGGTCACGATGAAGTCGAAGGTTTCGACGGGGATGGCGGAGTTGTACTCGATGGGGTCGGGCGCTTTGCGGAGTTGCGCCAGGGAGGCGGCGGAGGTTTCCTCATTGCCGGGGTCGTAGTCCGGTTCGCCTTTGAGGATGGAATAGAGGCGCTGGATGGTGGTGATGGCGACGCGGCAGACGGGATCGATGGTGTTTGAGGAGAGTAGCTGGACGTTGTAGATCTCGGTGAATTTGAGGCCGTCGCCGGGAATGGAGAACTGCTGGAACTCGTTGAGGGCCTGGCGGCCGAGCGTGCGGCGATCGACCAGGAAGAGAACCCGCCGGGCGCCGGCATGGGCGATCAGGCGGTAGATGAAGTTGCAGGCGGTGAAGGTTTTGCCGCTGCCCATGGTCATGTGGATCAGGGCGCGAGGATCGTTGCGGGCGAGCGACTGTTCCAGGTTTACGATGACGCGGTGCTGGTGGTCCCAGAGTCCCTCGCGGGGCGGGGGTGGCATGATGCGCAAGCGGCCGCGGAGGGTGGATCCGGGCGATTTCAGATCGGATTCGAGCCAGGCGGCCAGAGTTTCGGGACGGTGGAAGCCGAAGACGGGGCGGCTGCGGGCGTCGGGTTCGAGGAGGTTGGTGAAGCGCGTCTCGACTCCGGTGGACTCATATAGGAACGGGAGCGGCCGGCGAGGCGCCGGGAGATTGTCCGGGAGTCCCTGGCTATATTTGCCGGTTTGAATTTCGACTCCGACTAGGGGAACTCCCGCCTTCTTGGCCTCGATGACTCCGGCTGCGTACCCGTCGATATAGAGCAGGTAGTCGGCAAAGCCGTGGCCGGGGGCCAGTTGGAATTCGCGGATGGCGACGCCGCGGCCGGCCTCGATGTTGATGCTGTTACGATTTTGGATCAGCCAACCGGCGGCGGTTAGTATGCGGTCGATGTTGGCGCGGGCGCGGTCCTCTGGCTTGCCCGTGGCCGGCATGGTCATGAGAGGTTCGGAGCGTACCTCACAGGATAGCAGCAAGGCGGGGCTGAGAGCCCCGCGCAGGCCGGGGGCCTGCCCCACAAAGCAATGTAGAATGGTTGCATTATGAGCCTTGAACTGAATCGTCGCGGCTTCCTGGCGGCAGCCGGTATGGCGGGCCTGAGCACGCCGGGACGCGGCTCCGCTGCCGAAGCGACCTCTGGCGCGATCAAGCTGGGGGTGGCCAGCTACTCGCTGCGCGAGTACAGCCGCACGCTGGCCATTACGTGCATCAAAGAGCTGCGCACGCCGTATGTCAGCGTGAAGGAATTTCACCTGCCGTATCGCAGCAGTCCGGAAGAACTGGCGAGCGGGCGGAAGGAATTCGAGCGCGCGGGCCTCACCATCGTGAGCGGCGGGAACATCGGGCTGGCGAAGGACGACCCGGACGATATCCGCCGCTACTTCGAATATGCCCGAATGTGCGGCATGCCCATGATGGTCTGCGCGCCGACGCACAGCAACCTGGGCGCCATCGAGCGGTTGGTCAAGGAGTACAACATTCGCATTGCTATCCACAATCACGGGCCCGAGGATAAGCAGTATCCGACTCCGCAATCCGTGCTGGAGGTGGTGCGGAACATGGACCCGCGCTGCGGGTTGTGCATGGACGTGGGGCATTCGGCGCGGGCTGGGGCGAACGTGGTGCAGTCCATCGCGGAGGCCGGCAGCCGCCTGTTCGACATGCACATCAAAGACCTGCGCACGTTCGAGCCGCACGCCGTGCAGTGCGACGTGGGCGAGGGCATCATGCCGATTGTGGGCATCTTCAGGCAGCTTCAGAAGATGGGTTATCAAGGCTCGGTGAATCTGGAGTACGAAATCAACGGCGACAATCCGCTGCCGGGCATGAAGAACTCGTTCAGTTATATGCGCGGGGTGCTGGCGGGGTTGAACAGCTAGAGTTCCGATGCCCGGCGTGGCGCGCGCCGTGCTCGAACTCGGCAGGCCACGAAAAACGATGGCCTGCCCCACAGCTAATCTGCTGTACAGTTATTTCTTGGAGTCGGGAGTCGGAATGGAAATACCTATTGGAACAAAGCTCGAAAAGAAGCTGTTGGTGGATAACGAGGTGGCCATCGATTTCCTGGGCGTGGAGGGCGCGCGGGTGCTTGCCACTCCGTGGATGATCGGCTGGATGGAGCGCACCTGCCGCGACGCGGTGCTGCCTTTGCTGGACGCGGGCCACGACACGGTGGGCACGCACGTGGACGTCTATCATCTGGCGGCCACGCCGATGGGCATGACGGTCACGTTTACAGCCGAGGTCATCGGCGTGGAGGGGCGGCGCGTCAATTTCAGAGTGGAAGCTTGGGACGAAAAGGAGAAGTGCGGCGAAGGCACACACCAGCGTGCGGTGGTCGACATCGCGCGGTTTACGGCCAAGATGCGGGGCAAGTTGGGGTGACGGAAGAGCTGGGCTTAAGCCCGCCCTCCACCAGGCGGTAAGATTGCACGTACACAGGTATGCATAATTTGCGTGGCGTGCGGTCGTTCTCGCGCGGCACGGGCTTTGCTTTCAATTGGATGGATGGTTGGAAGCAAAGGTGCAGCGATTCCTCTGCTGAGGAGGAAGACAGATGCTAAAACCCAGCAAGTTCGTTTTGATTCTCGGATTGACAGGCGCCATAGCGGGGTTGCCGTGTCTGGCTGCGGCGCAGAAGGACCCGGACGCAGCGGGCGTAGGCGAGGCCATCCGCTTCGAGAAAGCCAAGCAAGCGGCTGCCGACCGGCAGGCCCGCATCGAAGAGGCGCGGACGCGCGGAGAGAAATCGGGGGATCGTTCGGCCCCCGAGTCGAAGCCCAAAGCCCGTACACTAAAGACCGCGGCAGCTCAGAAGACTCCGCGGGTGCAACACAATTCGCAATAGCGCGCCACCCAGCTTACTGACGTGCGCGGCTCAGTAACTTGCTGGCGCGGCGGAATACCGCTATCAGCATCTCCTCCGTCAACTTGCCGGTAGAAGTGTTCTGCTGGCTGGGATGATAGGAACCGATCAGCACCGGCTGGCCGGGCGCGGTCTCAAACACGCGATTGTGTCCGAACGGGAAGGCCGCGCGGCTCCGAATCAGACCGCGGCTCTGCAAAATACCCAGATAATTGTCGAACGCCACACGCCCCAGCGCGACCACTACCTTGGTGTTCCGCAACAGATCCAATTCGCGCTCCAGGTACGGCCGGCAGTTGGCGATCTCCTCGCGCGTGGGTTTGTTGGCGGGAGGAGCGCAGCGCGCCACCGCCGTGATGTAGGCGTCGATCAGGCGCTGTCCGTCGTCCCGCGACAGGCTCCCGCTCCGGCTGGCGAAGCCGGTTTTGTACAGCACGCGATACAGCACGTTGCCGGATCCGTCGCCGGTGAACATGCGCCCGGTACGATTGGAGCCGTGCGCGCCCGGCGCCAGACCGACGATCAACAACTCCGCGCGCGGGTCGCCGAACGAAGGCACCGGCTTGCCCCAGTATTCCCAATCGCGGTAGGCGCGGCGCTTGACGCGGGCCACCTCGGCACAATGCGCAATCAGCCGCGGGCAGCGCCGGCATTGGACGACTTCGTCCTGTAGCACCTGCAAGGCGTTAGAATTCAAGCGATGCATCTTCCTTTTCGTGTGGATGGGCGCAAGGCCCTGATCACCGGCGGCGCCAGCGGCATCGGCGCGGCCACCTGCCGGGCGCTGCACGCGGCGGGCGCGCAGGTCACCATCGCCGATATCGACCAGCGGGGAGCCGAAGCCCTGTCGCGGGAATTGCAGGGCGCCTCTGTGCTCATACTTGATATTACCGATGAAGCGGCCGTCGCGTACGCGTTCGCGCGGATCGCGGCGCTCGACATCTTGGTGAACAACGCCGGCATCGGCCTAGTGGGCGGCGTGGTCGAGACCGCGTTGGCCGATTTCGAACGGCTGTTCCGGGTGAATGTGCAGGGCATGTTCCTGGTCACTCGCGCCGCCATGCCGCTGCTGCTGGCGTCTCGCGGCTCCATCGTGAACATCGGATCGGTGGCGGGCCTGGTGGGGGTCAAGAAGCGCTTCGCTTATTGCGCCACCAAGGGCGCGGCGATCGCCATGACCCGCCAACTGGCTGTGGACTATCCCACCGAACTTCGCGCCAACTGCATTTGCCCCGGCACCGTGGATACGCCTTTCGTGGAGGCCTACCTGGAGAAGTACCACCGGCACGAGAAGGAAAAGGTGCGCGCCGAGTTGAACCAGCGCCAACCCGTGGGGCGACTCGGACGTCCGGAAGAGATCGCCAACATGGTGCTGTATCTTTGCTCGCCGGAGGCCGAGTTCGTAAGCGGCTCGGTGCTCACCATCGACGGCGGCTGGACGGCGGGCTAAAGCAAGACAGAAGACAGAAGACAGAAGACAGAAGGGCACGCGCAGATAGCTGGAACCAGGGCCGGCTAGGGGGCGTTGATAGCTGTGAAAGAGGCGAACATGCGACTTTCGATTCTGGCGCCGGTGCTGGCTGCGGCGGCGCTGAGCGCGCAGATGCCCGACGTGATCATCAGGACCACCACCCGCCTGGTGCAAATCAACGTAATTGCGACCAAGAAAGGCGTTGCCGTACCGGGGCTCAAGAAAGAGGACTTTCAGGTCTTCGACAATGGCAAACGGCAGGAAGTCCGGTTGTTTTCCGAGGAGACCCGGGCCGTCCTGCCGTCGGCGGCCGCGCCATTGCCCCGGGGCACGTTCACCAATCAGCTCGAACAACGGTCGGGAACGCCGGCGGCGGTTACCGCAATTCTGCTGGATGGCGTGAATACGCGCTTTTCCGACCAGACCTACGCGCGCCGGCAAGTGGTGCAGTTTCTGAAACAGATCCAGGCGGAGGACCGCATTGCCATCTACACGCTGGATTCCCGCGGCCTGAAGGTGCTGCACGACTACACCACGGATTCCTCGGACCTGGTGGCGAAGCTGGCAAAGTACCAGGGCGACATTGCGCCGGAGGTGACCGGGGCAAGCGAATTGAGCGATGCGCTGGGCGGGTGGATGGGCAGCAGAGGAAACAGCTTTGAGCGGGCGTACTATCTCAACGACCGGATTCAGCAGACATTGCACGCCATCGAGTTCATCGCCAACAACCTGGCCCCCCTGCCCGGCCGCAAGAACCTGATCTGGATTTCGAGCGCGTTTCCCTTGCAGATCGGATTCTTGAGAGCTTCCGGAGGGGGTGGTGGTGGCGGGATGCCCTCGGCGGCGCAGCGCGGAAGCGCGGGCACGCCGGGCATGGGGAGCACGGGCTCGCATATGCCGCGCTCACCGCGCCAGCAGCAGACCTGGACCGCCGATTCCGACCAGGCGATACGCGCGCTGAACGACGCAAACCTGGCCATCTATCCGGTGGATGCGCGCGGGCTGGTGGCTTCCGCGTCGCCGCGCGTTTCGTCCCGCACCTATGCGAACCAGGCAACCATGGAAGAACTCGCCAGCCGCACCGGAGGGCGCGCGTTTATCAATTCGAACGATATCGCGGGCGCGATCCGGACCGCCGTCGAGGATTCTTCGATTACGTACACGCTGGGCTTTTACCCGCAAAACGACAAGTTCGACAACTCCTTTCACAACCTGAAGGTAAAACTAGTGGACTTTCCGCACCTGGATCTGCGATACCGGAAGGGGTATGTGGACCAGAGCACTCCGCCGCAAGACGAAGGCCAACGGCGGGCGGCGCTGCGTGACGCCGTTTTGAGCCCGATGGACGCTAATGGCATCGGGCTGCGTGCAAATGTCCGCGAGACCAGCGGGGGCTTCGATGTGACCCTGCGGGTGGACCCGAGAACCTTTCTACTCGATCCACAAGGGGACCGGTGGGCGGGGAAGCTGGACCTTCTGTTTGTGGAAAGGGACGAGCACGGCGCGCAGACTTTCGGCGTGGACGACACGCTGTCGCTGGAACTGAAACGGGAGAATTACGATCGCGTGCAGAAGGAAGGACTGATGTACCACCGGGTGCTCCCACCGGCGGGCAAAGCCAGCGAGATGCGGGTGGTGGTGCGGGACGCGTCGACCGGAGCGGTGGGCAGCATTACGGCGGCGCTCAGCGCGATTCCGCCAAACTAGGGGAGTCCTGCCCCACGATTAATGCAGTTATGCCTAAAAATTAATATTGAAAAAACTTGACGCAAACCGGCCGGAACGGGCACAATTAAGGTATCCGGTTGCTCCGGCCGGCGTTTGGTATTTGGGTTCTGGCGAACTACTACAGGTTTCACCACCTGGGCGCTCGTGTCTGGACGTATGACGAACTCTTCATTCAGCCTCCCCCGGATTCCGCTGTTCGCAATCCTTTTCTTCCTGTTATCCCAGGTCGTCTTTGCCGCGCCTGCGCACCATCGCCGGCGGGCGGTGCATCACGCCGCCGCCGTGGTCCATCATGCGAGCAGCGCCGTGGTGCATCGCATTGCTTATCGCGTGCCTGCGCCGCCGCCGGCGGTAGTGCGTGGCGGGCCGTGGACCGAGCCGACCTATGCCGATTCCACCATGGGCGACAACGCCGATGGCGAAGATCTGGAAGTGCGCCGCTCCGCCGTCGAGGCTCTCGGCGCATACAACGGATCGGTGGTGGTGGCAGATCCGAATTCGGGCCGCATCTTGACCATCGTCAACCAGAGGCTGGCGCTGGGCAGCGGATTTCAACCCTGCTCCACGATCAAGGTCTCGGTAGCGCTGGCGGCGCTCAGTGAAAAGGTGGTCGGCGGCGACGGCAAGCTCTTCCGCCATGGCGGCTACAACCTGACGCAGGCTTTGGCGCATTCGAATAACTACTATTTCGCAACGCTGGGCGCCAAGCTGGGCTTCGACAAGGTCAGCTATTACGCCCACCTGTTGGGATACGGCGAAAAGGCCGGCCTGAACATTCCGGGCGAGAACCCCGGACGTTTCCCCGCCGAGCCTCCCAGCAACGGCGGTGTGGGCATGCTCACCAGCTTTGGCGAAGATATCGCGCAAACGCCGCTGCAACTGGCCGCGCTGATGTCGGCGCTGGCCAATGGCGGCACGCTCTACTACCTGCAATATCCGCGCACCCGGCAGGAAGCCGACCAGTTCGTACCGCGCGTCAAGCGCCAGTTGGAGATCGGGAGCGTGATTCCGGAGCTGAAATCGGGCATGCGCGGCGCCGTCGAGTATGGCACCGCGCATCGTGCACAGCAGGATGAACCCATCGCCGGCAAGACGGGCACCTGCACCGACAGCCACACACACTTGGGATGGTTTGGCTCCTTCAACGACGTGGGCAAGAACAAGCTGGTGGTGGTGGTTCTGCTCACCGGCGGGCATATGCCGGCCACTCCCGGGCCGCTAGCGGCCGGTGTCGCCGGGGAAGTGTACCGCAGCCTCGCGCAGAAGAACTACTTCGCCGTCGGGAACACGCTGCGCACGCTCATGCCCGCGACCCTCCTCTCCACGCAAATCTGTTGCGCGAGATAGACGCCGATCGGGAGTTTAGACCCAGTCCAGGGCGCCCTTCTTGTAGGCCCAGATGTAGCCCACCACCAGGATGGCCAGGAACACCACGACCTCGGCCACGCCGAACCATCCCAACGTCTTATAGCGGACGGCCCATGGAAACAGGAAGATCGTCTCCACGTCGAAAATGACGAACAGGATGGCCACGATGTAGAAGCGCACGGTGTAGCGTCCGCGCGAATCCGAGGCGGCCTTGATGCCACATTCGTAAGCTTCCAGCTTGGTGGCGAACGGAGAGGATGGCCGCACCAGCTTGGCGAGGACGATGAGGACGACCGGGAAGGCGATGGCGATTGCCAGGAAGATAAAGATCGGTATGTAACCGCTCGGCATGGCCACAAATATATCATAGTTAAAGCCGGTTCAAGACATGCACAGCGATCCACGGAGCGCATACACCGAGCGATTGGAGGCGCGCCGACAGGCGGTAGCGCGGCACGACCAGCGGCACCGCACCATCGGCAACTTGCGCCTGCTGGTCTTTTCGAGCGCGGCCGTTCTGGCGTGGCTGGCCTGGGGACGCGACGCTCTTAGCGCCTTCTGGCTGGGGCTGCCCGCGGCGGTGTTCGTCGGCCTGATCGTGGCGCATGAGCGCGTGCTGCGGGCGCGCCGGGCCGCCGGCCGTGCGGTGGCGCACTACGAAAGTGCGCTGGCGCGGTTGGACGGGCAGTGGGCCGGCCACGGCGAAACGGGCGAGCGATTCCTGGACGGCGCCCACCCATACGCAGCGGATCTGGACCTGTTCGGCCCAGCGTCGCTGTTCGAGTTGATGTCGACCGCGCGCACGCGCATGGGCGAGGAAACCCTGGCGCGCTGGCTGCTCGAAACCGCCGACCCAGCGGTGCTGCGCGCACGGCACCAGGCGGTAGCCGAACTGCGCCCCATGCTGGACTTGCGGGAAGATCTGGCGGTGCTGGGCGAGGATGTGCGCACGGGCGTGCATCCGGCGGAACTGGCGGCGTGGGGCGAGGCCCCGGCCGATGTCCCGGCGCTGCTGGAATCGCGGGTCGCCCGCGCGGTGGCCTTCGCGATCCCATGCCTGGTGGCTGTTTCCGCCGTGCTCTGGGGCGTATTGGGGTGGCGCGATCCATTCTTCGCGATGCTGGCGGCCGTGGCCATCTTCATCGCGCGCTACCGCCGCATGGTTGCGCGCGTGGTGCAGGCGGTGGAACAACCGGCGCACGATCTGGCCTTACTGGCGAAAGTGCTCGCCCGGTTGGAGCGCGAACGCTTCACATCGGCGCGGCTGGTGGAACTGCGCACCGCGCTGGAGGTAGCCGGCCGGCCGGCTTCGGCGCGCATCATCAGGCTGAGCCGGCTGATCGAAATGCTGGACTCGCGCGACAACCCGTTCATGAAAGCCGTGGGACCGCTGATGCTATGGACCGAGCAACTGGCATTCGCCATCGAAGGCTGGCGCCGGTTGTCGGGACGCGCGCTGCGGCGCTGGCTCGACGCGGTGGGCGAGATCGAAGCGCTGTGCGCCCTGGCGGCCTATGCGTACGAGCATCCGGCGGACGTGTTCCCGGAATTCGAATCCGGCGCGGCCTGCTTCGACGGCGAGGAACTGGCGCATCCGCTGCTCGATCGAGCGCGCGTGGTGTCCAACAGCGTGCGGCTGGGCGGCGATTTGCGCGTGCTGATCGTGAGTGGGTCGAACATGTCCGGCAAGAGCACGCTGCTCCGCACGGTGGGGATCAACGCGGTGCTGGCCCTGGCTGGAGCGCCCGTGTGCGCGCGCCGGCTGCGGCTGTCGCGCCTGGCGCTGGGCGCGTCCATTCGCACGCTGGATTCGCTGCAGGACGGCACCTCGCGCTTCTACGCCGAAATCAAGCGCCTGCACCAGATCATGGAGCTGACCGCCGGTCCGGTGCCGGTACTGTTCCTGTTGGACGAACTGCTGCACGGGACCAACTCGCACGACCGGCGCATCGGCGCGGAGGCCATCGTGCGCGGCCTGGTGGAGCGCGGCGCCATGGGCCTGGTGACCACGCACGACCTGGCGCTGGCGCACGTCGCCGAAGCGCTCGCGGCGCGCGCCGCCAACGTGCATTTCGAGGATCAGTTCGAGAACGGGCGCATGACGTTCGACTACCGGCTGCATGCGGGCGTGGTGGAGAAGAGCAATGCGTTGGAGTTGATGCGGTCGGTGGGGCTGGAGGTGTAGTCCCGCTAACGCATCCCGGTGCCCGGCGTGGCGCAGACGATCGTTGTTTGTCGTCTGCGTACCGTGCTCGAACCCGGCAGGCCACGAAAAACGATGGCCTGCCCCACGGCTACTACACCGACCAATCTGTCTTATCCGCCGGCGTCATCTCGATCCAGCCCTGCTGCGGCACCGCGTCCATGGGCAGGCCGCCCTGCCAGAGCGAGAACTGAAAGCGGACCGGAGCGCCGCTGCTCGCGCCCAGCGCGGCCAGCGAGAGGCGCGCCTCCAGCACATTCTTGAAAGCGAACTCCACCGCCGCCGTGGCCGCTTCCGGCGCCGCGGCTAGCTTCTGCTCCGTGACGTTGGCGCGGCCGTAATCGAAGCGCACGGTCACCTGGCTGGATTCGGCCGGGTCGCCCGCCGAAATATTCAGGCGCGCTTCCATTTCCGAAATGGTCTGTTCGGAGCCGCGGTGAAAATCCACGCGCAGATACAGATTTTTTCCGTCGCTGCCGTAATACACCTCGCGCACCAGGAACTTCTTGCCGTGCATGGAGCCGGAGCGCTCGTCCACGCGATAAAGGCCGGCGCCCATCCATTCGAAATACGAAGTGACTTCGCCGTCGATGACCGGCTCAATCGGCCCGCTGGGCGGAACGTGCACGGCGCTCACCGCGACGCGCAGAATGGGGCGGGACAACTCCTCGGGCGGGCTGAGGTTCAAGAATCGGTAGACGTTGGCGAGATGGCTGCGGTAAAGCTGATCGAACTCTATGCGATTGGCCGAATCGTGCTCGGGGCCGTACCACCAGCACCAGTCGCTGCCCTCCGCGATCAGCAGCTCTTCAAAGGCCAGATGGCGGCGGTCGTCGGGCACGTTGGCCGCGGCTTGGTAGGCCTCCCGCGCGCGCAGCAGTTGGCTCCAGGCTTGGTTATCTTCCTCCGCGCCGATCCAGACGTCGAAGTTGGCGTTGATCCAGGAACCCGGGAAAACGTGCGACAGCGGCTCGGGTTCCATTTTGGCGAGCGCGTCGCTAACGGTTACGGCGGACATCCGCGCGTCTTGGGAAATGAGCGTATACAGGTGCCGCAGGAAGGGCCGGCCGTTGTGATCGTAGTATTCCCAGGCGTTTTCGCCGTCGAGAATGATGGGAACCAGGGCATCGCGGCCGCCCGCCAGGATGCCGCGGCAGTTCTCGCGGATGCGATTCAGGAAATCGTGCGCGGCTTGCGCGGAGTCCATTCCCGAATACACGAAGCCGATCAGGTCGCTGAGGAAGTGATCGCGGAAAAGCACGCCGATCTGGCGGCGGTTCTGCTCCCAGCGGTACGGGCGATAGATGGCGTCCACGCCGATGGCGCGGCCCAGGGTGCGCCCCAGGACGCCGCTGTCGCTGGCCGCCCAGTGGAAGCCAATTTCGGCGGCAATGGCGAAGGTCTCGTCAGAAACGGAACCCTCCGAGGGCCACAGACCGACCGGCGCGATGCCGAACTCGCGCTCCACGTATTTGTAGGCCATCTGCAATTGCGTGTGGGCGTCTTCCGGATAGCGAAACGGGGGCGGCAGCGGCACGCCGGGATGCGACACCGAGGCGATGTTGGAGTCGCACAGCAACGGCAGAATGGGGTGATAGTAAGGCGTGGTGGAGATTTCGATCTGGCCGGCGGCGGCCATCTCGCGATAGATGGGGATCACCTTGCCCAGGATCTCCAGTTGTTTGCGTCCCACCAGGCGCTGGTCGTCGAGCGTATAATCGGCGCCTTTGGCAAACAAGTCGCGAATCTCGGGATCGGCGGTGCGGAACTCCTCGTCGAACCAGATCAGTTGCGAGACCACCTGCAGGTCGCGGAAATCCTGCGCGGAGAAGCGGCGGCGCGCCGTTTCGAGGCTGTCTTGGGAATGGCGCGCTTCGAAGAGGCCGGCGTAGCGCGGGAGCGCCTGGGTCATGTGCGGCGGATGCACTTGCAGGAACTGGTGCAAAAGGAAGGTCTGCTCCGCGACGGTGAGCGCTTCGGCGGGCTTCAGCGCGGCAACCAGGTAGGGGTCGTGGGCTTCGCCACGGGCGTACTCGTCCACCTGCGCCATCATGGAGGGCACCAGGTTGAAGGTTTGGCGCACGTTGGGGAATTCGCGCAGGATCTCGACCATGCCGTAGTAATCCTTGAGGGCGTGCAGACGGGTCCATGGCAGCTTGTACTCGCCGGAGGCGAGATCCTTATAGAAAGGCTGGTGCATGTGCCAGAGGAAGCAGAGATAAATGCGAGGCATGGGTTAGCGGGCGNNGCGCGGGCTCAAGCCCGCCCTCCGTGCGAAGAAACTGCTGGCGGGCGGCGGCGCGTGAACGCCTTTAATAGCCAGCCAGAGGATATCGTTTAGCTCGTCGGCATCGGCGCGGTCTTCCTCGCTGAAATCCAAACGGGAGGAGCGCTCGGCGGTGGCCGATTGTAAGGGATTGCGTTCGTCGAGCGGCACGCGCGGCTTTTCGGCCGCGTAGGGCGCCGGGTCCGCAGTCGCCTGGAACGCGGCGGACATGGGCCGCGCCGCGGCGTCGAACTGGGTCATGGGCCGCAGCCCCAGGATCAGTTCCATGGTGCGNNACGTGGTCGGGGCCGTTCTGCGCGTCGTCCTCCAGCACGCAGATGAGGGTGCTCGACCAGAAGCGGCTCTTCGAGACGGCTTCCACCAGCGTCCCCAGCGCATAGTCGTTATCCGCGTTCATGGCGATGGGGGTGAGTTTGCCGCGCTGGGTGCCGCTGGTGTGATCGTTGCCGAGGCGCATGAACATTAGTCGCGGCATGACGCCGGATTTCTCAAACTCTTCGAGGTCGGCCAGAAACACCTTCACGCGTTCCACGTCGGGATACTCGAGATCGAAGTCGCGGTAGTGGAGGTTGGTGACGCTTCTCAGCGCCGGGTCGCGGACCAATTCGACCTGCGTACCGTCGGCTGCGGCCGTGGCGCGATTCTGCGCCATGTAGCCGTAGTTGCGCATGGAAATTCCCGCGCCCGCGGCGCTCGACCAGAGATATCCGGCGGGCGGCGCATCGGTAGGATCCTGCTCTTCGTAGTCGTAATGATTGCGGCGGTTGGCGTAACTATTCGGCCACATCTTCTGGATGTAATCGGTGCCGATGGCCGCGGTCGACCAGGAGTGGCCGTCGGCGCTCACATCGCCGTTCACATAGAAATTATCGAGCAGCACGAACTGGCGCGCGATCTTGTGTTCGTTGGGCGTGACCTTTTCCCCGAACAGCACGAGGGAGGGATCGCCGTTGCCTTCCTTCATATCCCCGAGCACCTGGTCGTAGGAGCGGTTTTCCTTAACGATGTAGATGACGTGCTCGATGGGCGGGAACGGATTGGGGGTGTCCAGTTTCTCGTCGCGGTAGGCGGAGTTGGCCATGGCGATCTTGGTGTAAG
>PMVV01000410.1 GCA_003166475.1 Bryobacterales bacterium | reverse complement strand
GGGGCATCGAAGCCCGCCATGGTTTTGGATTTGACGATGAAATCTTTGAGTATCTTGTTGAACGCGGTACCCATGTGGATGCGGCCGTTGGCGTAAGGCGGGCCGTCGTGCAAGATGTAAGTGGGGCGGCCGGCGCGCGTGCCGCGGATTTGGCCGTAGATATTCTCGCCGTCCCAGCGCTCGAGCAGCTTCGGCTCGGCCTGGGAGAGGTTGGCCTTCATCGAAAAGCCGGTGCGGGGCAGATTGACAGTCTGCTTCAGATCAACGTTATGCGAGTCCATTTTGCAGGGATAATACCATCGTACACGACGCGGGCCGGATGACGGAAGGCCGAGGGAAACCTGCCCCCAAAGCGAGCTTCGCTCGCCGGCGGGTCTGGAGACCCGCCGCAGGCGTAGACGCCCGCCCCACATTGACAGATTCACAAGAATCGTCGCGGCGCGCGTAGAACAGGCACTATGGCACCAGCACGAATCGTTCGATCGCTATCCTGGCGCTTTTGTCCGCGCGGATGCGGTCTCGATGGAACACCACTTTGATGTCGTCGAATTGCCGTAAGGCAGCGGCCGGAGGAACCGCAAAACTCAAGACCTGCTCGGCAGGCGACGCCGATCCTGCCGGAACTCTCCCCAGGCTCTGGACCAGATTTATGGCCACGGATGTGTCGATCAGAACCAACTCGAGCGAGACGGTTCCGGGATACGGGTCCATGTTCCGAATGGCAAGGTCGATCCGAGTGCAGCAAGCCACACTGACTGGCGGATCCAGCTTTTGATGCGCCTCCATCCCCAGGCGCACGCCGTCGGTGGTATGGAACGAAAGTTCGGACGTGCTGCCGCGGCGGATAATCGATCGGCGCGGGGGCCGTTCAGCCGGCCACCGGAACATCCAGTATTGACCCGAAAACGGGATGCCCACCGGGCTTCTCACGGGCGCGCCCAACCTGCCTGGCAGCGCAGGCGCGGGAACGACGAGTGTGGCGTAGGGCTTCAACGGCGGCAACAGGATCACGCCGGGAAAGTCACCGCCTGGTCCCATGCTCTCATCGGGACGCTCCGGGAGATCCGGGGTCGGCGGCGTGGCGGATTGGCCTCCCGGACCGGAAATGCTTCTGCCGCGGACTGAGATCCCACCGAATGTTAGCGTCGCCGCCAACAGAAAGGTCAACACGACGCTCAGTGCGGAGTGCGGCAGAGCGGGCGGTTTTCCAGGCCGGTACGCGCCGGTTGCGATAGAGAGCGATGTTAGAATCGCGGTGCTCATGGCAAACAGAGCGGCCGCCCGAAATGGATGGCCCCAAAGCATCGCGACCAGGCCCGCTTGAGCGGTGAACGATCCCATCAGAACCGGGGCCGAGTTCCACGAAAGGAAAGCGGCATCCGGCGAGGCCACGCGGAACAGGAGCGCCGGCTCCGCGCGTGCCGGTTCCATACGACGGATGGGGGAATCAACGACGCCCCACTGGGAGATCAGTTGCCGCGTGGCGTTCGCCACCAGAACAAGGCTCGCGGCAAATGCGCCGGCCAACGGTGTAGACAGCAGCACGATGGCAGGAGCAAACCACATCGCCGGCGCCGAGGTGCGCAGCGAGAAACGCGTTGCACGCGGCACGTCCGCCAGCGAGACCACGAAATAGACCCAGAAAGTAACGACAGCGCAGCAGATCCAGGCGAGCGCCACGTAGAGCAACGCTTCGGCGAACATGCCGGCCAGGGATTCGAAGCCGAGCCGGGGACGCACGTTATGGATCCAGACGAACCAGCCTGTGGCCACGACGCCAGCCACCTGCGCGGCGGCGATCAAGCGGTCGCCGATTTTGTGGGATGGGGACACCCTCATCACATTTGACACCACCGAGGCCGGGAAATGCTCGCCGCCTGGGCTTACAATAAACCCGTGACTTTCCCAAGATCCAGCGGGATTCTCCTGCACCCCACCTCGCTGCCGGGCCGGTTCGGGATTGGGGACCTCGGTCCGGAGGCCTACAAGTTTGTCGACTTCCTGGCGGCAGCCGGGCAGCGGATCTGGCAGGTGCTGCCGTTAGGCCCCACCGGCTACGGCGATTCGCCCTACCAATTGTTCTCGGCTTTCGCCGGCAACCCGCTGCTCATCAGTCTGGACCAACTGGTCATAGAGGGGCTACTCCTGGACGAGGAGTTGGAGCGGGCACCCCAGTTCCCAGCGGACGAAGTGGATTATGGCCGGGTGATCCGGTTCAGGCTGCCGCTGCTGCGCACCGCGTATGAGCGCTTCAAGACGAATTGGAAGAGGCGCGACGAGTTCGCGGACTTCCGCGGCAAGTCCAGCCAATGGCTCGACGATTACGCACTGTTCATGGCATTGAAGGCGGCGCATGGCGGCGAGGCGGTCTGGAGCCGGTGGGAACCGGCCCTCGCGGCGCGCCGGCCGGGCGCGTTGAAGGAGTGCCGGAAGGAGTTGGCGCAAGACATCGAAGCCCTGGAATTCGCCCAATACATGTTCTTCCGGCAGTGGCGGAGCCTGCACAATTACGCCCGCGACCGTGACATTCTCATCATGGGCGACCTGCCCATTTACGTGGCGCACGACAGCGCCGACGTGTGGGCCAATCCCGACCTGTTCCAGTTGGATGCGGCTGGCGATCCGGCGGTGATGTCGGGCGTGCCGCCAGATTATTTCAGCGCCACGGGCCAGTTGTGGGGCAATCCCATTTACCGGTGGGATCGCATGGCCGAGACCGGCTTTCGCTGGTGGATCAACCGGCTATTCGCGGCGTTCACGCAGGTGGACCTGGTGCGGTTGGACCATTTTCGCGGCCTGGAAGCGTATTGGGAAGTGCCCGCCGGCGAGACCACGGCGCGGAACGGCCGGTGGGTAAAGGGTCCGGGACCCGCGCTGTTTGAGGCCTTGCAAGAAGCGCTTGGGGAATTGCCAATTGTGGCGGAAAACCTGGGCGTGATCACGCCGGAGGTGGAAGCCATTCGCACCGCGTTCGGCTTTCCGGGCATGGCCATTCTGCAGTTCGCGTTTGGGAAGGACCCGCAGGCGCCCGATTTCAAGCCGCACAACTATCCGCGCGACCGCGTGGCATACACGGGCACCCACGATAACGATACTACTGTGGGCTGGTGGTCGAGCTCAGGCGCCGGCGACAGCACGCGCACCGCGTCGGATATCCAGGAAGAGCGCGACTTCACACGGAAGTATCTGGCCACCGACGGGCGCGAGATCCATTGGGTGTTCATCCGGGCGCTGATGGCGTCGGTGGCCAACACCGTGCTATTCCCCCTGCAGGACGTGCTGGGCCTGGGCAGCGAGGCCCGCATGAATACGCCCGCCGTGCCCAGTGGCAACTGGCGCTGGCGCTATCGCGCGGAGATGCTGACTCCGGCGATGGCCCAACGGCTGAAAGAAATGGTGTCCACCTATGACCGATAAGCCTCCCAATAAACCCAGGCTGGATTTCTGGCAGATCTGGAACATGAGCTTCGGCTTCCTGGGCATCCAGTTCGGCTGGGGCTTGCAGATGGCCAACATGAGCGCCATCTACGAATATCTGGGGGCGCGCGCCGACCAGATTCCGATTCTGTGGCTGGCCGCGCCACTGACCGGATTGATCGTGCAGCCGATCATCGGGCACGCTAGCGATCGCACCTGGAACCGGCTCGGGCGGCGGCGTCCGTACTTCCTGACCGGCGCAATTCTGAGCTCCGCGGCGTTGATCCTGATGCCGCGCGTTTCGGCGCTGTGGATGGCGGCGGGTCTTCTGTGGATACTGGACGCGTCGATCAACATCAGCATGGAACCGTTCCGCGCGTTCGTGGCGGACATGCTGCCGGAAGATCAGCGCACGCGCGGCTTCGCCATGCAGAGCCTGTTTATCGGGCTGGGGGCGGTAGTGGCTTCGGTGCTGCCCGGATTCCTGCTGAAGCTAATGGGCAGCGGGGCCGGAGCCGGGGGCGGGCAGATTCCGCTGCCGGTGCGGATATCCTTCTACATAGGGGCGGCGGCGTTCTTCGGCGCGGTGATGTATACGATCGCCACGACGCGCGAGTATCCGCCAGAGGATCTGGAAGCGTTCCGCCGGATGAAGGCGGAGAAGCGGGGCCTGGCGGAGAACGCGCGCGAGATTCTGGAATCGGTCGCCGCCATGCCGCAGACCATGAAGCAACTGGCCTGGGTGCAGATCGCCACGTGGCTGGGGCTGTTCTGCATGTGGCTGTATTTCCCGGTGGCGGTGGCGCACAACGTGTTCGGCGCTACAGACCCGCATAGCGCGCTTTACACCGAAGGCGTGGCGTGGGGCGGCTACTGCTTCGCCATGTATTCGGCGGTGTGTTTCGTATGGTCGTTCGCGCTGCCGCCGCTGGCCAACGCGCTGGGCCGCAAGGCCACTCACAGCCTGTGCTTGTTGTGCGGCGCGGCGGGGCTGATGTCGGTGGCGGTAATCCACAACAAGTGGCTGCTATTCTTCTCGATGGTGGGGGTGGGGATCGCGTGGGCCAGCACCATATCGATGCCGTACGCCATTCTGGCCGGATCGCTGCCGGCGGAGAAGACCGGCATCTACATGGGGATTTTCAACTTCTTCATCGTGACGCCGGAGATTGTGGCATCGCTCGGTTTCGGCTGGGTGATGGCGCACCTGCTGGGGAATAACCGGCTGCTGGCGGTGGTGGCCGGCGGCGTGTTCTTCGTGGTGGCTGCGGCGCTGATGCAGCGCGTGCGGGATGTGGGGGTGGAGCGGGTGGCGGGTGTGAGGGAGGGTGCTTCGGTGCGGGGGGCCTGACGTGGGGGCCGGTTCGGTTATCTGGCGGCGGCACGGGGTGTGGACTTGTCCTTGACCGGGGACCAATCGCCGAACCCGACACGCGCGTTTCTGGGACCACAAAGCACCGAATACACAACCCAGCCATGGCAAATATGCGCGGAACCCCATGTCAGTAAACTTCTAGGAGATCCCATGGCGCTAGAGATTCAGGAGTGGGAAATATGGCACGCCTACACTACGTACCTCGAACCGGCGGTAATTGATTTAGACGGGAGCGCTCGGCGATTGGTCGCTTCAGGCCTCGCTGAATGTGCCATGTTAAACGACGGGCGTACCTATTGGCGATCGAATAGTGCAGTTTGTTCTGGCTCCACGGTCATCGAAGTAGATTCGCTCGGCGGACGATCTACTTTCCGATTAGACCTGGACGACGGATGTAAAGCGAGACCTCATGGCTTTGCTTTAGAGGCCTGGGGGCAAGCATCCTATTTCCTGATAAGCGAGCGCAGGGTGTTGGGGGACGACACGTCGCTTCCTGCTCCGTATCTCCGCGCCTACCTTGGCAAGTGTGTTCTGGCGCCAACATTGGAGGACAAAGCAAGTTCCCACTTAACTTTATATCCCGTCCTGCTGGCGTATGGGTCAGGTGTTCTGATGGTCGAGTTCCGCATGATCGGACCGAAAACCGCCACACCGCTGGCTGATTTCATTGCCGGCGGCGTAAACCTCTTCAAATACAAATTCGGCCATGTTGAGGTTAGCCCGGGACTCGCGGCGCTCGCGACGCGTGCCTATTATCAGTCCGTTCATAAGTGGAATTTCATCCGGCGACTTCAACTCATGCGGCTGCAGGTGGGGCACGATATGGCGGTCAAGCAGCGAACGACTCGGCAAACGGATGGGGATTTCTTTTTCGACCTAGTCCCGTTCAGCGGAACCGAGACCGACGACCTGGCATCGATTGCGGCGACGATCTCTCATACAGCCGCCTTCGTCATTGGCCGCCCGAGGGTAGGCCTTGCCTTCCTGTTGCTGGGGCAGCGCCCTCTTCTTCTACTAGGCGAATTCTGGACAGGTCGACCGCATATTCATCTCGTCCGCTTCCGCGAGCAATGTAACACCGCCTCGGAAAATGAAGCCCGCCATGGATCGGACTTCGCAAGAATACTTAGCCGTGTCCCCGTACTGGGTGATGCTGAGGCGAAGCGCATGTTGCCCAAGGACGCCCGGTTATTCCAGGACTACAGCGCGTATATCACGTCCGCTTCCACGCTCTGGGTCTGGTCAATGGACGGGTTGTCAGAACAAGAGCCCTGGATGGACCCGAATCGGGGAAACCTGATCTACGAGCGGCAGGTGCTAGCGGAACTTCTTGAGTACGGTTACATGCTGCATCGAAGCCTCTATCACCGCGTAGAGGCGTTGAGCACAACCGCCGAAGTAATTGCAGTAAGAAGAGCGATCCTGCATCTGCGCCTGAGAATGCGCGAAGCTAGTCATTCCGGTGAGATCCGAGAATTGCTTGAGAATGGCTGGAACGAACTTGGCCTGACAGACTTGGCCTCCGAGATAGATGCCGGCCTTGAGCTGCGGGCGTCTGAGGCGCGTTCCATGGAAGCCCTGCGCTCCACGCGCGTTGGCTGGGCTCTTGCGATCGTGTTCGGATTTGTAGCCGTACCAACGCTGGCTGATCAAGTTATCCAGCCGATTTGGAAGCTGACGCGGTTCCACATTGTTGCCGATCCTTCGTTGACAACGGTCATCTCAGATGGAATCGCTGTATTCATGGTCCTCCTAGTCCTCATAGTGGCCTTGTTTGCGCTCTCCCGACGCGGGATGTGATCTTGTTGCCCACGGTCACCGGATACACTGGTACGTCGCGGGTCGGTTCATCCACGGAAGCCTGACGGCGCTGCCGACGCTCCTCCAGCTTGGCGCGATAAACGTCGTGCGTCAGCTCCACCACGGTAACGACGGACGGGCGCGCAAGGGATCATTTGCGGAGCGCCAGCTTTCGCGTGATTTCCTCATCTTCAATTGCGTCCGCCATTGCCAGGGCTTTGTCCAAGCGGAAACCCTGTTCCGCGCCGAGAGAGAAGGTCTCTTGCACAAAGCGCCTGCGGCTCCTCTCGGCACCGTAGGCGACGGCCGCCAGGATATCTTCGCGGGTCAGTTGCGGATACTCCTCCAGGATCTGATCCATGGTCGTTCCCGAATCCAGGAAGTCAAGCAGCAAGGAGACCCAAATACGCGTACCGCGAACGCAAGGTTTGCCGGAGCAGACGTTGGGGTCGACCGAAATTCTGTTGAGGAGAGGGTTTATGGCGGCGCCGAACATTCGACTTCCAGGATACCATTTGCCCGTTGGGGTATCGCTCTGGCAATCACCAGCGTGCGAAGCAAAAGGTCACTCGCGCGAATCTGCCTCCTGCCGGATTGCCTCCATTTGTGACCGCAGCACCGGTAGATGAACCGAAACAATCTCCCAAACACGTTCGAGGTTTATTCCCAGGTAATCATGGACCAGCACGTTTCTGAATCCCGCAATCGCCCGCCAGTCAACCTCGGGATGAAGATCTCTTAGGCGATCGCCGATCCGCTGCGTGGACTCGGCGAGGGTTTGGAGATTGCGCAGAACCGCATCTTGAACCATTTCCGACTGGCGAAAGGCCTTCTCGCCGCTCTGGCAATACCGATCTATGCGCTGGATGCATTCGAGGGCGTGATGAACGTAAAGTCGGTCGTCCTTCACAAAGGAACCGCCTCGTGCAGCACGCGTTCCCGGATCAGTGGATGGAGCGCACTCTCTTCGGCAACATCCACTCTTCGACCCAGTTCTTCTTCCAGATCGACCAGCAGACCTCCTGGGAACCACGGTGGTGTGCGCGGGCCGGCGTCGACCAGCAAATCGAGGTCGCTGTCCTCGCGCGCATCGCCCCTTGCAAAGGAGCCGAACACACGCACCCGCTGAACGCCGTGTTTAGCCGCGATGGCTAGAATCGCGGCACGTTTATTCTCGCCCAGTCCTTCAATGGTCATTCGTTCCCGTTCTCGCACTTGCAGCAACAGTGATCTATATGGGGGGCGAAACATCACCCCGCCAGCACTTCTACGCAATCCGGGCCGCAGATCTTCTCTAACTGCGCGCGGAATTCTCGGTCGGGGCGCACCTTGGCGGGCACATCCAGGATCACCGAGAAATCGCGCGGCATCTCCAGCCGCAACCGCACGTGCGACTCGCCGGGCTTGGCGTGGAACAGTTCGCGCAAGGCCGCGGGCTTGTCAGCCACCCCGTTGCGGCCCAGCCACACGCGGATGGAAATCAGCGACGGCAGATTCACGCGCGCCGTTTCCAGCGGCTGAATGTCCTGCACGGAAATCTTGGGCGGCGCATTCTCTTCGGGCAGCACCAGCCCCTTCACCAGCACCGCCTTATCTTCCACGATCTGGCTCGCCAGCCGCTCAAAGCTGGCGGCGAATACCATGCCGTCGACCGATCCGGTGCGGTCTTCGATCTGCAACGCTGCCCAGGGCTTCTGCTCCCGGTTGCGCTTGCGCTGGATGCTGGTGAGCACGCCGCACAAGGCCACCTCCGTGTTTCTTTCGAGCCCTTCCAGATTGCCGGTATTATGCGTCGCCAGTTCGCGGACTTTGTCTCCGTAATCGTCCAGCGGGTGCCCGGTCACGTAGAAGCCGATCATCTCCTTTTCGCCTTGCAGCTTTTCGCGGCCCGTCCAATCGGGCACTTGGGGCAGTGGCCTCTCGACAGGCGCATCCTCCGCGGTCATATCGCCGAACAGCCCGCCCTGGCCGCACACGCGGTCGCGCCAGACGCGCTGCCCGGCTTCCATGGCGCTCTCGGTGGCGGCGAACAACTGCGCGCGCGTGCCCTCCAGCGAATCCATGGCGCCGGCGCGAATCAGGCTTTCGATCATGCGCCGGTTGATGGGACCCAGGTCCACGTGCTCGCAGAACTCGTAGATGGAAAGGAAGCGGCCCAGCTTTTCGCGCGCGGCGCGAATGGCTTCGACGGCGTTGGGACCCAGATTCTTGACGGCGCCCAGCCCGAAGCGGATGCCCTTGCCGTTGGGCGCCGTGTCGTCGGGCGTGAAGCTCCAGTCGCTGGCGTTCACATCCGGCTGGAGCACGGTGATGCCCATCTCGCGACACTCGTTGATGTACTTCACCACCTTGGCCGTGTTTCCAGTTTCAGACGTCAGCAGCGCGGCCATGAAGTCCACCGGATAGTGCGCTTTCAGATAGGCCGTGACAAAGGCGAGATAGGCGTACGCGGCGGAATGCGACTTATTAAATCCGTAACCCGCGAACTGTTCCATCAGGTCGAAGATCTTCTCGATCTTCTTTTGCGGGAAGCCGCGCTCCAGCGCGCCCTTGATGAAGCGCTGGCGCTGCGCGGCCATCTCCTCGGCTTTCTTCTTGCCCATGGCGCGGCGCAGAATGTCGGCCTCGCCCAGCGAGTAGCCCGCCAGGAGGTTGGAGATCTGCATCACCTGCTCCTGGTAGACGATCACGCCGTAAGTCTCTTCCAGCAGCGCCTTCAGTTCGGGCAGATCGTAGACCACCGCCTTGCGGCCATGCTTGCGATCGATGAAGTCGTCGACCATGCCGCCCTGAAGAGGGCCGGGACGGTAGAGGGCGTTGAGCGCGGTGAGATCCTCGATGCGCGTGGGATGGTAGCGGCGCAGAATGTCCTGCATGCCGGACGATTCAAACTGAAAGATGCCGCTGGTGAGGGCCTTGGAAAAAATCTCGTAGGTGGCCGGATCGTCGAGCGGCAATTCCTCGGGCACCAGGCGCACGCCGTGCCGCTTCTCGATCAGCTTCAGCGCGTCGTCAATGAGCGTGAGCGTGGTCAGGCCCAGGAAGTCCATCTTCAGAAGCTGCAGCTTCTCCAGGCCGCTCATGTCGAACTGCGTGACAATTTCTTCCCGGTTGGTGCGGTAGAGCGGGACGAGCTGCTTCAGCGGTTCGGGCGAGATCACTACGCCGGCGGCATGCACGGAACAGTTGCGCGCCATGCCTTCCAGGCGCAGCGCGACTTGCAGGATCTCGGCCACGCGCGGGTCCTTGCGCTCCAGCTCGCCGAAGCCCGGCTCGGTTTTCATGGCGTCGCTGAGCGTGATGTTCAGGACGTTGGGCACCATCTTGGTGAGGCGCTCCACATCGGCAAAGCTCATGTCCAGCACGCGGCCCACGTCCTTGATGGCGGCGCGCGTGGCCATGGTGTTGAAGGTGATGATTTGCGCTACCTGCTCGCGGCCGTATTTCTCCGTTACGTACTGGATCACTTCGCCGCGCCGGTTCATGCAGAAATCGATATCGATATCGGGCAGGCTGATGCGCTCTGGGTTCAGGAAGCGCTCGAACAGCAGCCCGTATTGCAGCGGATCGATATCGGTGATGCCCATGGCGTAGCCCACCAGGCTGCCCGCCGCCGAGCCGCGTCCCGGGCCGACCGGAATGGATTGCGACCGCGCAAAGCGGATGAAATCCCAGACAATCAGGAAGTAGCCGGAGAACTGCATCTTCTGGATCATCTGGATTTCGCGGTCCAGCCGTTCCAGGTACTCCGGCAAGTCGTGCTTCAGGCGGCCGGCGGCGCGCAGAGACTCCAGGCGCGTCCTGCGCCTTTCGAAACCCTGCCGCGCGATGAATTCGAAATAGGTGTCGGTGGAGTGCTCGGCCGGGACTTCGAATTTCGGGAAAGGCTCCTTGATTTTTTCCAGGTCGACGTGGCAGCGTTGGGCGATATCCCAGGTGCGATCGAGCGAGTCTTCCAGCTCGCCGAAGAGCTGCATCATCTCGGCGCGCGATTTCAGGTAGAAGTCCGGCGTGTTCCATTTCATGCGCGATGGGTCGCTCATGGTTTTGCCGGTCTGGATGCACAGCAGGATTTCGTGCGCCCGGGCGTCGTCGCGGCGCAGATAGTGCGCGTCGTTGGTGGCCACCAGCGGCAGACCGGTATCGGCCGACAGCCGGTTGACGGCCGGCACCAGGCGCTTGTCCTGCTCGAGGTGGTGGTCCTGGATTTCAAGAAAGAAGTTGTTCTTGCCGAAGATGTCCGCGTAGGTGTAGGCGGTGCGGCGGGCTTCCTCGTAGCGGTCCGCCAGCAGGATTTCGGGAATGTCGCCGCGCAGGCAGGCGGACATGCCGATCAGCCCCTTGGAGTGCTGCGCGAGCAGGTCCTTGTCGATGCGGGGCTTGTAGTAGAAGCCTTCCAGGAAGCCGGTGGAGACCAGGTTGATGAGGTTGCGATAACCCTCCTGGGTCTCGCAGAGCAGGATCAGGTGATTGTAGCGGTCGGTGTCGTTGCGGGTCTTATGGCCCTGTTGCGAAACGTAGACCTCGCAGCCGATGACCGGGTGCACGCCTTTGCTCTTGGCGGTCGAGTAAAACTTGACGGCGCCGAACAGGTTGCCGTGGTCGGTCATGGCGACGGCGGGCATCTTCTGCTCGACGACGGTGTCCATGAGCTGGCCAATTTCACAGGCTCCATCGAGGAGGGAGTAATCGGTGTGGCAGTGCAGATGGACGAACGGATTTTCCGGCATGGCTTCCTTTAATCGGGTCTCTGGGGGAGGTGCTTCTATTTTAGCGCGGACGCGCAGAGGGCGTCGGCGAGGTTTGGAGTCTCCGGCCAGCACGGAGACGCATCGCTCCTGCAGGCCCGAGCGTAGGCCCTTTGCCGTTCCCCGAGCGACGGATGGGAGCGTCATTCGCTATTCGCGATTCGCGAATGTAGAATGGATGTGATGGTGCTGAAGCCCCAGGACGTTTACGTCGCGCTCAAGATTGTGGCATCCCGGTCGGGCCGTCCGCCGTACTCCCAGCTTGCCGCCGAGTTGGTGATGAGCCCGTCCGAGGTACATGCTTCCGTGCAGCGCGCTCAGTCCAGCCACTTGCTCCACGGCCCTCGACTGAAGAACCGCCCGAACTTTGGTGCGCTCGAAGAATTCCTCCTCCGCGGCCTGAAGTACGTCTTTCCGCCCGAACGGGGAGAACTCACCCGCGGGGTCGCGACATCGTATGCCGCCGCGCCGCTGCGCAGGATGATCGCGCAAGGCGGCGAGCCTATTCCTGTCTGGCCGTACGAGGAGGGCAAGCAGCGCGGCATCTCGTTTGAGCCGCTGTACAAGACCGCCCCCATCGCTGCCCTGCGCGACCCGTCCTTTTACGCGTACCTGGCCCTTGCCGACGCCCTGCGGGATAGTCGCGTCCGTGAACGAAAAATCGCCGAGAAAGAGCTGTGCCGCCGGCTCCGGGAGGCCAGTGAACGAACCAAATCTTAAGCGATTGACCGCCGCCGCTCGGCTCCTGCGTCCCCTGCTTGGTGAACTGGTATTCGTGGGAGGAACGGTAACGGGCCTCCTCATTACCGACGAGGCCGCAGCCGACCCGCGGCCTACCCTCGATGTGGACGCCATCGCCGAAATCACCTCCTACGCGCAGTATGCGGCGTTTGGGGACAGGCTGCGTGCGCTGGGTTCCGGGAAGACACCAGCGAGGAGGCGCCACTGTGCCGGTGGGTCCATCGGGGGACGATTCTCGACGTGATGCCGCTGGACGAGAAGGCTCTCGGGTTCTCCAACCGCTGGTATCGGGCTGCAATGAAGTCAGCGGCTACGCGAAGGCTCGCGGATGACATCGAAATCCGCGTTGTCACGGCCCCTTTCTACGTTGCCACGAAGCTCGCGGCGTTCAAGGGCCGCGGAAAGGGGGATCTGTTCGGAAGCCGCGATTTGGAGGATCTGATCTCCGTGGTAGACGGCCGCGCCGCGCTGGTTGCCGAAATCCAGGCGGAAGCCGTCGATCTCCGGACATATGTGCGTGCCGGCTTCAAAGGCCTGCTCGCGCACCCGGGGTTCCTCGATGCACTGCCTGGATACCTGCTCCCGGACGCGGCCAGCCAGTCACGAATCGGCATTGTGCTGCGGCGCCTGGAAGAACTCGCGTCGGTGTAACTGGCGAACACCGGCAACCGTCCGATGGTCATCCGGGAAGGTGCAGCTACGGAAGCTCTTCGGGATGAAAGACCAAGTCGCGGTCCAGGACCATTTCCAGGTGCGTGCCCGCGTGCAGCACCACATTCTGATTGCGTGAGAGCAGGACTCCCGCCAGAGCGCCGCCCACGCCGCCGATAGCAGCGCCGCCCAGTCCCCTGGTCATGGCGCCAATGGCGCCGCCAGCGCCGGCTCCTTCAATCACGGTGCGGCCGTCGGCCGACTTGCCCTGGCCCTCCACCTTGCCCTCTTCTCCCGGCGGCCGTGCGCGAAAATCGCGCGAGATGCCGTTGGGCAGAATCAGCGAGTCGAACCGAATGTACAACTCGCCCTTGCCCACCACCTTGCCGGCCTGCTTGGCCTTGGTGATGATGCCTTCGACATCGCTGCCCCGGGGTATGACTACCCGCCCACTCACAGCCACCGGCGACGCCGTACGAAGGTAGACATGATCGCCCTCTTTGGCGTATTTCGTGTTCACTTCATTGATCAGCGACAACAGGACGCGCGTCCCTGTGGGGACGGTGACGTCCGGAGGCGCGCCCGGCGCGGGCCTCGTCGCCAGCGCGGGCTGCTCGGTGCCGCTACCGGGTTCGGCTGGACGCCAGCCGCTCGCAGGCGGCGCTTCACCTGCCGGCGCGGCCGGAGGAGGAACAGCCACCGGAGCGCCCTCGCGCCGGTATACCAACGTGCCTTCCACTTCCTGGTTGGGGCGAACCACTTGGCGCGTAATCGTGAGAGTGTTGTGGCTGCGGGAGATCTCCCAGCGGTCCATCACGGTGTAATGCCGCGGGCCGGAAATCTGAGTATTGATCAGCAGCGCCGCGCCTTCCCACTTAGTAACGGAGCTCCTGTTTTCCTCGCCGATCAGCTTGCGCGTCTCGCTGCCATCGAGCGCATACGACCACTCGGCGGTTCCCGAAGAGCAGCGGATGCCGGCTTCGCCTTGCGAGACGTTGAGGTTGGTTTCCACTTGTCCGAGGGAAGTAGTGTCGCTGGCGCTTGGGTCCAGCACCCACTTTCCGGAAAAGTCGCGCGTCGGATCGCTGGCGCGAAGCAGCAGCGTGAAGGCCAACGCCACTAGCAGCACCGTTAGAGAAAGGCGCCCTCGCATGCTCCAAAGAATAGCACAGCCGCGGCAAGCCGCAAAACAAGCCGGCTGAAAGGGGGTGCGCGACACAAAAGTGG
>PMVV01000009.1:24651-28248 GCA_003166475.1 Bryobacterales bacterium | reverse complement strand
CAGTTACATTAGACGGCTAGATTGTGGCTGGTTGGGTCCAGGTAGATATCCCTATTTCATATTCGCATCCCGCAGGAGTTTGGTCCGCCGTTCTTCGTATTCCTCGCTTGTGATCTCCCCGGCGGCATATCTCCTTTGCAGGAGCTGCAGAGGCGATTGCATTTGCCGGTAGGTAGTCCGCCTCACCGGCATCATAAAAGAAAAGAACAAGATCCAAAGGAAGATCCAGAAAAACCACCAATACCAGTGCATGCCCCAAAAGTAGTACATAGTCGGAATCTCCTTTTTACCTTCCAAACACGGCGCACAGTGGCGCGTAGCGTGTTTCCGCGCTATCCGATCCGGGCGATTCGAATGGGTGTACCCTTCTTTACGACATACTTGGGGTCTCACCGAAGGCACGGCTCCAAGCCCCGCTCTATCGAGCGCCGATCGCGAAACCACCATGCCATCGGCGATCAAGCTATCGGGCTTGGGCCTCGCTCAGTACCAGTAGCCGGGAACCCATGTCCAGCCCCACCAGCGATCACTCCAGTGGCCGGGGATCCACACGGCATCCGACCACGGCTGCTCAAACCAATAGCCGTCAGCCCACCGCCAGTCACCACCGTCCCAGTAGTAGTCGCCGGGCACCCAGCTGTGGCCAGCGCGGGTCGCCTTGGGAACCTTCTCTGCCTTCGGCGCAGGCTTCGGTTTGGTGGTCTGGTGAACTGCCACCGCTGCTGTTTCCTTCTCCGGGTGGCCAGTGCTCTTCGTTACCACCTTCGGTTTCGTCGCACCCTCGGTCTGGGCTACCAGGGCGGTCGCCGGCAAAGCAAGAAGGACCGTGGCGGCGAGGATAATATTTGCAAGCTTCTTTGGCATCGTCTAACTCCATTCGTTTTTAGACTTTTACTTCAGACTATTCAGACAAACCATAGACCGACATGTGACAAAACCACCGCCTCAAGGCGGTTGCTCTGGTACAGTGCTCCCATTGTGGGCCCATGGATTGCCACACTTCGAATGTTATGCCGCGATATCAGCCGGCGGAACTGGGCAAATGCCCAGTCTTGATTCGGGAAAGAGATGCTCGGGATTGGTGCTGCTGCCAAGGTCGGTCAGTATCCCGTGATGCCGTGTTCCAGAGCGTATTTCGTCAATTCGGCAGTGCTGCGGATGCCCAATCTCCGCATCGCGTTCGCCTTGTGGAACGCCACCGTTTTGCTGGAGATGTTGAGAATCACCGCAATTTCTTTGACGGGATGTCCTTCCGCCACCAGTTGCACCACTTCCCGCTGGCGGTCCGTCAGTTCGCCGGAGGCCTCCCCAGACCCAAGCGGCCAACCCGGCAATTCGCCCAAGACGTCTTTCCTGATCAAGGGCGTGACGTAGGTCCGACCCTTAAGTACCTCGTGGACGGCGTTCACCAACTCCATGGAGGCGCACCGCTTCAAGACGTAGCCGGACGCTCCCGCGCGAAAGGCCCCGGTGACGTACGTAGCGTCCGCGTGCATGGTAACAAAGATCACCTTGGCACTCGGCACGGTGTCGCGTAGCCTGCGGGCGGCGTCCACGCCATTCAACAGGGGCATGGAGATATCGAGCAGGATGATGTCCGGCTTCAGTTGTTCCGCGGCCGCCAACAGTGACCGGCCGTCTTCCACCGCTCCCACGACTTCGCACTCGGGTTCCAGTATTCTTTGAAGCCCATCCGCGACCAGCGTGTGGTCATCCGCAAGCAGCACGCGCGGCCGCTTCATNNCGTTCCCGAATGCCGACTATGCCAAGCCCGCTTTGGCCCGCCTGCAAGCCGGGATCGAACCCCTTTCCGTCATCGGTGACGGATAAGAGGATGCCGTCTTTGTCCCCTCTAATCGCCACCGTTACATTCCTGGCTCCGGAATGATTCGCAACGTTGTTCAGACATTCCTGCGTGACCCGGTAGAGGCACAAAGAGACTTCGAAGGGAATGGATTCCGGCACGCTGCGATGCGTAAGCTTGAGCCGGATCCGGTGCAGTTTCAGGAAGTCGGAACAGTGGGACTCAATCGCCGCCACCAGGCCGAAATGCTCAAGGGCCGAAGGATGGAGCCGGTGAGCCGTGCGGCGAAGGTCATCCGAGAGTTGATCCACCCGCGCGCGAACCGATCGGAGCTGTTTGCGGAGGAGACGGACGGAACCGGGCGGAGTCTGCTCTAACTTGGCCACCTCATTTGCCAGCATGGCCATTCTCTGGTTCATGTCGTCGTGGAGTTCTCGCGCCACGCGTTTGCGCTCCTCTTCCTGAGCGGTGAGGAGGTTCGCCATCAATCTTCGGAGTTGGTCCTCGCTTCGGCGCAGGGCATCCTGGGCGAGTTTGCGCGGAGTGATGTCGATACCGGTGCTGACGATTTGCCTGGCAGCGCCGTCCGTGCCACGGCGCGCGATGCTTGACGAGGCGATCACCCTGCGGGATCCGTCCTTTCCGATCCAGGTTCTTTCGTAAGTGCTCGCGAGCTCCGCGCCTTCGAGGATGCCCGCAAACGCGGATTTCGCCTCNNCCCTCTACCTCACGGAAGGAGTAGCCCGACCTCTCCTGGCAGGCGTGGTTGAAGGCGATAATGCGGCCAGCGGGGTCGAGAATGACGATCAGGGCGCCGCTCATGTCCAGGAGGCTGGCCGACAGGTCCCTCTCGGCGACCGCGTCATCAAGGGACAGCCGGGCCTGATCGAGGCCGCGCTTCATCACGTCGATATCCATGAGCGCCATCAGCACCCCGTCGATCTTGTTCTCGGCGGTCTTGTACGGTCTCATCCGGAGGGAGTACCAATGTCCGTCCCGGCCCTGGACCTCTCGTTCAACCAAGTTGCCTTTAACGCTCACTTCCGAGATCAGGCTGTCCATGTCGGGCACATCAACGTTGGGCCTGATATCGCTGATTGGCCGGCCCACGTCGGCGGGAATCAGGTTCAGCAACGGTTCCGCTGCGGGAGTGAAGCGCCGGATTCGACGGTCACCTCCCACGATGATAACCGGGATGCTGACGCCAACAAGCAGATTGCTCAGATCGTTCGCAAGTTGGCCCAGTTCCGCATTCCGGTTCTGCAACTCCTCGTTCAGCGTGCTCAATTCCTCGTTCGAGGATTGCAGTTCCTCCTTGGCAGTCTCCAGTTCTTCGTTGGTACTCTGCAATTCCTCGTTGGCCGACAGGACCTCCTCATGTTCCACCGTCAGCGCCTCGTTTGTGGCTTCCTGGCTCTCGATGATGGACTGCAAATGCTCCCTGGTGGAAGCCAAGTCCTGCTTCAAATGGACGAGTTCGTCTTCCTCCCGGGTTTCGCGCGGTTCCGCCGCTTCGCGCGCCGGAACCTCCTCGATCAATATGAGAAAATCCGCCCCCTTCGCGTGGCGGCCTTTCATCGGTATGACTTCCAGATTGATTGTCTTCGATCCGCCGTCCTGGGGAAGGCGGATACCTTCCCGGCGAACCGGGGTCTCCTCCTTTTTCGCCCGGTGAAGCGCCGTGTGGAGATCCAGCGCCAGTTCTTTCCGCACCAATTTCAACACGTGGAGGGTTGCGGCCCCTCGCGCCGGCGCCAGGTATGGTCCGGCGTTCCCCTCGAAATGAAGGACAT
>PMVV01000009.1:19901-24614 GCA_003166475.1 Bryobacterales bacterium | reverse complement strand
TGCGCGGAGGAACCGAGGGCCTCTGATTTTCCAAGCAAAAGAAAGCCGGCCGGCTTCAGGGCGTAATGGAAGAAGGAAAGCACCCGCTCCTGAAGCGGCGCACTCATGTAGATCAAGACATTGCGGCAACTGATGAGATCGAGCTTGGAGAAAGGCGGATCCTTGCCTAGGTCATGCCGGGCAAACACGCACCGCTCACGGACCCGCTTGCCGATCTGGTAGCTATCCCTCACTTTCACAAAGAAGCGCTTAAGACGCTCCGGGGAGACATTGGCCACGGCAGTTTCCGAGTATGTGCCGGCCCGTGCCGTGTCAACGGCCGGCGCACTGATGTCGGTGCCGAAAATCTGGATAGCGGCCCCGGAGGCCCGCTTGTCCAGAAATTCCAAAAGCGTTATTGCAATCGAGTACACCTCCTCGCCCGTGGAGCATCCGGGAACCCATATGCGAAGCGGTTCCCCTTGCGGCCGATTCGCCATCAGCTTTGGGAGAACTCTTCGTTGCAGCGCCGCGAACGTCTCCGGTTCCCGGAAAAAGCTGGTTACGTGAATAAAGATGTCCTGGTAGAGCGCCTGCACCTCGATAGCGTTCTGCTCGAGATACGCTCCGTAACGTTGGAGGCTCTCGATTTTATGGAGCATCATCCGGCGCGCGACACGCCGCTTGATCGTTCCGGTTTTGTAAAGACTGAAGTCGACCCCCGTGGCCGTCCGCAGAATGTGGATGATCTCTTGAAGACCGGCTGCGCCCACCAACGGCGGCTCCGCCTGCAGCACGGCGGCGGTTCTTTTGGCGTAAGGTAAGTGCTCCAGCCGGATAAGCTCCCTGGCAATTTCCTCGGGCGGGAGCACAAAATCCACGCACCCCGCCAGAATCGCGCTCTCCGGCATGCCAGAATAGCCGGCCGACTTGGGGTCCTGCGCAAAGGCAACGCCGCCTTCGGACTTGATGGCCTGCAATCCCGCCGTGCCGTCGGATGCCGTTCCCGACAGGATGACCCCGATGGCGGCACTCTTCTGGTCCTCCGCAAGGGAAACAAAAAAGCGATTAATCGGCAAGTGTCTGCCGGCGGTCCGCCGGCGGGACAGGAGCCGCAACGTCCTCTCGCGGACGGCAATATCTTTGTTCGGAGGGATCACGTAGACATGATCCGGTTCCAGGACCATTCCGTCTTCCACCTGGATAACGGGCATCTCCGTTGTCTTGGAGAGTAGCTTGTGCAGAATGCTCTCGTGGTGAGGATCAAGGTGCTGGACCACCACGAACGCCATCCCGGGATTGACCGGCAGGGCCTTGAGCAGCGCCGTGCAAGCCTCCAGGCCCCCGGCGGAGGCGCCAATCCCCACAACCGGAAATTGGGGCGTGGAGGTTGCGCCGGAGGCTTTCGCTGCAACGTTCAGCCGGCCTTTCGCGCGTGCCGCCGAAGTTTTCGTCGGTCCCTTCTCTTTCTTCGTCACGTGGTCCTCCGCTGCCAGGTCATTCCTGGCTGCGTCAGCCGTGTGCCATCAAGCGGCAGAACCTGGGCCGGCTTCGGCCAAAATGGGGCAGAGACCGGTCTCGGCACTTCCTCATGAACAGCGCCATAACCTTGCCATCCTAGAGCATTAGCCGCCAAGATCTTTTTCGCAGAAACACTTCCACTCGCCTAGCTTGGCCGAGTTCTCACGCCGGCGAGACCACTTCCGGGCCTCAGAGGCAGCCATCTTGAGCCGGCTTTTTTGCTTTCATCAGTGTTCGCTTGATTCAAGGCGCGTGGTATTCCAATCGACCGAATCAATGAACTCCTAGTGAATCCGGAGCTCTTATTCGAGGGTACCGCTGAAACACCGGCAGTTGTTCGGTACTTGCCGGAACGCCGGCAGACCTGGCGACCGTGACGAAGCTGCCGCGCGACGCTTCTTCAGTCTGCTGGAGCGAGGCGAGAAGCGAGTTGCGCGACACTCGCCGCACGATCGGATCCGCCACGAAGCGCAACGCGGCCGGTATTTCACGGCTCTGCGCCATGGCTTCGATCTCAATGTACACACCAGCGTCGCGCTGTTCGAAGCGGGCGATGCTACTTATATATGGCCAGGGCTGGGTTCTGCGATCCTCCTGTGCTTCCGAAGCGCTCCTAGATTCGGAAAACATCATTCTCGGATTTCTCACATTTTTCGCAACATCGACAAGTTGGCCGCATACGTCGCATACAACTATATTTTTTTGTACCATGCCCGGGGCGAGCGCGCTATCAGTCGTTTGCCCGGGCAAATGGCATTGGTATTGAAGAGTTCAGCCAAACGCCTCGACTACTCGGATGTTCCTCTCGCACAATGCTTTGCGGATGCATGCCAAGAGAGAGATGGCGCGCGCTGACGTAGGCGCGCATAGGTTATTTGCCCGTGCCTTCATCATCAAGGCTGAATCAGACCCTGCCGGATGGCATGCCGTATCAGGCTGGCTGCCTCATGAGCGTCAAGTTTCTTCATAATGGCGGAGCGATGTGCGGCCGCGGTCTTGAAGCTTATTCTGAGAGCTTTCGCAATTTGTTGGGAGCTCTTGCCGTCTGCAATCAACTGCATGATCTGTTGTTCACGGCCGGTCAGGAGAGGCCCACCATTGCCGGCCACGGCCAGCAGGTGCCGAATCAACTGGGCGCTTCTCTCGCTGGATTGCAGTGCCTTCTTGAGCCCGGCGAACGCAGGGTGAGTCTCGGGCAGATTGTCAAGCGTTACGCTGAAGCTCCCAGCAATGGAGGACAAAACTGTATTAAAGTCCTCGGTCATCAGGGAACTAAAGTGGCTGATCGTCTCCAACTTGTAAGAGCTGACGTCTCTGATAATGAGCCCGAGGTTCAACGTCTTACCGTCGGGACGAACGGCGTAAAGACTTGCCAGGCAAACTCGTGCATTGGCGCGGCCGTGCACCGGAACGCCGCTGATCTGAATGTTGAGAATTGGCATTTGGTTCCGAAGGACTTCGCGGCATAACGGTTCGAGGGCGGAAGCCTGCTCGGGAATCACTTCTCGGAGCGTCTGGCCGATATGTTCGTTTGCCAAATGGCCGTCAATGACCTTCAGCGCTGCGTTGATGCGGACGAATCGCAAATTTTGATCGAGAAGTGCGAACCCGACGGGCGCGGCAGCGATTAGCTGCAGCAATTGAAATTTCTCCCGCTTCAGTTGAGCGATTCCATCGCGCAAGCGGTCCACTGTTCTTTTGTCGCGGGCATTCATAAGCGCACTCCGTCCTTTCGAAACCAGTTCCTCCAGACCACCATCGCTTCTCTATGCGATCCTGAGGTGCTTGAAGACGGGAACCGGCTATCCGCAGAATGTGGATGATTTTTTGAAGTTCGGTCGCACCCACCAGCGGCGGCTCCGCCTGCAGCACGGCGGCGGTTCTTTTGGCGTAGGGTAACTGCCCCAGCCGGATCAACTCCCGGGCAATTTCCTCGGGCCGGAGAATAAAATCTACGCACCCCGCCAGAATCGCACTCTCCGGCATGCCAGGATACCCGGCCGACTTGGGGTCCTGCGCAAAGGCAACGCCGCCTTCGGACTTGATGGCCTGCAATCCCACGGTGCCGTCGGATGCCGTTCCCGATAGGATGCCCCCCGATGGCGGCGCTCTTCTGGTCCTCCGCAAGGGAAACAAAAAAGCGATTAATCGGCAAGTGTCTGCCGGCGGTCCGCCGGCGGGACAGGAGCCGCAACGTCCTCTCGCGGACGGCAATATCTTTGTTCGGAGGGATCACGTAGACATGATCCGGTTCCAGGACCATTCCGTCTTCCACCTGGATAACGGGCATCTCCGTTGTCTTGGAGAGTAGCTTGTGCAGAATGCTCTCGTGGTGAGGATCAAGGTGCTGGACCACCACGAACGCCATCCCGGGATTGACCGGCAGGGCCTTGAGTAGCGCCGTGCAAGCCTCCAGGCCCCCGGCGGAGGCGCCAATCCCCACAACCGGAAATTGGGGCGTGGAGGTTGCGCCGGAGGATTTCGCTGCAACGTTCAGCCAGCCTTTCGCGCGTGACGCCGGAGTTTTCGCCGGCCGCTTCTCTTGCTTCGTCACGTGGTCCTCCGCTGCCAGGTCATTCCTGGCTGCGTCAGCCGTATGCCATCAATCGGGAGAACATGGGCCGGTTTGGGCCGCAGTGGGACTGAGAGCCAGTCTCGGCACTTCCTCATGAACAGCGCCATAACCTTGCCACCCTAAAGTATAAAGTACGACGCGGGCTTCGATATCAACACCTTCACGTTGTTTTGGGTGCTGAAGCAGGCCGGCGCCTGAAATTAGGCAACTTCCGGTTTTTGCGTGCCCGAAGCAGGCAGCGTCGGCAACACTTCGGGGGCCGCCGGGGTCGCTCGGGATGGAAAGGACAAGGGAAACGGCTCCAACGAAGGCGGTTCGATGTACAATCGATAGTGGCGCGGGGGGCAAATTGGAAATTGTGGTTCGAGAGCTTACATTCGCTTCACCGCGTCATCCGACGGTGCTCTCACCTCACGGTGCCTGCGAGAGACCGTCGGTACTTCCGGCTTGGCTTCATCGAGAAGCCGCGCCGGATGATGAGTGGTCAGGCGGTTTAGCGGCCGGCATGGAGGTCAGCTTCGTGAGCCTGAGGCACTCTTCGTTCCGTCAGCCTTGCCTGATGGGTTCCGTCATTTGATAGGTGGGTGATGCTGAGCATTCAGAAAATTCTTGTTCCTGTTGTGTTCACGGATACTTCC
>PMVV01000009.1:0-19884 GCA_003166475.1 Bryobacterales bacterium | reverse complement strand
CTCAGAGGCGACCCGGCCCACGAGATCGTGAAGACGGCTCGCGACCGGAACGTCGACCTGATCGTGATGTCGACTCATGGCCTTGGGGCGTTCTACCGCTTTCTGCTGGGCTCAGTGACAGCGAAGGTACTGCACGAAAGCCATTGCCCGGTCTGGACAGGAGCTCACCTGGAGGAGGCGCCGGCGCGCGAGTTCTCGATCCGCCACGTTCTCTGCTCGGTGGATTTGAGCCTGCACAGCCCCCATACCACGTCGCTGGCCGCCGAGCTGGCCGCCGCGGTCGATGCAACGCTTACACTCGTCCACATCACGGCCGGCGTGGAGGTCTGGGGCCCCGGCGGATCCCATGTCGACCCCGTGTGGAAGGAGATGATCGTCGGCACCGCCATCAAACAGATCGCCCAGCTTCAGCAGGACGTGGGCACGNNAAGGCTGACGTCCTGGTCATCGGACACAGCCCTGGGCGAAGCCATCTGGGGGACAACGGCGAAGGCTATGGGATCATTCGGGAATCGCACATCCCGGTCCTGAGCGTCTGCTTTTCGTAAAATCCTTTTTCCAGTGGATTTCTCGGCAGCCAGCAGAGCCATGGTCCCTTATGTCCAAGAGATAGCCCGGCTGCACACGGCCCAAGCCCAACTTGCCGTATTGCACTCCTTCGACGTTGTGAAAGTCTACAATCTGGCTGGACGCTTCGATCCGATGGGCGAGTCCAAACCTCCGCCTATACCCTATGTGCCATCGGTCGCAAGACTCCGTGAGCAAGCGGCCACTTCGAACACCGGCGCCGCGATGCAGGAGGCCCGATTCGTTATTGAGGACATCGCGCCTAACTGGAAAGAGTACCATCACCGCCTTATGGATTACAACAATGACCCAAGGACCACTTTCGCCGATATTCAAAAGGTCCTCCGGCTATTAGAGAAGCGGATCACCAAACGCCTGAGGGAAGAGTCCGGATCTGACAAGAAATAGGCCCACTACAAACCATATTCCGACTGGCTTTGGAGTGGACCACTATCCCGGATTGGAAGTCCGCACGGCGCCAAGCTGTCGTACCGCCGCCCAGAACGAGCAGATCCGTTCTCTGGAAGAGCGGCTGGCACGAGTTGAAGCGGCACTCGAACGAACCACCGTGACAGCTGCGGCCCGGTAGTTGGAATCCAGCATCATGTACGGCGGCGGCAAGAGACGGCGCGGCGACGACAGGGAATTCCAGTGGGTCCGCAGCAAAAGCCGGAACATGGTGCTTCCCCGATTCCGACTCTACCCGAACCGCGTAAAGTGCGGATAAAACAAGTATTATGGTTTTCTTGATGTGCGCCGGCCTCGCAAGCGGTTATACTTCCCGAAGGAGCGACGACGCGAATGTTGCAGAGCATCAACCACCTTCACGACTTCACAATCCACGCCGAAGACGGAGCAATCGGAACAATCGAAGATCTTTACTTAGATGACGCACATTGGACCATCCGGTCTTTGGTCGTGGACACCGGCAAATGGTTGCCGGGCCGGCGGGTGCTCATGCCCGCCAATATTGAGGAAAGTGATCCCCGGCGTGCTAAAATAATAGATGTAGAGAGGTTTTGAGCATGGCGACAACATCCACTCCAATCAGCGCGGAAGAGCGCGCTAAACGCGAGCAGGCACTCGTCGCCACAATCGCCCACCTTCGAATCGAAAACCTGCATTTGGACAACGAATTGAAGCGCACCTTCCAACGGCACGTGGATGGAGAAATCGGCGACGAGGAACTCGCCGCTGCAATAGACGAGCTGAATGAACGCCGCTTCGGACCCTTACCTGTATCCGGGAACGGACGTCCTTAGAAACGTCCCTGGCCTTCGCAACGCAGAGCAACTGGCCGCGTTTGAAACGGCCAAGACAGCTCAGCGCATCTACGAGCTTCAAGAGACGCCGGTCGTAGGCAGGTTTGATACCACGTATTTGAAGACGATTCACCAACGTGTGTTTCGGGATGTCTTCCCGTGGGCTGGGGAATTCCGCACGACGATCCTGGGAAAAACAGAACGCGTGGCGCAACCACCCACCTGGTTTACACCGCCACACCTATTGGAACACGAGGCACAACGAATATTTGACTCGCTGCACCGCTCGACCCTGTTGCGCCGAATCCAGCCAATCGAGTTTGCGCGCAAAGCCGCCTGCTTGCTCGCGGAGATCAATGCGCTGCATCCCTTCCGTGAAGGGAATGGAAGAACACAGAGGCTTTTTATCGATGCCCTCGCAAACCAGGCGGGCCACCAACTGCATTTCGATGTGGTCAGCAGAGAGCGGATGGTTCAGGCGAGCATCGAGGCGAATAGAGGCAACTTCGGGATGATGACCCGCCTGTTTGAGGAAATCATAGACGCGGAGCGCATTCGACCCCTGCGGCGTGCGATCATGTTCCTCTCTCGCGAGACGTTTAACTGGAACGACACATATATCGCGACGACAGTCGCAGGCGAGAGTTACAGCGGAAGACTGGTCGGACGTGATGGCGAATCATTCATGATGCGTTCAGATGACAATCGGATTCTGATCGGCCGCGGCGCAGATATTAGTAACTCGATCCGAACCGGCGAGCACTTTTCGTTTCGCGCTACCGCCGTGCCATGTTAGATCCCACAGCACCCGCTCAAGGCGCGGCGTTTACGTTCTCCCAGAACCCGCATCCAACAGGCGTGTGGCAAGAATCTCATCAATTCTGACTTTGAGGTGGCTGGCGAGGCGGTCTGCAACAATCATCAAGAACTCCTCTGTAATTGGTAGAGCCGACTCCGTTATGGCGATCCCTCTCACTACACGTTCTCGCCGGCTAGGCATGTTGACCCCAACAGCCTTGATCTGATCAATCAAAACCGCCAACAAACCGTCCACGTCAGGGTTGACCGCGCGGAGTGCTTCAATTCGCCGAATTGCGTGGCGCACGGTTGTGTGGTGCCGGCCGTTGTAGAACTTGCCGATCTTCGTAAGGCTCCAACCGCCTACCCGCTTGGCCAGGTACATGGCCACCTGCCGATTGAATGCCGCCGGTTGCGCATTTCCCGCTACCCGCGCATGGCCCAGTCGCTCCGAAACGACTCGGTCAATTTCGGCCAAGGCCGTTTGCCGCATAGGCACCCCGTCGTCAATCTTAGGCACAAACATGCTTGCTCCCCGCAGGCCGAATGGCATACGCGCGCTTGACGATGATCGCTCGACCGTCCGGACTGATGAACGCCGGGCATTCCGGCCACATCATGCGCACCAGGTCTAACCACCGGTCCAATCGCTCCCGGAACTTCCGAGGACGGGCATAAGTGGCACTCCCCAACTGATTCACCAGGCCGAAGTCTCCAAACAGCGGTACGCGCTCCTCTCCCCTCGCTGCGAAGCAGCGGTACGACAGCCACATGTAGAGGTCAAGAACCGCTGGCGAGGACGATAAGGCCTTGGCGGCCTCCAGGTCGGCAGGGATGGGATGGCTCTGGATTTCCCGGTAGAATTCTTCGCTCAACACAATCATGTTCTGGCAGTCACCCGGCAGGTTCTGCTGACCGGGATCGCGGGAGTACCAAATGCGCGCCTCGTTCATGAAGTTGAACCGCGCGTTGTGGACGACCGCGGCCTCCTCCAGTTGCATATCGGAGCCGAAGAATATGGTGGCGCCGAAGATGCGCTGGAAAGCGCCGATCAGCCGGCGGTATTGGGAACCGCCCTGCTGCATGCCGAAAGTTTCCAACATTTCAAGTGCGCTGGAAAACGTGATAGTTCGGCGCTGCTGCCGGACCGCCAAGGTCGCAAGGAAAAGGGGAACCAAGCGATCCTGGCCCCACGGCAGCCCATAGGTTGGATGACCCGTGACCTGCAGGAGAAATTGTCCGTTTCGGCGTTCGTGCAGCAAGACACCATTGGCTGGCCTCTTGATCGGCAGGCCACAAAGAACAAAGGGCCGGGAGGCGAAGCCCAGGGTCTGGCTGGCGGAATCTCGCTTCAGGCGGACGCACTCAACGGCCTCGGCTTGACGGAGCTTCTGCTTGGATATGATGAACTCGCCAGGCAGCCGCCGCAAGACGGCCGCGGCAGATTCCATGGATTGCTGGTGCGATTCTGGTTTCGGCGCTGAAAAGGCGGCGTGTCCACTGTTCAAGAAATGACCTCGCGAGATCGCCGGAGAGGTCCGACGAATCCTCTGGGCGAGGGTCTTTCAGGATGGGTGACTGGGGCCCAAAACAGCTACCGGCTCGTTACTGCGATTACTGCGTTAAGCCGGGCTTTTTCGCAAGATACTGATTCTGCATGGTCGTCTATGTTCAGGAAATGCCGCCATGGCCGCAAAAGTTCTTTATTGTCAAACGACGACCGTATTCCCAAGCTGGCATTCATTCCGAAAATGCCGGCGGATCTAGCTAGCTAAGCTAGACAACCAACCATTGGCAGCCGCATTACCTCGACGAGTTCGCGGTTGACTCACATGTAGGGGCACCCATGTGCGGGCACCCATGTGCGTAGGTAGGTAGACAGCGCCCCAACGGATGGGAGTTTCCTGGGAGTTGGGTGAGACAGTGGGAATTCTGGCGTCCGACCGCCATCGTTATGCCGCGCCTAACGTAGCGCCTGGCGATTCGCGGCTTCGACAATTGGAGCCATCAACTTGTAACCATCCGCGTTGGGATGCAGGCCATCGGCGGTCAGGCCGTCTTTTGGCCAGCCACGCTAGTCGACGAGGACGGTGAATTAAGCGGCGTTAGATCGCGTCGTGATGGGAGGCGTATCCTTCATCCAAGCATTCAGATTCAAAATGTCGGCCGGGGGGATGGTTCTCTGTCCTGGACCGCCAGGACTTGGTTTTGGACAAGAGCTCGAAACGCATCCACGACAGGGAGCACCGGCGGAATGAGGCGGGAATAAGGCGGCGGTCGCCTCATTCCGCCTCATTCCGCCTTATTCCGCCCTATTGTTGCCGTCTGTCCGCACGATGAACCAGGTGGCGCCTCTTCCCCGGCCACGCAATCCGATCATGCGCAACCTCTTCAGGTGAAGGAGATCGTCCCGGAAGGTTCGGACCGCTACCGTAGGGCCAGCCAATGAACGCAATTCGCCAAAGGTGACGTCCTGCCTGCCAGCTAACGTCTGCAGGATCCGGCGCTGGCGCGTGGTAAGGTCGTGGCCAACACGGTGCGGCGCAATGTACGCGGTGGGCAAGAATCGCACGCCGAGCGCCCCAGCTTGCTCGACAAACTCCGGCTCGGGATGCCCGGCCTGAACGCACAACTCTACGATCTTCTGCGTCCCTCGGCCCCAGCGCTCAACCAGCCCACGCCGATAGAACGCTTCGGCGATCAGCGGATTCCGCGGCCTCGAGGGATGATCGCGCTTCAGATCATCGACACTCAATCCAAACGGCAGCGTGCCGTCACTCCAGATCTCAAGGCGGTCATCATAGATCGCCAAGCTGACGGCGCTCCCCGTGATCGAATAGTCGCGATGGCAAAAAGCGTTTACCAATGCCTCGCGGAGCGCGATAGGCGGGAAAAGAGGTGCGTCGGCCCGTTCGAACACACCGGGTTCGATCCGGCCGGCCACAGGCAGATGACGGGTGAGAAACTGCATTGCCTCTTCCAGCAACTGCAGTGCGTGGCCATGAAGTTGCCGCTGATCGAGGAATTCCGTCTTGTCGTTCCCGCGGAAGCGGGCCATCCTGAGTTGGCACTGAGGGTAATCTGGCAGCATTCGACGCCCGAATACTACAACCGCGGCATTGAGAACGCGATCGTGGTCGCGGAGTCCGAGGCGGTCGAGCACATCAGCGGCGTCGGCAGACATGGAAGCCGACATCCGACCGGCGGCTGCGCCGAGTTTCAGTGTTCTCAGGATCTCGTCCTGATCCAGGTCCTCCAATGTCACGGCCGCCGGCAGATTCTCCCAGCGCTGCTTCGCGTGGGCTCGCTCCAGCATAAGGCGCTGGCATGTCTCCTGCGGCATTACCGACGTGGTCGACCCGACGCGTTCATAGGATCGCCCGTCGAATGCGAATGGACGAGTTTCATAGGAGGCGGCAGCCTGGAGGACGATCACCTCGCGACCGGAGTTCGGCAACGAAACTCGATGAATCTGGATGTGAGCAGGCGGCTCAAACCGTTTGAAGCACTGGGCAATGTCTCGCAAAGTCCCGTCGGCGACAATCTGGCCAGTGATCTCCTTGTCCGGCGACACGCCAACCAGAACGATGCCACCATGGCCGTTGAGGAAGGCGCAGAGCGTCTCCGCGGCGCGGGTCAGTTGGCCGGTGCTCTTCTTGAACTCTACGGAGTCGGATTCGCCGCGGCGGACGAGGGCTTCTATTTCCAAGATTGTCATTCGGCTTTGGCTCCGCCGGCCGTCAACCGGATACTCGGCCGGCGAAGGCGTGGCTGTGCTTAAATCATCATCATTTCACATCGTCGCGGCGCCGGTTCAAATACAAACTTCCCGGACCTTACAACCAACCGCCTCGATGACGTCTAGCTTATTGGGATCGATGATCTTGACTTCGGTCTCATTGCACGCGAAAGTCGTGATGCGAAGGTTCGACAGCGGCGTTCGGAATTTCACGTAGCTGGGACCGAATTTCCGTACGGCGCACCATTCCTCCAGCGCGTAGCCGGAATACAACAGTGACGTGATCGGGGCTTTCGGTTGGAGACCTGCCTTCTGGCAGAAGTCGCCGAGCATGAAGGTCCGGTCATTGAAACATCCGGTTTCCGTCCTCGATACATTGCAGTGCACGGCATTGAACGACGCGACTGAATCTGCCAGGGTGCGGGCGTGAACGCTCATCAACCGTGAACGGGTGTTCGCACTTGTCAGCCTGCGGAGGAAAAACTCCTCTGCCGCTTGAACGCCTCTGTAAAGAACGGCCTCCCCCCGGTCGAGGTAGGTCTGCGATTCCACCTCGGCGATCAGATAGCTGCCGTGCTGAATCAAGATGAGGCGTTCTCTCTTCAAAGGGCCAGCCTCAGAATGGCGGTAGACTGCCAGCGGCGCCCTTACCTCGTCGACTCCAGCCATTCCGTTCGATAGATAGAGGGTCTCCACCTCGCCCCGCCTGGCGTTGTTCCAGAACGTAAAGAGAAGTCTCACTTCCGGGCTATCCTTCAACGGGCCGCCGAACCAAAAATGCCGGCGCAGGTTCACCCCGGCTCGGAATATCGCGGGGATGACCCAGGAATACTGAAAATAGTAGTCTCTCTCCGGCGGCGAATGAGGAGAGTATGCCAGCTCGCCGGAAGAGGCGAGCCACGGGACGATCTCCCCGCCAGCCAACGTGGAGGTAGAGAATCTCAGCCGCGGCATCCTGCCTCAATGTCGCCGGCGCGCTTCACCGCAGCCTCCATCCTTTCTGCAAGGGCGGCGACGCCGCCTTTGGGCGCCAGTCTCACGAGCCTGCGCATGGCGGCGATCTCCTCCCGGTATTGCGTCATGCGCCGCTCGAAGGTTCGACGGTCTTTTGTGCAAACCAGCGTTTGCGGCGAACCCACGCGCTCGGTCACGGGCGTCATATCCAGGCGGTATCGGTTTATGGTTCCGTGCAGGTGCCTGCGGCGTTCTTTCTTCACGCGAAACCGGTGAACTTGCGCGGCCGGATCGCGAGCGAAGGCTTGTAGTTCAAGGCAATCGGCGCAGGAGCAGGAGATTTCGACATCCATATTCCAGTCCGAGGGCGGCTCGGGAGGAACCTCGCTGCGCAGGAGCAGGAACTTGGCAGCGCCGGTCCACAGGCGCTGAACGCTGCTCTCAACCGGCAGCGTTACCTTGCCGCGTCCCGCACAGATCCGCTCCACAGCGGGAACGACCAGCGTCACGGGACTGAAGACACCGGGACGTGAGGCGATCTTCTCGGCAGCGGCGCCGCCGAGACTCCCGTCCCCGAAACGCGGCAACGCCCGGAGCAGGTTTTCGAGGAATTCCGGGCCGAGCGGACGCTGCCGATCTTCCGCTTCCCAATTGATGTCTTCCGCTTCTGAATCGGGGCTTTCCGTTTCTGCGTCTCGCGCGCCGATGGAATCCAGGCCGGCAACCTCAGCCTCGGCGACCTCCGGAAAACACAGCGAAGTAGACTTGCTGAGCGCCAGCAAAAGCTCCGAACACTCATGTGGGCGCTTCCGCATTTGCGCCGAAACCAGATTGGAAAGAACCGCGGCGGTTTGCGCGCCTGCGAGCACGTCCGCGGAAGCAAGCAACGCCGCGTTTTCCGAGCCGTCATAGCTGGGAGTGACGACATCCCTCAGGAATCGCTCGAGCAGATCCGGCGCGTTCAGCTTTTGGAGCGCGGCCATCATCTCAATCCGGCGAGCCGGCTCAGGCCATTCGTTACGAATCGAGTAAGTCTCCCACCGTTGCGTCTCGACAGGCCATGCATCCAGGATCCGTTTCGCGGCCGCGAACGCCTCCGGCCGAGCGCGCTTGCCGCCGGCTGCCAAGCGCTTCAGGTAGGGCAGGGCGGCCACAACGCCGGCCTGAAGAAGCACATCTATCGAGCGGTTCTCACGCCAGAGGACCAGCGCTGCGCGATGATACGACCGCTCGTAGGTTGCGCCTTCATTGCCGGAAGCTTCTGTCAGCCGCTTTTCGTCCGGAGGCTCCCGGTCGAGCGCACCGGCCGGGAGCAACTCGCCGCCGCCGAGGGGAATGCGGCCAAACTTGACGGCGCGATCATCCCGGTCGCGCCATTCGTCGACGTACTGCCACGTGTCATCGACTGAGGCGGCAGTGAAGCCCTCTTCTTCCTCGTCGGCTTCCTCAGCGTCTTCCTCGTCTCCGCCGTCGTAATCCCGGTAACGATTCCAGCGCGATCCGCAAAAGGCGTCGTCCGGTTCGGCCGACCCGGACTCTCCAATGTGGACAATCCCCAGATGAGCGGCGCACTGCGCGCGCGCCGCTGCCCGCGCGAGGACGCGAGCCCTTGCCGCGTCGGCGCCCTTCAGGGCCGAAAACGAAAGCGCGGCCGGACTGTACTGATGCTCGAGGAGCCATGCGATCTTCGCCGGAGCGTTCGGCGCTGTCAGAGATCGCTCCAGGATGGCGGCGGCTTGGCTAGTCTGGGATTCATATTCCGGCGCCTTCAGAATCACGAGCCGGCCCTTGGAGCGTTTCTGGATGAGGTTGTAAACCAGGCAAAGGCGATTCCCTTCCCGCACGGGCAGAACCTCGTGTTCGCAGTCGGCATAGAACGCAGTGTAGGAAAGTTCGGAGGGGTCGAGGGTGTTGGTTTCGACCGTGACTTCGCGGCTCGAATGCCGGATCCGCAGTTCGCCGCCGCGGTACGCCGAAGGCAGCGTCACGACCAAAGTGCCGAACATGCCGGCGCGTTTCTCGGTATCCCGGTGCGCCAGAAAAAAGCCGCCACGGTCGTAGACCAGCAACTTGTAGAGTTCAGCGGAGACCATTGCGTCGCCACAACCCAGGCCCGCCCTCACCTTCGAAAGGATGGCCTCGAAGTTTGCCGCCCATGATTTCCCGCCAATCTTGATCTTGCCAGGTGCGATCTGCCACACGTTTCGTACCGAGGTATCGACGATCGTGTCGCGGCCCCTGCCGTAAGGCGCCCGCTCCGCCTTGCCCACAATCGCGGCGATCTGCGCGCCGGGCACGGGAAACGAAAGCACTCCGGCGCCCTCGACCTCCATTCTCGGCATCGGCATCTCCACCGTACCCGAGACAAAGAAGTCACCCGGCTGCCTGACGCGTGACAGCAACGCCTCAAGCGGCTTCAGATTCCGGTTATATTCGATCTCAATGTGTTCCAATTCGCTCTCTCCGGCGGGGCTTTACCCGCCAAATAGTGATTATGCGACGAAGTGATTGAAGATTGCCAGCGAATCGGCGGGAGTGCGGGAAGCGCCAAACACGCAGGATGCGCGGTAGGCCCCCGGCGGTTTGACGAACAATATCTCCAAATCCGCTCCTCGTCATCTTGGTACGGGACCAGGTGATCGGAGCTAATGGCGCTACTTCGAGTTCCTTGAACCCACTACGGTTGATCGCGATAGCTCCGGGCGAATATTTCGTGTTGCCGGTCGAACACGGTGCCGGGCGGGCAAATCTTTGCCTTGCGGCGAGCCATCCCAAGCGGAATCGCATAGCGTGGCATGATCAACCGGAGACCAAATCTCGGCGTGTAAACTCGCGGTCTTTTCGCAGGCATGATCGCCGAGCCAGTGTAGGGATTTGTATAGGGACGCTGCTGCAAAGTCGTTGGCAGTGGAGGCCGGTTCTCCGGTAATGGCGGGTCCGAGCATTTGCGAGAAGCTGCTTTTCCCTGGACAACTCTGCTCAATCATTCACATCGCTGCCAGTCATTCTCTTGTTGGCTGTTAACCGAGAATTCGTGAATAGCCTTCACGTCCGGCCCGTTCCGAAGTCTCTGCCGGATTGGTTACCTTGTTGACCTCAATAAGACGGCTCCTCAAAGCCCACCATTGAAAACAGAAGACTTTCCTGACCAGAAAAGAGCGCCTTGAACGCCTAACTCCTCTATTTACAATCGAAATCCGTTTTCCCAAGCTGGACGTCGCGGGTTCGAGTCCCGTCTCCCGCTCTCACGGCCTCATGGAAAGCGATCAGTCGGGCGAGCGCACCGCATAACCCAATTCCGCGAGCGCACGCTCGCGGCACTTCTGCCGTCCGTCGTCCGCCTTTCACCTTGGGGCCGCCGTCGAGTTGGCGATCCCTGCCGGACTGAATTCCCGCTGGGGGGCGGATACCGCCGCGAAACCAAATTCTCGTCGGGCACTCATAGAGACTCGGCGGAGAGCTCTCGCAGCAGCGCAACTGGATCCAGAATCCTCAATTCAGGACGCAGCCGGCGGAGGTACTGGGCTTCGCGCGTCGCTTGTGCGGCGAGGTCCAGCAGATCTCGATCTCGTGTAATGAGATAGTGTGCATTGCCGGCCAGAGCCAGGTTGATGTACAACTCATCGTCAGCGTCCCGCGGGAGGCGAAAAACAGCCGGAACAGGTTGGATCAGAGTGGCGATCGCCATGAGCTTGCCTACAAAAGCCTCCACGACATCAGCCGTCAAAACGGGAAACTTCCGCTGGACGGCTGGACGAACCAGCACTTCGCGCAGTTCGGCGATGGCCGAGTCGGAGATGAGTAATTCCAGCCGACCGACCTCAACCTGCGTCAACAGCGCGAAAGCAGGGCCCCGGCGCGAAACGGCGGCCTGAAGGAGCACGACGCAATCGAAAACACAGCGAGGCCTAGTGGGTGTGTCTGCCACTTTCGTCGACTCTACGGCGTCCTCGGCGAGAGTCTGTTAACTGCTCGGTAAAGAACTGCTCGATCTCCTCCTCCGACAAGCCATGCGCATCGGTGTAATCATGGACTGGGCCCAAGAGTTCGGCCAGGGAAGCGGCCGAACTCGGTGGGGCGACGGCCCGCTCGATCAGGTGGCGAACGTACGAGCCCCTGTCCACTCCAACCTGGCTGGCTCGTTCGTCAAGTCTATTGAGCAGTTCGTCGCTTAGACCGCCAATTTCGATCATACGCTCCATAGGGGTACACCCTCATTATCTAATATCCGTTCCCCGTTGTGGGCCGCCTTCTGCTTTGCGTTTTAGCACCGAGGTTTCACCGGCAACTCCACGATCTCCCTGTTGAGGCCTTGTGGATCTCGGGCGGCTGGCCAGGCGGCCGGCCAGCGTTCACAAGATCTTCCGTTATGGCCATGGTCCGCACCAACTGTACCGCGGCCGGCTGGCCGAACAGAACGAATTCTCCCAATCGAATCACTTGCCGGACCTGATTTGAATTTCCTCTGCTTAAGCCTTCAACAGTCTGTCCGCCTCGGCGTCCATCGCGCGAAGCTTCGATCCGACGAATCGCATAACACACTGTCGAATGGTGTCCGTCCGTTGCAAACTCGCCGATTTTCTCCACCCGCCTATGCGTTTTCGGGGGTACATTGCCACGTGTCGGTTGAACGCCGCCGGTACTGCACTCCCCGTTACCCGCGTCGGCCCCAAGTCGCCCGCTACGCCTCGGCAATTCGAGCAATTGCGGTCCGCCGCGCAATGACACACAGCTCCCTTCGGCCTCAGGCTCAAACATGGATCTTCTCCTGGGGCCGAATGGCCTGCGCCCGGTGGATCAGGATCGCCTGGCCGTCCGCAGCGATCCGCGCAGGGCATTCCGGCCACATCGTCCGTATCAGATCCAACCGCCGTTCCAACCGTTCCCGGAACTTTCTGGGGCGAACATACTCGGCGCTCCCCAACTGGTTCACTAAACCGAGGTTCCCAAACAGCGGCACGCGCTCCTCCCCCTTCGCCGTGAAGCACCGGTAGGACAGCCACATAAACAGGTCGAGCACCGCGGGCGACGAGGAGAGGGCCTTGATAGCCTCCAGGTCAGCCGGAATGGGGTGGCTCTGAATCTCCCGATAGAATTCTTCGCTCAACACAACCAGGTTTTGGCAGTCACCGGGCAGCCCTTGTTGTGCCGGGTTGCGCGAGTACCAGATCCGTGCCTCCTTCATGAAGTTGAACCGGGCTTGGTGAATGACCGCAGCCTTCTCGCGCTGCGTATCGGAGCCGAAGAAGATTGTGGCGCCAAAGATTCTTTCAAACCCGCTGATAAGCCGCCGATATTGGGAGCCGCCCTGCTGCATGCCAAAATTGTCGAGCATCTCTGCAGCACTCGGGAAGAAGATCGTCTGGTTTTGCTGGCGGATCGCGAGCGTGGCCAGGAAGATCGGAACCAAGCGGTCCTGACCCCACGGCAAGCCATAGCTCGGATGACCGGTTACCTGAAGGAGAAATTGTCCGTTACGGCGTTCATGGAGCAAAATGCCCGCCGCGGGTTTCTTAACGGGCAGGCCACAAAGGATGAAAGGGCGGGAGGCGAAGCCGAGGTGCTGGCTGGCGGAATCTCGCTTCATGCGCACGCATTCAACGGCTTCCAGCCTACGGAGTTTCTGCTTGGAAGCCAGCAAGCCGGGATGGTCCCTGCGGAGGATCGCGCCGGCCCGTTCCATCACCACACCTCCGGCCCGGCACCGGTGTACGAAAAGACGTGCGCGGTCACACCGCGATCACACCAAAGAGTTTCATGCAGAGATTTCTGAAGCCGGGGGAGGACAGACGGCACTGAAACGAAACGGCTTAGACTGAGCCGGACCAGGCTGGACTGTCGCTTAACCCATTCGATTCCCGTTAGCGCTACCAAACCTCCTGCAACTGGGTCCCCTTCAGAAAATATACTTGATTCCCATCTGAATCTGCCGCGGCGGCTTACCGCCGTAAGCGTTCTCCGACATCACCTGTCCAAAATTCGGACTCTCGAACACGTGGTTCGGCAGATCCAAGTTCGGATGGTTGAAGAGATTGAACACCTCGGCGCGGAGCTGCAGACGATGACTCTCGGTGCGCAGCATGATGTTCTTGTACACCGAGAAATCCACGTTCGCGAGGGCCGGCCCGGTCAGGATATTGCGTCCGGCATTGCCAAACTGTCCGGCCGGCGGCTGCACGAAAGCGCAGGTATTGAACCAGCTCCCAGGCTCGTCGACCGAGTCAGGGGCCAGTCCCCCTTTCGAGATGGTGGTGTGGCAGGCGGGGTTGGGGTTCGCCATCACGGGACCGGGCAGGTCTGGGTTTGAGATCAAATCCGGCCGGTATGGGTTGCCAAATGCGGCGATGGCGGACCCGCTTTGCGAAGAAGGCAGGTTCACCGTAAAGGGAGACCCACTCTGCGCCGTCAGGATTCCAGCCGCCTGCCAGTTGCCTAACAAGCTCTTGCGCCAGCCCGGTTGCTTGATCCACTGGCGGCCGAACGGCAGGTCGTAGACGGTACTGATCACCAGGCGGTGCTTGGCGTTGAAATCGGAAAGCGCGCGGTCGGCCTGCGGGTCGTAGGAGTTCTGCGGCAGGCCCGAGCCCACACTGCCTCCGAACACGGCCGAGACGTCGTCAATCGATTTCGAGAAAGTGTACGCTGTCAGGAAGGTGAGCCCTTGGGCCACGCGTCTCTCTGAGCGGAACTGCAGGGAGTTGTACGAACTGGCGGCGGCCGACTCCACGTAAAGGATGGAGGAGAACTGCGGATACGGCGCCAGGCCGGTGGCGGGGTTCGTCTGATTGAGGTCGCGCACGTCGGCCAGGTGCGTGCCCTTGGATCCCACGTATGCCAGATCCACCATCCAGTAGGGCTTGATTTCATACTGCAGGTCCACGTTCCATTGCTGCATGTAGGCGTCACGCAGGTTGCGCGCGATCATGTTGGGCTCCACGATCGCCGTGGCCGGTTGGCTGAGAATGTTCTGGATCGTGTCCGTGCCGCTGTTGGCGTAATACGCCAAATCGTAGAAGGGCGGGTTGAAGCGCGGAAAGACGTTGATATTGAAAATGCCCACGTCGTAAAACACGCCGTAAGCGGCGCGCACCACCCAGCGCTCGGTCTTCATGGGCCGCCAGGCGATCCCGATGCGCGGAGCGAAATCCGTGCGCGTCGGATTGTAAGTGGCGCGCGGAACTCCGTCGGTGCCGGCCAGGATGAACTGGCAGTCGGGAACCGGCGTGCACGTCGCGGAATTGGCGCTGAGATCGGGAACGCTGAAGCGATTGTGATCCTCCAATCCGGGGCTGTTGTACTCATACCGCATGCCCACGTTCAGCAATAAGCGCGGCACCACGTGGATATCGTCCTGGATATAGAAGTTCATGCCCTTGCTGCGCACGGTGTTGTACGTATTGCCCGTCACCCCCACCGCATAATCGGGAATGCCCACCGCCAACTGGGCCAGCGCATCCAGAGGGGTTCCGGCCCTGCCGGCTTCCGTGCCAGCCTCGAAGAAGAAATCGCCGCGCGCCACGAAGTCGAGGTAATTGTCGATCTGTATGTCGCGAATATCCGCTCCGAACTTGAACTGATTGCGCCCCTTGATCCAGGACAGGTTGTCGGAGAGATGTACCGTCGTATCGTGGCGGTCTTGCGGATAGTTGAGCGGCTCGCCGATCCCGTCGAATCCCAGCAGATTCACCTCTGGGTATCCCAGGTCCACAGGGTTGGTCAGGACGTCCGGAAAGCCCAGCTTCGCGCTCAGATTCTGGCCGGAGCTTTGCTGCAATGCACCCGCCCGCATGCGGTTAAAGCCCAGCCGAAACTCGTTGATGGCGGCCGAGGTAAACACATGCGTCCAACTCAGCCCGCCGTTCTGGCCGTCGTTGAGCGTGAAACTGCCGTAGCCAGGCAGGTTGGTGAACGAATACACCGGATCGAAGGGATTGAAACGGTTCTGATCGAAGATTGCCCAGTGCGCCGACAGAGTGTCGTTAGGCCCCGCGTGGTGGTCGACTTTGATCAGACCCATGTTCTCCGTGTTCCGAATTACAGGCGCCGAAACAAACGTGTTCGAATTCGCCGGATCGGAACCCACATTGGCCGCGGGATACAAATTGAGGATCGCCTGCCCGGCCGGATTCAAGGGAATCCCAACGCCGGACAACAATCCCTCGATCTGCGACAACTGCGTTTGCGAGGGCACCGTGGCCTCGCGCGTGGTTGCCTGCCGCAGGCGCAGACTCTCGTACGAAACGAAGAAGAACGTCTTATCCTTGCGAATGGGACCGCCGAAGGTTCCTCCAAACTGGTCGCGGTCGAGGCTGGGGATCGGGCCGCAGGTGCCCGGCAGCGAAGCAGCCGTGCAATAAGGCTGATCGAAGAAATTCTTGGCGTCCAGGTTGCGGTTGCGCAGGAACTCGAAAAGCCCGCCGTGGAACTGGTTGGAGCCGCTCTTCAGGATGACGTTGACCTGCGCGCCCCCGCTGCGCCCGAATTCCGCCGAGTAGTCGGTGGACTGCACCTTGAACTCCTGCACGGCGTCAATCGACGGCAGCGCGACGTATTGATTGATGTACGGGTCGTTATTGTCCACGCCCTCCAGCAGGAAGTTGTTGGACTGCTCCCGCGCGCCGTTGACGCTCACCGCGCCGCCCTGCGTGGAATTCTGAGATCCCTCGGCCGGCGACTGGCTGCCCGGCGCCAGCATCGCGAACGCCAGGAAATTGCGCTCGTTCAGGGGCAACTCATGCACCATGCGGCCATTGATCACCTGTCCCAAGGTCGAGGTGTCGGTTTGAATAATCGGCGGCGTGTCGTTGACTTTCACTTCCTCGGTGAGGATGCCGACTTGCAGCGTAAAATCGACGCGCGCGGTCTGATCCACGTCCAGCCCGACATCGCCCAGAACGGCTCTGCGAAAGCCGTCCTTCTCCACCGCCACCCGGTAGTGTCCGGGAGGCAGCAGGGCGATGGTGAAATCGCCGTCGTCATTGGTCGCCGCGCCGCGGGCGGCATTGGTCGTTAAGCTGGTTAACGTCACCCGCGCTTTGGGGACGATACCCCCACTGGTATCTGTCACCGTGCCGGTGATGGTACCGGTCGGATCGTTTGCCAGGAGCGGAAAGACGAGCGCACTCCACAGCAAAGGCACGTGTATGAACCGTCGAAAGCGCATACGTTGCCCAGCATATCAGGATTAGACGCCGGCGCCATGGAAGCTTTCGGCGCCTGCCTCTGTGGGGCAGGTTGCGGCTAAGCTGCAAATGCGGGCCCGCGATCACTTCTGCTGGATCGACTCCAAATACCGCAGCAAATTATCCACGCGCAGCTTCGCCATGTTCTCATCGGGGCTCATGGCCCGGAAGGCCGGTCCCCACATAGGCATCTCTGCCGACCCGTGCGCGGGCGTGGACGAGCCGCCGCCCAGCAGTTGGCGAATCGCGCCGACGGGGAACTTGCCGCCGCTTCTCTTGGAAAGCTGGGTCAGATCCGTGGGGACGGCTTTCAGGGCCGCCGCCGCCGGACCGGCGCCCTTGCCATCTTTGCCGTGACAGACGGCGCAGTATCGCAGGTACAGATCCGGGCCCTTGGTCGGACTGGTGTTGAGCGCCGCCCCGGCCAGCGGGACGGTCGTAAGAATGCCAAAAATGCCTGTCAAAGTTCGCATCGCTTCCCCCCCTAGAAGATCAGCTTTAGCCCGAACTGCACCAACCTCGGATCGCGCGTCTGGAGCACCCTGCCGAAGGTCCCGCCGTCGGAGATGTTGCCGTCCACCTTGCTGAATTGCGCATGATTGGCGATGTTGAAGAACTCCGCGCGGAATTCCAGCTTGTAGCGTTCTTTCCAGACGGTGTCCTTCATCAGGCTGAAATCCACGTTGTCGATCCCCGGTCCGCAGCAAACCGAGCGCGGCGAATCGCCGATAATGCCCTCCTGGGTGGGCTGTTGGAAATCTCCCGGATTGAAGGCTAAATTCCCCGGGCCCCGCGGATTCAACCTTTGGAGTGGAGCCACCTGGTTGGGTTCCCCGGGGAAGGCGAAAAATGAGCTGTCCATCAACTCCAGGTCGGAGGACGAGGTGATCGGCACCGGAAACCCGCTCTGAAACGTGACGATGCCGGAACTTTGCCAGCCGTTCAGGAGTCCGCCGGCCCAGCCATGGATGTCCCTATGCGGGAACTGGTAAACGTAACTGAACACCAGCCGGTTGCGGGCGTCGAATAGCGACAGCGCGCGGCTGTCCCTGAAATTCAGCGGATTCAGCACGTTTTCGAAGCTGGAGGCATCGTCTATCGACTTGCTGAAAGTGTAAGCCGCCTGGAACTGCAGACCATGCGAAAAGCGTTTTTCGGCGCTCACTTGCAGCGAGTTGTAATTCGAATTGGCCACGGTGTTTTCGGTGAAAATGCTCGAAAACACCGGCACGCCGTCGGGCGGGCAGCCCGCGCCCGTCAGCGGATTGCAGTTCGGCGAAGAGTACTTGCGCAGCCCGACCAGTGTAATGGGATTGGGATTCGGCCCGGTCACGGTCGCCTGCGGGCCGTAAGGCAGGTGCAGCGTGAATCCGGTGGGAAGTTCACCGGCCGCGATGGTGTATGCGTTGTCCGCACTGAAAGGACCGCAGGCCAGCGACGAATCGCCAGCTAGCCCGGAGATCGCGTTCAGATCCAGGCACGTCTGCGCGTTGCCGTAGTTCAAGTCGTAGGTGGCCAGCAAGCGGTGCGCCTCCGTGCCCACATAGCCGATCTGGAAAAGCACGTCGCCGGAAAGCTCGCGCTGGACGGTGAAGTTGTACTGTTCGGAATACTGCGTCCGCATATTCGGCTGGAACTGGCCATACAACAGAATCGGCCGGTAGGACGACCAATCCACCGGCTGGCCGCGCACCGGGTTCAGGATACCGTTGAAAGGGTTCGGCGTGACCGTGCCATCCTGGCCTACGAATGGGGTATTGAACATAGGATCCGCCAGGCTGGTGCTGCCGCCGAAGGGCGGTTCGGCGTTGAACTGCTCCAGCACCAGTTGCTCGATGGGATTGTAGAAAAGACCGAAACCGGCGCGGATGCTGGTTTTTCCCGGCCCACCCGCCAATCTGCGCCAAAAGCCCGACCCCGCCGGCGGGCTCCATGCCAGGCCAATACGCGGCGCGAAAGCCTTGTAGTAAGTCTTGGTCATGCCGGCCGGCACGCCCGCGTCGCCGGGAAACACCAGGCCGAGCGGGAAGACGGCATTGGCGGGTCCCGTCTCGCTGCAATCGGTGGAGCCGAACTGCTGGACCAGCGGATTGTTCGCCGCAAGCTGGCAGGGATACACGCTCGTTACCTGGCCTGGACGAAACGTCTGCACGTGCTCGCCGATGTCGGTGAGCGGCGTATCCAGTTCCCAGCGCAAGCCATAGTTGAGCGTCAGGTTGGATCGCAGCTTCCAACTATCCTGCGCGAACAGGTAGAGCGCCGTGCTGCGCACATTCTCGTGCTGCGCCGATCCTTGCGTGTAATTGTTGGGCATGCCCAACAGGTAGTCCGGGTAATAATCGTTATAGGCCACATCGTTGTTGCCGCCGGTGACCGTGTAATAGCCGTTGACGTCGTAGTAAAGCGTCTGGTCGAAGCGCATGCGGCGCGCGTCTACGCCGAATTTCAGGCTGTGTGCGCCCAGCACTTTGCTCAAGCTGTCGGACCACTGAAAGCTGTTGCCGATCTGCGGCAGTTCGCCCTCGAAGTTGTTGCCGATGGAGAATCCGCCGGAGACGCTGATGTAGGGCACGCCTTCGTGATTCGCTCCCAGATTCGGCGTGATTCCATACTGCGGATTGGCGGGATCCGAGAAGCAAGTGCTCGCCGGTACGGCCGCCCCGCAAACGTTCTGCACCAGTTGCGCATTCTGTGGATGGTCGTAGTTAAGCTGCCCTTCGCGGAAGTAAGTGAAGCGCGCTTCGTTGACCAGCGTGGGTGTGGCCGTCCAGGTCTCGCTCAGGTTGAACTGCTGGTCGCGCGTGCCGTAGATCGCTCCGAATCCCGGCAGATTGGCGCCCCCGCCTTCGAACGTGGAAAAGGGCTGCGTCTGCGTGTCGTTATCGAAGTAGTAATAGAAGCTCAACTGGTGGTGGTCGCCGAGATGCTGGTCGAGGCGAAAAGTGGATTGAATCCCCTTTTCCGATTGCTTGGGCGACGCCTGGTAGTTACTGGTGCCGCTATTGGGCAGGGGCACATAGCGATTCATCAGGGCCGCGGCGGTGGCGTCGAAGCACTGCGTGGGTATCTGGTTGTTGGGGAAGATGGCCCCCCAAGGGGTAAGGGGGGCGATGGGAGCGCCGCCCTCCGCCGCGACGGCTGTCGCGCAGCCCGGCCGCTGATTCAAAGCATTCGCCAAATAGGCATCGTTCAAACATGGGTAACCCTGGCTACAGGGCAAGGTATTGAAGGGCGTGCCCGCCGAAAAATCGCCGTTCCTTTCCGCCTGAGTCGGCACCGGTACAACGTCGGACGGAATGCCTTGCACGATCTGGCGGTCCTCCACGGAGGCGAAGAAGAAGGTCTTATTCTTCTTGATGGGCCCGCCGAACGTGCCGCCGAA
>PMVV01000029.1 GCA_003166475.1 Bryobacterales bacterium | reverse complement strand
TCGAACCGTCACCTTGAATTTGGATTGCCCACTCTTAGTCCCGGACTCGCTACACCCCTCTGACCGCCGGCACGCAAAAACTCATCCAGCGCGACCCCTCAAACCAACCCCGACGTGTGCCTTGCTGTCGTGGTAAACATACTCAGATTTTCTTGGTCAGGCCTACTATGTTGGAATTGGAGTGCCGCGAGATAATGCCTTGGCCATGAAATTGCTGCGTCGGGCAGCCGAGCAGGGCAACTCGGGTGCGATAAGTTTTCTAAAGATCATTGGGGTTCCAGTAAAAGTACAAGTTGGAGAATAAGAGAGACGGGGACACATTTGCGACTCGCACACAAAAGCCTGTCCTGGCTTGCCCCGGAACCGTCGGCCATTTTTCTAAGGGCACTTCAAGGACCATATTAAAGTCATCGAGCGCTAGTCTAGACTAGAGACTATCCTGGCGATTCGGCTGGACGTCTCAGTCGCCGAATGCGGGCGAGGCGCGGCGCGTGGGCGCGGTCGTTGCGTTCCACTTCCTCTCCGAAGCCTGGTCGCTCCGGACCGCGCTTTTGCACATGCGCGAGCGCTGGCCGGAGTTGCGGTTCGAGATGAAAGCGGACTATTTTCAGATGGGAGAATGAACAGATCAGACCCCTCAATACAGCTTTTGTGTGCATGGATTTGCAGGTTGCTGGCGGGTCGGCTGCGCACGAGTTTGCAAGGAGAAGCGGGCCGCTGGGTGTGCACAGATATGCAAGAAGCTTGGTGAAACACTCGTGATGCATCAATGGGTTGCGTGGGGTGGGGATTCACGCGCTCGACAGCGGTTTTCCCAAGGGCCTGCGCGGAAATTGCAACCTACCGAAACGGCAGCAACGGCTCGTTTATGGACGAAGGCCAGGAATCACGAGCTTTGTGGAGGGCAGATCCGTGATCCATGACACTGTATCGCCGATAACCGTAAAGTCCTGGAATTGGCCCCGAGCAAGATAAGGCGCTTTGCTCGTCAGCGGAAGAACTCTACCTCGCCTTTCCACTTGGACCTGTGGCGTCCCTTCGGAGAAGGGCTGCGCCAGCGTAACTGACCTCATTGGCGTCTTGGCCGGATATGAGTCGGGTCCTGCGATGACCTCTCCCGGCCTTTGTGGCGACGTTGGTTGTGGCGCATAGATTATCCACTCATGAAAGCCTGCTGGAACGGTCTCCTGCCACTGCGCTTTTCCAAGGGTTACGCGAACAACGGCGTCCTCTTTCAGGAAGGTAACCAAGTCCAAATAGTCGACAGTTGGCGTCTTGTGACGCCATGCGGCATTTGTAACGAGGGCTGTCGGATCGTCAAGAGACGCCTTAACCAGTTGCTTCGGATGGAAGAGCATGAGTTGCTCCATAGTGATCGGCGGTTGAGATCCACGCTCAACCCATTGATGCAAGTATTTTGTCAAATCCAGTAACGTCTCGTCAGTTGCGTTCGTCGGGCGAATCGCGGTGCCCTCGCTGAAATCATTCCAAGTTTGAATATCGACGAATTCCGGACGAACATCCAAGACTTTCAGCCATGCATCGATGTATTTCGCCACTCCAAAACCGTTGCCATACTCCATGGGCCCCCCACCAGCGCGGCGCTGGTAGAACGATGGCGAGACAGGCCAAGCAACCTTCTTATGAAGCGAGTTAGCCAGATCGACTACAATATGTGAGTGAAGTGCAGACCAATCGTCTTGCGGGGTCCAAATACTCAAGGCGTTCGCTTTGGCCAACAAGGGAACTTCGAGGCCTTGTTTCACATCCCACGGAACATACATGATCGTATATGTCCCGGCGAGGCCGCCCCAGGGCGCAAGAAACTCCTGGACCCGCGCTGACAGGAGTGCCTGATCGCTCGATGACAAGTGCTTTGATAAATTGTCGAACTCAAGGGCAAACATCGGCTTGCCGTCACGCGACTGGAAAGCGCCGGGGTGAGCGTCCAGGAACGCCTTCACATGCTGCCCAAAAAGCTTGTAATCCTGTCCGTCCCACCAATCCGTCCAAACGCCCGGAATAAGTTTAACCTTTTGGTGTTGCGCGACCGAAGCCAACAGGTTCAGCGCATTCGAATAGGCGCTGCTTGGCAGCATGTGAGGGCCAAGCAACATCGTAAAGGCATTGACACCTGCCGTCTCGGCCTTTTCGAAATCGTTTTTGGTGGCACTGGCGCCGGAGGCCGCCATCGCCGCATCGCTGGCGTTGAACCATTCGCTTTCTTCAGCTATTGGCGGCCAGTTTTGAAGATTATCAAGCGCTGTGGGATTGCGTACTCGTGGGTCGGATGGGTTTTGCGCACCGAGAACATAACAGTGCATGTAAAGAGCCATCACAAAAGGGGGTGGTACACTCATCGAGTCCTCCGCTGAAGCATCGGCGGTCGTCGATATAAATAAGCCGATGGCGAGGATAACGCACCAGAGAAAGCCAATGGCATGACCCGCACCCTTATGACCCGACATGCTGTATTTCCTTGTAACTGGATGGTCGCAACGATTTCAAGGCAGCATATAAGCCCGCTCACTTCGGTGTCAATCTTTCGGCGCTTGTCCAGGCACAGTTGACGAAGGTTATAGGCTTTGAGGGCAGCGAGAGCGATGACTCCAGCGGCTATGAAGCGATGCAAGGTACCTCCGCCAATCCCCTGACGGGGCAACAGTGCAGGCAATCTCGGCGGCAATGTCGCCGTCGGCGATTCGGCGCTCACCGCCAACACCATCGACTATGAGGCGCTCGAAAGCAACGGAAGCGCTGCCTACAATACCGCCTTCGGCGCCTCCGCGCTCAACGCCGAAATTGCCTGACGCTCGGCTGTCTTACTCGGCGTTCTTCGCCGAATCGATGGCTCGATGCAGCTCTCTTTCCGCCCGCTTCAAAAGGTCTTCGGCCTTCTTGGCATGACCATCCATATCGTAGTGGTTTCTAGCGGAGGCATCTGCCATTTCATGAATGGCTTCCTGGACATGCGTATGAACGGCATCGAGATCACGCCAGTCGTGCACCGGTTCGGCAACGGCAACGCCGACGCCAAGAGAAAGAACGGCAGCAGCCGTCAGCAGAGCTGTTTTCATACTCATGGGGTGTTCTCCGATCTCTGAGTTTTACTGGACGAGCCGATGCTCACCTTACCAGCGTTTCGTGTCAAGAGATTCTGTAGGTGAGGCTCTAGCGCGTACGATCTCGACCGATACGACCGTTTGGAGTAAGGTTTCAATACCACACTCCTGATTGCGGGCATCGGCAATGGGCCGGGCGCGCGCACCTCCTCAAACACTCGGCTTTAGCACCTCTCGATGTCCAGATTGACGTACCGGCCAGCACTTAGAGTCGCCCCGCCTGTTCTGGCGGCGATCCTCCTCTGCCAGGCACCTTACGCTGCGGCCAATAACGCTCCCGTGGGCGGCGGCAATGCTTGCGGGGGCGTGACCGAGCCCGACGGCACGCAGATGGTGCAGCAGGCCTACGACGACGGCATTTACACGTGTGGAACCGGCAGCACCTTTGTCCCCGAAGCGTTGATCATCGGGAGCGTCGATGACACCGGAGCCGCTCCGACGTGCAGTTCGACCACTGCCGGCATGCTGGAATACACCGGCGGCATCATCGAATATTGCAACGGCACATCCTTTGCGTCCTTTTCAACGGATCTTACGGGCACTATCGGCACGGCGGGCAGCGGCCTGACCGTCGAACTGGCGGCGGGATCGGCGGCGGCGCCGTCACTCACCTTCAACGAGGACACCACCAGCGGCCTCTATCAGGCCGGCACGTCCGATTATCTGTTCGTCACGACCGGCGGGGTCGAAAGCGCGGCGTTCGACAACAGCGGCAATTTCGATCTCACCAATGGCAGCAACACGAGTGCGGGCGCGTTCCAGATCAACGGCACGAGCATTCTTGCGCTTCCCGACAAGGACACGACCAGCATTGCGGTCGGCAAATCGGCGCTCGCGGCGCAGAACACGACCAGCAGCGGCAACACCGCCGTCGG
>PMVV01000099.1 GCA_003166475.1 Bryobacterales bacterium | reverse complement strand
GGTTTCGCCTTCATGCTGTTTAGTTTGTGGCACAAACCCCCGAATGTCAAGCCGATCAGACCTTGGTCATTCTCCGGTGGACCCGCTGGAGAACAGATTCCGGAACGCGCACCGTGGTGTATCGGCGCTTGTGCGGCGCGCCCTGGCCACCGAGCACCAAGACGCCTGGCTCATCCTGAAAGAGCTTTCGTACCGCGTCCGAACTGAGGTTCCACAATCCGGCGATCTCCGCAATGGCGTAATGCCGTTCGGTGAAACCCGATATCCCGGATATCGGCAAGGAAGCCGAAGCCGGAGCGAAGCGATTTCGCATCCATTCGGCCTTCTCTTCGAAACTGGTCTTGAACCGCGCCACTTCTTTGCGTCCCCTCTGAAGGTCACTCCGCGATAAACATTCGCCAAGGAATTCCATGCAGCGATGTAGGGTCGTGGAGGAATTCTTCAAAAAGTCCCCATATAAGCGGGCGGGGGAAGTTTTGGAAGAATGACTCCATGACCCTACAACCCTACATCGCCGCTGGGCTGATACCGCAAGCCCACGCCCAAATAAACATTGCAGGTTGCTTCCCTCTTCCGTTGGTATTTCTCTGCGAGGCGTTCCCCGAAAGCCCTTTCCGTCTGGGGTCGCTCGCCAGCATCTTCAGCCCAGCTCTTGTAAGCGGCGTACAGTTGCCGTGCCTTGGCTTGAACCTGCTCGCCCGTGATGCAATCCTCTTGGATGAAGCGGCCAATCTGGTCTGACTGAGTGCGCCATACCTGGCCCGCCTGTTCCACATCCGTAGGCTTTCCAAGGCCATCGGCGTACCAGCGAGCGGCACCCGTAACGGCCCACGCGAGAATACCTTCTGCTTCGGCAGCCAGCTTCGCCGGCAATTCCCGGTCCTGGTCCACCTTCGGAATCGTCACATCGAAGGGGACCGGGTGCAGCCTGTTCCAAATCGCGTTGTCTGTTCCGTGCACGACGGGCAGGTGGTTCGCGTCGATCCAGAGCTTGTGTGACTCTGGGAACTCAACGGGATTCTCATATTTTCGAGTGGCCTTGATCCGCCCCATTCCCTGAGTGATGCGCTTGAGCTTGCCTTCGGCAAGTCGCTGACCTTCCTCAGTCTCGCTCGTCATCACGAACCGGGCGCCGCGAAGGTCCGCGAGGTCCGCTTGGGTGTTATTGCTTTCCTGCCGGACCATCAAGGTGTCGATCTGGAGTAGGACTGCGTATTCTTCCAGCAGCTTCAGGAACACAGTGAGGAGGGTGCTCTTACCGTTGTCGCCGCGACCGTGCAACAGGAACACGGCCTTTTCGATGGTGTGACCCGTCAAGCTGTAGCCGAAGGCCCGCTGCAAATATCCGGTCAGATGCGGGTGATTCGCGGTGATACGCTCCAGAAAGGCAAGAAACAACGGACACACGGCGGTGGGCTGGTAACTATGGTGTACCAATTTCGTGATGAAGTCTTCGCGGCGGTGCGGGTACAAACGGCTGGTTCTTAGGTCCAGCGTGCCGTTTGCGCAGTTCAACAGGTCTAGATGGGTATCCAGTTCGTCGGGCCGGATCGCCGAGTGGGGCTGTGCCTCTCGGAGAGCGTTTGAGATCCTTTGCGAATTGAGGCAACCCGCCGCGAATTTCGCCGCTGTCTCATGATTCCTTGCTAGGGCTTGCCGCGCGAATTCAAGCATAGTGCGTTGGGAGAGATCACGGGAGCGCTCGCCATCATCGACGGACCAGCGTGTGCCGTCCCACACCAGCCACTTAACAAACGCATGGCAGTACCGGAGGTCTGCGCCATGGAGTAAGATGACGCGCTGCGCATTGCCGTAGTCGCTGAAATGCTGGGTTAGAAGTTTGGGTTCTTCCACAATCTTCACGGTCGCTCTGCTCCCCTCCGGCTTAGTCGTAGCCGTTTTGGGTTTCCATGCGTCGCGTGCGGGCCGCGAGTAGACTCCCCGCAATGTGGCGCGCACTTCCTGTTCGGTATAGCCTTCGTGTTCTCCCTTGGCGTTGACGCCGGGGACTCGCCCGCGATACATCCGCATCACAGACCATGCTTCCAATTCGGAGTAGCTGTTATCTCGCAACTGGCACGCGAGCCACATACCCGCGTTGTTGCGGCCTTCAGTGTTCGCGCGGTCGAGTGCCATTCGGACGAGGCGTTCCAGGTCGAGATGCCCGGCAGCAGCAGCCGCGCTCTTAGTACCGTTGGGCGATCCTGATAACGCGGGCGGGTGTGCCAAGCCCAGAAATTCGCGCAAATCTGGCGGCAAGACATGAAGGGGATAGGGTGTCGGCTCTCGCAGCCATCGGTACTCGCCGCGAGGCGTTCGCCCGGCAAACACCGCATAGCCGCCATCGGCCCGAATGTCCAAGCCTGGCCAGCGCTCGCCCAAGTCCCGTTTCGACTTGCTGTTTTGCGTGCGGACTCTCCACCCTGGGTGCTCGAAATCCAAGTGGAAGCCCCCGGAGGGCGTACTCCGATGCGGTTCAATCCCAAGGCGCGCCATAGTGCTACGACCGTCTTCACCATCGAAGTCAAGAGTGATGCGCCCGGAGATTGCGCCTGTGATTACAGCCCATGTTGCCGGCTTCAAGCGCTGCCATGCTGAAATCTCTTGCTCGGTCGGATGTTTCGTCTGGAACGATTTCCAGGAACCGATGATCGGTCGCTTATCCGGCCCGCAAGGAAGAATCGACCACCCGAGGACACCAGGGAGCTTCGAGATCGCAGGCAGCATTGGCGCGCTCCTCTACCGAGAGCGTCTCAGGAGTCGGTACCGCGCTCGGCGGCGGCCCGACGTTTGCCTAACCCCGAGTATTCGCCCAAGACGGGCGTACATCCGCGCTAGATCGATATAGAGCCTGTCAACCCGCCTAACAAGTTGCTTCGGTGTCTCCACAAAATCACCTCCACCCCGCCATAATGGCTCAGCAGTGGCCAGGCAGTCAATGAATGTGAAAATGGAGTATTTGCGTGTTCGCGAACGTTTTTATTGTTGATTCTCGCGTTCGCTTGCGCAAGGACAGGGCAACGTTCAACCTTTTGAGCGTTTGCGTTTGCGTTCGCGTTCTACTCGACGAAGGCCCGCCTGCATGCTCCGAATCGTACTCTCTTGGTTTTTGTTATAGGCGTTGCGCATAAACTTCTTAGCTAGTTCCGCCGCGGTAACAACCTTGCCGCTAGATTGGCCTTCTTCTCTGTAGTTAAACGCCTCGATGAATTCAGCTTTTAAGGTGCGCGCCTTCGGCTGCACTGGGTTCGCTAGGCGCGACAAGAATCTTAGTAAGTCCGCGAGGTCCGCGCCCTCGGGCGGCGTCACACGCTTGCCGGATAGGAAGTCTGCACGCTCTCTGTTCAATCGCGCTAAACGCTGAAGGTCGTCTACTCTAATGCGAACGCCTCGGCACGCCCGAGCAATTAAGCGCTCATCAGGTGTGAGGACTGTCCGAATTTCAGAGCGGGTGTGCGATCCGAGAAACTCAAGCAACCGTTTGCATTCATCGAAGTCAGCGACCAAGCGCTGCATGTTGCCCCTCAAGACCTTGCGCGCACCGGGCTTGAGCAATGCGTCTCGATAACCTAACACTTCTTGGTATTTCACTTCCTGGAACTCTTGCGCCGATGCGAGTTTTTTCCTGGGCATGTCGTTCCTCCTGTCAGGCAAGCTCCAATTGTCGCCGGACTAGCCTTCGCAGTGTTATCCCAACTGCTCCGGCGTCTTCATCGCCTGTCAGGATCTCTTCCAGTGCCTTGCGAATCGGCTCTCGTATCTCCTGATCCAGCGTCCATGCCGTCTTGCCCTCAAAGTCCCATTCTTCCGCGAGCCTCCGCACATAGGCCGGAATCTGGTCCATGCTTGTGGCTATCAGTTGTTCCTTCCGTTTGCGCCGCGTCTGGGCATCCAAGTATGGCTTGATGGCCCGATCACGGGCGGCTTCCAGGTCCCGTTCCGGCGACCCCTCGGGTAGTGCGGCGAACGCTCTCCGGCTGGCGGTGATCGCGGTCTGCTGCTCCGCGTCGGGCATACCGTAGGGGAACTGCAACCGTGGATATCGCAAAAGTCTTTCCCGGTTGTCGCGGTCTCGCCTAGTACGCTCAGCGGCTTCCTGTTTGGCGCGTTGCGCCGCGTCGGCATTGGCAACGGCGGCCTTATGCTCCTCAAACGCGACGATGAAGCTCTTGGTAGCTTCGCGCGCAATGGCGCGCATTTCACCGTAGGAAGCATCGGGACGCACGGCTTCCAGTGCCTTGGCCGCTGATTGGCACGCCTGCGATTCCCAGCCGGTCGGCTCCCACCCGAAACCTCTCATCTCAAATGGCAGGTTCCGGCGAGCGTCTTCGATGGCCCGCGCAATATCCTTGCTCCGCCTCCACGGTCTCAACGCCTTCGCAACGGTCGCATCCACAACACGCTGTGCCACCGTGGGCGGTTCCCCTAAACGGACCTTGTCGAGCGCTGCTTGAACGTGCTCATGGATCTCCTGTTCCACCTCGCCGCGCGCTTCAGAGGGGACGGAGTTCATTGCATATTGAAGCAAGCGGTTATCCCGCTCCTCTCGAAGACGCTGGGCTTCGGCATTCGCCCGCCGCTCTTGTTCGATTTCCCATTCCTCGGCTTGGCGCTGTGCCTCCATGTCCTGCCGTTCTCGAAAAAACTCTTCCGTCTCTTCCAATTCACGATCGAGTCTGCGCTCCCTGAGACGGCTCTCCTTGATGGCCACCTCTTCAGCGGCGGAGACCACCCGCTCAGAAGGCGCGCCAAGTAGAGCAGGGCGGCCCTGGTGCGGTCGCCCGTTCCTCGCCTGTGGTAACGGCCGCGCGAGTAGTGGCAACCCATCGCGCTTCAATTTCTCCAGTTCATCGGCAGGAATCCGCCATTGACCGCCCGGCGTGCTCTCGGCTTCCACAGCGCCGCTTTCGCACAGGGCGCGCACGCGGCTTTGGCTAACGGCCAACTCACGGGCAGCTTGACCAGTCGAAAAAAAACCGTCCATGCATCAAACATACGAATTTCTGCGCGTTTTTTCAACGGTTAGATGTTTTATCGGACAGTTTTCGATGCGGTTTGACGTTTTGGCGCACGTTTTTCGATACAGTTTTCGAAAGGAAAGCATTGTTGGCATGGGCATGCCGTCCTTTAAAACGGCGCGCCTGCGCGTCACACCCGGTTTTCTTTGTTCTCTTTGGTTAAGTACTTGCGGTTCTTGCAGCGTCCGCATGGTATTAACACAGTTTGAAGATGGCAAAATTTAGTCAAATCTGCGCTATAGCTGCGCTCCTCACGTGCTGCGCCGCCTCCGCGATGGCCCAGGCCCCGGAAGTGGAAAGGCTCAACACCGTTAGGCCAATGATGCTAGACCAAACCGAATATCGGCTCCGGGCGGGTGAATCAGCCGACATCGCCGCGCCGCAACTGAAGCTCATTACGGCTGTTACGACGGTTCCCGAGGTGCGGTACCCGATTAGAGCGTCTGTCCAGCCTGACGGCAAATCCATCCGTCTGACCGTGCCGCCGACAACACCCAGGGGCGCATACACCGTGACGTTATTCGCGCTCGATTCATCTGAAGCGGCTCGAACTGGAAGCGTCCACATGACGGTCGAACCCATGCAACTAGCTCCGTCTGCCCCGCCCGGTACGGTTCCGGTGATTCTTCTTAATGGCTGGCAAGCCCTGTGTACTACCAGCGACAGCACTATCCCGGCGTCGGTCGGCACGTTTGGGCAGCTTGCATATCAGCTTCAGAGTGAGGAACTATCCGTAGCGTTCTTTAACAACTGCTCGTATCCTGACATCCCCATTGAAAGTTTGGGGGTGGAACTAGCTGCATTTATGAGCGACCTTAACTATGCAGATGGAACCCCCGTTTCCCAATTCGATCTTGTAGCGCACAGCATGGGCGGTCTAATCGCTAGGGCGTATCTCTCCGGATTGCAGGACGATGAATCGTTGCAACCACCCGCGAACCCGAGAATACGAAAACTGATCTTGATCGCAACGCCGAACTTCGGATCATTTTATGCATCGAATTACTCCTACATTGCGGATGCGGGGAAACAATCATCTGAGATGATCGCAGGCAGCCCTTTTCTATGGAACTTGGGAACATGGAATCAATGGGGCGACGACCTACGAGGAGTCGATGCACTGTCCCTTGTCGGCAACGGTGGTGCGTGGACTAACAGATGGTTGCTGCCGACGATAACTCTTCCGAATGCAAGTGACGGTGTTGTCTCGCTAACAAGTGGCTCACTCGGCTTTGCTTATACAGACTCCTCGCGAACACGAGTTCTACCGTATTGTCACACAGATCAAATTCCGCTTTCGTGTTCCGGATCTCCTAACCAGAACTACCCTCAACCCAGCATTGCAAATGTCGACGAAGCACCTGAAACCGGCCAAATTATTCTCTCCTTCCTTTCCAATACCTCGGATTGGATGTCGATTGGAGGGACACCCACCACAGATCCGTATTTGTCCCGATCCGGCGGGATGTTCTTCGCGTGGGCTAATGCAGCGGACCAGTATGTGACAGACTTGACTCAAGTGGATTGGGGTTCCGTGGCACTACAGCCGGGTGGGGCGACTGATACCGTGTTCTATGACGAATTCGTTTCTGGAACAGGAGCGTTTCAGCTAACGAGTCAATCACTCGGCACGGTCAGTTGCGGTTCGTTTACCGAGCCTTTAGGCTACTATTCGGTGGCCCGTTGTAAATCCCCTCCCCTGATTTCCTCTGTTCGCCCGCTCCTGCCGGGTGTGCCTGGATGGGTCGTGAATTCGGGATCGACGGTCACCGTTAGCGGTTCGGGGTTCGGGCAGCAGCAGTGCTCCGCTTGCACGCTCTTTGCTGTTTCGGTTGGCTCCTCAACCGAATATCGAGTGCCGATTTCTATGTGGAGCGATCAGACAATCTCAGCGCCCCTGCCGGCGATTCTGAGCGGCTTGGTTAGAATCATCGTGCAAACGGCGTCCGGGAGTGATGCCATCAACATCATGGCGGCTCAAGCCCCAGCGATTGCGGCCAGCCCTTCGAGCTTGCAATTCTCCTACACCATTGGCGGGACAGTTCCGCCAGCACAGTCGATTCAGGTCACCAATAGCGGCGGAGGTACGCTCACGTGGAGCGCTACCGCAACCGCGGCATGGTTGGCCCTGTCGGCTTCCGCGCCATCAAACCTCGCGGTATCTCTATCGCCCGCTGGCCTGGCTGCGGGGACGTATACCAGTAGCGTGCAGATTTCGGCGGCGGGCGCGTCCAATAGTCCCGTGTCCATCGCCGTAACGCTAACCGTGGCGGCGGCCCCGCCTTCCTTGGTGGTCGCGCCCCGATCGCTTACGTTCAACTACACCGTGGGCGGCGCCGCTCCAGCCGCGCAAGGCATCTCGATCACGAACGCGGGCGGCGGTACGCCCGCTTGGAGTGCTTCGGCAAGCGCCGCATGGGTTGCGCTTTCGTCCGCGTCGGGCACGGCCCCAGCTACGCTCTCCGTCTCGGTCAATCCGGCAACCCTGGCGCCTGGAACCTATACCGCGAGTGTGCAGATTACCGCTTCGGGCGCAACCGGGAGTCCGGCATCTGTGGGTGTAACGCTTACGGTGCAAGCTCCGCAACCTACCGTCAACATTACTGCCGTAGCTAACGGTGCCAGCTTTCAGCCGTCCTTCGCGTCCGCCACCTGGGTTTCCATCTTCGGAACAAACCTATCCGAGAGTGCGCGAGGGTGGCAAGCTGGCGATTTCGTCAACGGGCTGCTGCCCACATCCTTGGACGGGGTATCTGTCACCTTTGACGGTCTACCGGCCTATGTTGAGTACATAAGCCCCACACAAATCAACGTGCTGGCTCCAGACGATGCAAAGGTGGGGCCGGTCCAGGTCCAGGTGACGACGGCGCAGGGGACTAGCAACAGCTTCCCAGCGCAGAAACAGCAATTCGGGCCGGCGTTTTTCACGATAGGTGGTTACGTCGCGGCGCTTCACGCGGACTATACTATCGTGGGCAAGGCCGGCCTGATCGCTGGCGTAACGACGCGACCGGCGAAACCTGGCGAAGTCATACTGCTATTTGCTACCGGATTCGGCCCGACAAACCCGCGGCTTCCTTCGGCCCAACTGGTCACCGCGCCAGCCGTGTTGGCGAATTCGGTTCAAATCACCATCGGGGGCGTGGTGGTAGCACCCCCGGCGTACGCTGGCCTTGTTGGGGCGGGGCTTTACCAGTTCAATGTGACGGTACCAAGCGTTGCGAACGGAGACGCGGCTGTAGTGGCTCAGATCGGGGGTGTTCAGACCCAGACCGGGGCCTTAATCACGATTCAGGAGTAGGGGCGAAACGGAACTTGAAAGGGACCTTCCTCGCGCGGGTAGCGAGAACGCCCGGTCTGTGACCTGGGCCTAGCCGGGGGGGCCAGTTTGTCGATTCACATGGCCGGGCGTTAGCCTTGCTCTTAGTCCTCTTCTGACTCTTCCTCCTCCTCGTCCGCGGGTGCAACGATGTCGGCGATGGTCTCCAACTGGCCTTGCAGTTCCTCGTTTTCCTCCTGCAATTCCTGGTTCTCGGCCTTCAGATCATCGAGCTCCTCTTGTAACTCTTCGCGCGTCTTGACGCGTCTCGCCATAGCTGTATAGCCTCCTTGGGTTTGACACTAATGTGTCTTACCACCGTAAGCATGGCACGCGTTTTCTTGGATTCCGAGGTGGAGAATTTGCCGGTGAATTTTCCCCGCTCTTTCAACCGCGTGCGCGGCGTCTCCGCTTTCTCAGGCGATCACGCACATGCTCCCTGAGATCCGCGCGCGCGTCCTTTTGTTCCGTCTCGTTCAATGCGCTGTAAGCGGGGATGGCTTCCGGGTACACCCGGCTCCAGATTAGCTGGGGTCTTTCGCCTGGGTACTGGCGCGCGTATTCCTTCCGCAAGCGAATGGCGTTGGTAACGCTGTCATAGCCCGGGTGTCCCCGTTTCCGGGGCTTGGGCGGCAGCAAGGACCGTAGGAATCTCGCGGCCCGGTCCTTCAACTTCGGATCGGCCATGAACAGTTTGCGGTGTTCGCGTTTTAGCTCTTGCGCGGCTCGGGTGACTTTGTTACGCACGGCGGCGGGGATGTTTTTGTGGAATCGGCACCGTTTCCGTTGCGGATGGACCATCTGAAATTGTGGCGCGGCCTCGCTCGTGGAATCCCCGCTATTGGTTCTAGGCGCGCCCCTGTTGGCTTCGGACGGCGCTGGAGGACTTGGAGCACCGTCCCGTGCCGTCCGCTCAGCCTGTGGGCGATCTGGCGATAATCCCGGTCCTTGCGCGTTCACAACGCGCCTCCAGGCCAAAACATTTCCCCCCTGGATTGTCGAGCCGTGTACCCGCCGTGTACCTCACTTCGGCGGAAGGAACGATTTAAACGTTTTTGCCGTTTATTAGATTCAATAACTTGCACGATTTCAAGCGGGACTCGTGGTCCGAATCCCACCCTCACCGCCAGCATAGACCTGCGAGCAACTCCATCAACGCTTGCCATGACCCAAGGCTCAGCCGCGAAGTTACCACCCAAGTCCTCCCCGATTCCTTCGCCGCCGGCCGGATCGCTCACCCCCGCATAGCCGCGGGCGCGCATCCGGCCAACATCATGCGGCCCCGCCAGGCCGTGCCATGATATACAACCAAAGAAACGGCCATGCACACGCTTACCAGGAATCTGCCGCTCGCCATGCTGCTGCTGGGCGTCCGTTGTGACGCTTTCGCCGGATCCGTCCTGTCTGCCCGCCTGGACGACTCCAAAGCGGTTTATCTAACGGCCCCCGAATTTGGCGTACACGGCGATGGAATAACCGACGACAGCGCTGCCATACAGGCCGCTGTCGACAAGGCTGAAAACCGCGTCCGTGAAGGAATTGTCTTCGTGCCGCCGGGCCGCTACCGGCTCACCCGCACCGTCTATGTATGGCCGGGCGTGCGCGTCTTCGGCTATGGCGCAACGCGGCCCGTCTTTCGGCTCGCGGACAACACGCCGGGGTTTCAAAGAGGCGTTGCCGTTATGGTGATGTTCACCGGCATGCGTTCCGGAGGCGCATCCAGGCCAGGCTTCCGCGTTCCCTTTCCGCCGCTGGATAGCGTCCCGCCAAACAACGCCATCGCCGATGCTGGCCCTGGCACATTCTATTCGGCCATGAGCAACATCGATTTCGAGATCGGCGACGGCAACCCGGCCGCGGTCGCCATACGCTTCCACGCCGCCCAGCATGCCTATCTCAGCCACATGGACTTCCACATCGGTTCCGGACTTGCCGCACTCACCGAGATCGGCAACGAGGCCGAGGACCTGCGCTTCTATGGCGGACGTTACGGCATTCTGACCGACAAGACCTCGCCCGCCTGGCAGTTCACCCTGATCGATTCCGTTTTCCAGGGTCAGCGCGAGGCCGCGGTTCGCGAGCATGAGGCGGGCCTCACCCTCATTCGCGATACCTTCCGCGATTTGCCTACCGCCATCGATATCGATCCACACTATTCCGACGAACTGTGGGTCAAGGACAGCCGTTTCGAGAATATCTCCGGCCCGGCCGTTATTATCTCCAATGAGAAGAATCCCCTCACCGAGATCGGCTTTGAGAACGCCGCATTAAAGAATGTGCCAACCTTTGCCCTGCTCCGCGAAAGCGGGAAGAAGGTCTCCGGCAAAGGCCCGGTCTACCGCATCGGGAATTTCAATTACGGACTCATCGTGCCCGGCGAGGGGATGACCGGAACTATCGGCATGCTCTATGACGCCACCCCCCTGAGCGCGTTGCCCGAACCACTGCCCCCGGCGATCCGCGCGTTGCCGCCCAGCGAAGAGTGGGCCAACGTTCGCACGCTCGGTGTCGCCGGAGACGGCGCAACTGACGACACCGCCGCCATCCAAAACGCTATCGCTGCGCATCGGGTGCTCTATTTCCCGAGCGGCCATTACCTGGTCCGCGATACGCTCACCCTGAGACCCGACACGGTACTGATCGGGCTGCATCCTACTCTGACCCAGTTCGACCTTCCCGATGACACCGCCGGCTTTCAGGGAGTGGGTGCGCCGCGGGCCGTGATCTATGCGCCTGCGGGTGGCTCCAACATCATTAGCGGCTTCGGAGTGTCCACTGGCGGCGCCAATCCCCGCGCCGTCGGCGTGCTGTGGTGCGCGGACGCCAGTTCGCTGGTCGATGATGTGCGCTTCCTGGGCGGCCATGGCAGCGGCACCAATCCCTACAACAATAACCACACCGCCGATCCCGACCTGCACAAGCGCTGGGACGGGCAATATCCCAGCCTCTGGGTGACGCACGGCGGCGGTGGCACGTTCGCCGATATCTGGACTCCGGATACTTTCGCGCAGGCCGGATTCTATGTGTCCGACACCAAGACCGCCGGCCACGTCTATGAGCTTTCCAACGAACATCATGTCCGCACCGAGATCAAGTTCGATCGCGTGGAGAATTGGGACATCAACGCCCCTCAGACCGAGGAGGAATCGGGAGAGAGTGCGGAAGCCTTGTCCCTGGAACTGGATTGGTCGAAGAACATCACCGTCGCCAATTATCACGCGTATCGAGTCACTCGCACCCGTGCGCCCTTTCCCGCCGCGGTGCGTCTTTACCATTCCTCGAACATTCATTTCCGCAATGTGCATGTCAATGCCGAGAGCGGATACGCCACCTGCGACGAAAACGGCTGCGGCACGTTTCTGCGTGTCAGCAAATTCCCCTACGAGAATGCCATTGAGGATGTGACCCATCGTCTTGAGGTTCGCGAACGGGATTTTGCCGTGCTGGATATTCCCGCTGAGCCGGCCAAGCCCGCTCCTGGCGATGCCTCCGCGGTGCTGGAGCCCGGCTCGCAGGTCCGGAAACTGGAAGACGGATTTTATTCCATCTCCGGCGCGGCCGTGGATGCTTCCGGCAAGCTCTACTTCGTCGATCATCATGCACAGCGCATCTATGGCTGGTCGGCGGCCGAGGGGCTGACTATCGAGCGCGATAATCCGCTGGACCCCGTCAACCTGGCCTTCGACAAGGCCGGCGACCTGCTGGTATTCTCTTCCGCCGGACCGGAGGGAACGGTCTATTCGTTCCGCCCCGGTTCGCCGCCAGATCGGGTCACCGTGCTGGCGCCGCAGCAAACGAAACCGCATCCGGGCGCGCACGCCGTTCTGCCCGTCAATTACTGGAACAATGGCGAATTCGCCAACCAGCTCGACTTCCAAACGTTCACTTACAGGACGCTCGCGGAGCTGTTCAGGCTTGATGTATCGACACCCAAAGCCAGGGAATACGTCTCGCCGGACGGCAGTGCTTTTCTGCCCGCGGGACGCACCTTCCAGCAGGGACCGGCGGACTCCACCGCGGGCTGGCGTTTCTCCGACAACCTGGACACTCATGGCTTCCTCAGCGCCAATCCCGGGGAGCATATCTACGTCGGCAGCGAATCGGAAGACGTCACTTATCGCGCATTAGTTGGCGCCGATGGCACGCTCGGTGACTTGCGGCCCTTTGCCCAGCGCGGCGGCGAGTGCGTGGCCGTCGATGGCCACGGCAATGTATATGTTGCGAATGGGCAGATCTTCGTCTATAACCCCGCGGGCAGGCAGATTGGCCGCATCGATGTGCCGGAACGTCCCGTCGATATCGTGTTTGGCGGCGCCGGCCGTCGCACGCTGTTCATTCTGGCCCACCATGCTCTCTTCGCGGCAAAAATCAATGGATCGGAGAGGAATCGACGATGAGCGCGATCACACGCAGGAGTTTCTTCGGTGTCACGGCCACGGGCGTGGGCGGACTTTGGCTAGGCGATGCACGGCCGATGCAGGCCAACCCCGCGCCGTCCACAGGCAATTTCGAGTCGCTCTACAAAGCCTTTGCGGATCCCGGCCGCAAATACAGCATTCGCCCATTCTGGTTCTGGAACGGCAAGATGGAGGGCGAGGAGATCGGCCGGCAGATTCGTCTGATGGTGGAACACGGCGTGTACGGGGCATACGCGCACAATCGCGATGGGCTCCAGACTCCGTATCTCTCCGAAGATTGGTGGCGAGCCGTCGGCGCCGGGCTGAAGACTGCGCGGGAGGCAGGCTTCTCTTTTTGCATGGTCGACGATTTTGAGTGGCCCAGTGGCGAGGCGCGCGACTATTGGATGCCGGGCGCAAACAAGAGCCGAGTGGTGGCCGCCAATGCCGAGTATCGCATTCGTGTGCTGCATCCGGCCGAGACGCTGGTCGCCGGCCCGAAGCGGGTGGAGGTTTCCCTGCCCGTGGACACCCACGTGGTGGTGGCCGGTAAGCGATCGGGATCCGGCCGGCTCGACGGGGAAACCCTGCGCACTCTGGCCCTCCCCGCGAACGGAAATGTCCTTTCTTGGGACGCGCCCGCTGGCGAGTGGCTGGTTGTGACCTATCAACTCCGGCCGTCGAAAACGCCGGACGGCGGCACGGTTGACTTGATGAATCCCGAGGCGGTTCGCAAGTTCATCGACATCTATTACGAGGAGTTTTATCGCCGCTACGGCGAATACTTCGGCAACACTTTCCCTGCGGCCTTTGCCGATCACGAAGGCAGCTACGGAGGAACCATCGCCTGGACGCCGCGGCTCTTTGAGACTTTCCGCGGCAAAGCCGGCTACGACCTTCAGCCGTTGCTTCCCGCCCTGGTCTACGACATTGGACCAAAAACGGAGAAGGTCCGCTACGATTACCTTGACACTATCAGCGATCTGTACTCCACCAGCTTTTTCCAGCAGGTTAACGACTGGTGCCGCGCTCACGGTCTCCAGTATTCCGGCCACGTCTGGGAGGAGTCGCTGTTTTTTGGTCCCTGGGTGCAAGGGGATTTCTACCGCATCTTGCGCGCCATGGGCCAGCCCGGATGCGACACGTTGCGGGAATGGGGCCGGCAATCGGTCTGGCTGAAGGAGGTCGCTTCCGTAGCCGATTTTGAAGGCCGCCACGTGGTGTGCGAGAACCAGGGCGTCGAGGGCAGCGACTCGTATCTTTCACCCGGGCGGATGCGGCGTGTCTCCAACTGTCTGGGCGCCTGGAACATCGGGGAGTTCATTCCGCATGCGTTCGACTACGATCTGGGGCGCATCAACTTCCCGCCCGACTGGTTCCTCAGCCAGCCGTTTCTGCCGCACTTTCGCGCCTACGCCGATCAGATGCGCCGCGTCAGCTTCATGAATCGCGAGAGTCTTCACGTGGCCGAGTTGCTGCTGTACTACCCGCAAACATCGGTGTGGGGGCAAAGTTCACCGGCGTTTCGCACAGAAGGTTCCACGGACATCACCAATCCCGCCAACTGGAGCAAGGACGCAGCGGAAACCAACTCAAGCTATGCACAACTCAAATTCCGGCTGACTGAAGAGAACCTCGACTTCAAGGTGGCCGACGATGCTTACCTCGCCGCCAGCCACATCGAAGGAAAGAAGCTCGCCATCTCGACATCGCGGTTCACGGCGTTGGTAATTCCGCCGATATCGACCATCCGGCTGCGCACGGCAGAGCGCGCCGGTGAGTTCTACAGCGCGGGCGGGCGGGTGATCGCCATGGGCCGGCTTCCGTTCATTTCCGTGGAGAACGGCCGGAACGACCCGCAGTTGAAGCCGCTGTGGGAAGCGATGTTCGACACTGCGCCCACGCTCCAGCCCTTCACCCTGCGCTCCAACGCCAACGGCGGCAAGGCTTATTTCGTTTCGGGATCTGTGGATGATGTGGTAGCACTCTTGTCGGGCGGCGCCGGCGACTTCGAGATTGTGAGCGGGCCGAGCGAACACCTCTGCTTCCTGCATAAGAAGAAGGAGGGTGCGGACTTCTACTGGATCGTGAACGATAGCGCGGCCGCTCGTACCAATATCCTGAGCCTGCGCGCCACCGGCAGGCCGGAACGCTGGGACGCGGTCACCGGCCAGCGCTCCTCTGTGTTCTACCAAACACAGCCCCCCGCGACCCTGGTGCGGTTGTCGCTCGCTCCCTGGGACGCTGCATACATCGTCTTTGACCCCGGCGGGCCGGCTCAAGCCATGGAACTCAAAGCGACCAACCTCGACGAGTTCCACCTCGAGCCAGCCTCGACCGGCGAAGTGCGAGTGCATGGCAAAGCGCTGACCGGCAAAGATTCCGCTTTCGTCGAGTTGAGCGACGGCCGCCAGCGATACCGCGGCGAATACCGGCCCGCGCCGGCCGCGCCGCTCGAGATCGCGGGCGATTGGAAGGTGACAGTGGAAGCCCCGGCGATCTCGATACCTTATGCCCTGGTGATGGACGATCCGTTTGATCGGGGTTCGAGCGAGCGCTGGTTTGAGCCCAACACCACGCATCGGCCATGGGAACAGGTTTGGCTTTCCCCGATGAACTGCGCGCTGCGCCAGTGGAATGTGTTGGGGCCGTTCCCGAATCCCGGCGACAGCGGTCTCGACCGCGCCTACCCGCCCGAAAAGAAGATTGATTATGACGCCGCCTACGAAGGCGAAGGCAAGCGCCAGATTAGTTGGACTGCCACTGATAGCGCCGAACGCGTCTCGCAAGGTGGAACTGGATGGGATTCGCTGCTGATTCACCTCGCCGGCGGACCGTACGCTCCCGCAAGCAACATTGTCGATTACGTCAAGGCCGTGAAAGCGGGATGGCCACCCAACGGCACGTTTTTCGCCCAAACCAACGTTTACGTTCCGGACGCGCGCGAGGCTATGGTCGTTCTCGCCACGGGCAATCCGTGCGCGGCATGGATGAACGGGCAGCCGGTCTTTTCGCGCTGGTTGCGCCCGCTTTATTTCGAGCTCGCCGACGGTTTCGCGTTCCGGATTCCTGTCGAGCTAAAAGCGAGATGGAACAGCCTGCTCTTGAAATTCCTGCATGATCCTGAAAACGGCCGGTCCGGCCAGTTCACTTGCCGCGTGGAGCAGCCCAAGGGCGGTTCAGTGGCAGGTCTGGTTGCGGCCTCGCGCCGGCTCTCCGGCGATTGGCAGAAGGGCTCGCGCGGCTTTCGCTGGCTCCGAATCCCTGTACTGGCCGTGGCCGGAGCACTGCGCGTGCCGGCCCTCAAGGGCTCCTGGTCAATTTGGATCGACGCGAAACCGGCGCAAGCGGCGTCCGAAATCCCGCTTCCGAAGGGTGCCCGCCTCGTCACCATGCGCATTCGAGGAGACGAGATTCTCGATCGACCCTTCGAGTTTCAGACCGCGCCCGCTTCCCTGCCCTTAGGGACTTGGACCGTTCCGGGCCTGGAGCACTTCTCGGGACGCATGACCTATGAAAAGACCGTTGACGTCCCGGCCGGCCTGCTGGCGGAGCAGGTGCTGCTCGATTGCGGGCAGATAGGGGTCGCAGCGGAAGCGTGGGTGAACGGTGAACCGGTGGGATCTCGTCCCTGGGAGCCTTTCGTATTCGAGGTCGGCCGCCGCTTGCATCCAGGCCGCAATGATTTAAAGGTGCGCGTTGCCAACACCGAAGCCAACGCCCGTGCGGTGGGAACGTCATCGGACATCCTGAAGAACATCGACCTCAATGGCTGGCTGGGGCCAGTACAATTGGTTCCATATTTTGAACGCAGCATCGTCTGCGTCCGCGTCTGAGATAACCTGATTCCCGAAATCACATCGCGCCAACGCCGTACTTCACGCCAGGCCGGGTGCCTACCCACTCAGCCCAAGCTGAACCTGAAGTCTTTCCTCTGGCTCGCGTGTGCCTTCTTGGCGAGCTTGGCGCAACCTTGGCGTCTTTGCGTGAAACAGAGATTGGCCGGTTTTCGGTCACACATCGCCCAGCCCCCCGTCCACATTGAAAACAAACGCCCAAGCCCAACCGCTCAACCGGATTCGCGTCGCCGCCGTGGTACGCTGACACCGGGTAGAGCGTCGCTCGCCTCGATCTTTGGAATCCGCATGCCGATCGGTGCGCGCCCTTACCGCCCGGCCATCAGGTTTCGCCGCAGCACCGCCGACGCCGCCAGCGCCCCGCCCGCCAGCGCGCCGGTGACTCCCGGCACGGCCGCATCGGCGCCCGTCAGGTACAGGTTGCGGACCGTCGTCCGCGGACTCAGCGCGCGCGCCCGGAAGCGTTCCGGCGTGCAAGCCGGTCCATAAACCTGGCCCTGGAGATAGTTGGCGAACTGGCGTGTCGAGAGCGGCGTCGACAGCTCGCAGTACTCGATTTTCCCGCGCACCGCCGGCACCTGCCGCTCCAGTTCCGTGCGCAGGCGCGCGGCCAGGCTCTGCTTGAACGCGTCGTAATCCGGGCCGCGCCGCTTCCACCGCGTGTCCGCCCAGCGCTTGAACCAGCCGTACGGCGCCACCGTCACCACCTCGATGGTGGCCCGTCCAGGGTGCCGTTGCGCGAAATCCGGGTCCTTGGCCGAAGGGAACGAAATGAACAGGCTCGGAAAAGGTTGCTCGGGATCGGCCGTGTAGCGCGCCAAGTTCCCGTCGTGATCCGCGCTGGGATAGATCCACAGGTTGGTGTCGCCAAATTCCGGCTCTCCGGGATCGCGCCGCAGCCCCACATAGAGGCACAGATGACCTATCGAATTCGGAACCCGTTCGATCTCTTCGAGCGCTTGGGCGCGCCCCGGCGCATCCGGTGGCAACAGCCTGGCGTAAGTGTTCCAGGCGCCCGCATCGCTCAGGATCAGCGGCGCCCGCAGCTCGCGGCCGTCCGCCATGCGCACGCCCACCGCACGGTCATGCGCATCCAGCAGGATCTGCTCCACCTCCGCGCCCACCAGGATCCGCCCGCCCGCGCGTTCGATCGCCGGCGCGATACTGCCGGCGATGCGCGACGCGCCGCCCACCGGATAAAACGCACCTTCCAGATAATGTTCGGCGATCGTCGCGTGCATGCCGAAGCTGCTCTGGCCCGGCGGCAGGCCGTAGTCGCCCCACTGCCCGGTCAGCACCGCGATCAGTTCGCGATTGTTCGTGAGGCGCGCCAGCGTTTCGCCAGTCGTCCGCCGGGCGAAGCCGAGGAATCGCCGGCGCAGCAGCGGTCCCGCCAGGCGCGCCAGCGGCGCGGGCAAAACCTTCTCCGCGAAGAACAATCTGCTGGCGCGCGCCGCATCGCGCACCTCGTTCATGTACCGGCCGATGGCCGCGCCGTCCCGCGGGAAGTACTCCCGCATGCGCTCCGCGAAGCGCTCCGCGCCGCTCACGAAATCGTAGCAACGGTTTCCGATTCGGATGCGGTCGTAGACCTCCGGCATGGCGTTCCATTTCAAGCGCCCTTCGGTGATCTCGTCGAACAGCGCGCGCATGGGGGCGCCCGCGCCCATCTGCCCAATGTAGTGTACGCCTACGTCCCACTCGTATCCGGGGCGGTGGAAGACGTGCGTGAATCCGCCCGCCGTGTAGTGCCGCTCCAGCACCAGCACGCGTTTTCCGGCGCGCTGCGCCAGCAGGGCCGCAGACGCCAGTCCGCCCATACCGGAGCCGATTACGATGGCGTCGAACTCGCCCTCCGGCGGATGCTGCTTGTAGGAAACCCCGCTATTCCCGGGGATCGTGTCGGGTGCCAGTGCTAATGTTGACATCAGCAACATTATATCCCGTCAAAGTTGCTGCTGTCAACATTATTTGCTACAGTAAGATTGTGCCCCCCGCCCGCCCCTACCATCACGGGAATCTGAAGCAAGCCCTGCTCGACGCGGCCGTCCAGTTGATCGCCGAAACCGGCCCGCGAGGCTTCACCCTGCGCGAGGCGGCCCGCCGCGCCGGCGTCTCCCACAACGCTCCCTACCGCCATTTCCGCGACCGGGACGATCTGCTGGCGGCCGTCGCTACGGATGGCTTCGACCGTCTCACCCGCGCCATGGCCCGCGCCGGTCCCAGGACCAGCCCGCTCAATCGCCTGCGCCGCAGCGGCCTTGCCTACGTGGATTTCGCCCTGCGCTGGCCGCAGCACTTCGCCGCCATGTTCGATGCGCCGCGCGATCAGGCCGCCTATCCCGAGTGCGCGGCCGCCGCCCAGCGCTGCTTCCAGACGCTGCTCGGCTTCGTGCGCGACTGCCAAGCCGCCAACCAGTTGCCCGACGGCGATCCCGATCACCTGGCTTACCAGGCCTGGTCTCTGGTGCACGGCATAGCCAAACTGGCCAACGCCGGCCAACTCCCCTGGCGCTCCAAAGCCGCAGTGTTGCGCTTCGTGGGGCAAGCTCTCAGCCGTGGTGCACCCTGGGCCAAGCCTCCCGGACCGGCTTCCTGCTGATACCCTAGCGCTTATATGAACCCCACAGCGCTCATCACCGGCGCGTCCGGCGGCATCGGCGAACAACTCGCGCGCCTCTTCGCGGCCCATCGGTACGATCTCGTTCTGGTGGCCCGTAGCGCGGACAAACTGCAATCGCTGAGCGCCGAACTCGCCCTCGCGCACGGCATCCAGGCGCGCTCGCTGGCCGCTGACTTGGCCGACCCCGGCGCGCCGCCGCAACTCTTCCAGGCACTCCAGGGCGTCGACATCGACGTGCTGGTGAACAACGCGGGCTTCGGCGCCCGCGGCCCGTACGCCGAACTCGATTACCAGGTGGAGGCGCGCATGATCCAGGTGAATGTCGCCGCCCTGGCGCATCTGACCCGCCTGTTTCTGCCAGGCATGCTCGCGCGGCGCAACGGCAAGATCCTGAATGTAGCTTCCACCGCGGCCTACGTGCCCGGCCCGTTCATGGCCGTGTACTACGCATCCAAGGCCTTCGTGCTGTCGTTTTCCGAGGCCCTTGCCGAAGAGGTGCAAGGCTCCGGCGTAACCGTGACCGCGTTGATTCCGGGCCCCACTGAAACCAACTTCGCGGCCACCGCAGGCACCCAGGATTCGCGCCTCTTCCGCACCGTAAGCGTGATGAGCGCCGCCGCCGTCGCGCGCGTCGGATTCGACGGCCTGATGGCGGGCAAGCGCGTGGCCATCGCCGGCGCCAGCAACCGGCTCACCGTGTTCTCGACGCGCCTGGCCCCGCGCACCATGCTCGCCAAAATCACCAGCAGGTTAAATAGCTAACCGCAGGCAGCGGCGCCGCCTCCAAATTCGGATACAATAAAGGACAGCGTTGCATGTGCGCCCGTAGCTCAGCTGGATAGAGCGTTTGCCTCCGGAGCAAAAGGTCGGTGGTTCGAATCCACTCGGGCGTACCATTTAAATCAACTCTTACGACCCATCCCGCGGCAGAATCCGAGTACCTGAGGAGCGAAAGGTACATGGGCGGGCTGTTTATTCAGCTTTCACTTCCACCCAGACGTTCCTCGTAGTCCGGCAAGAGCATCGGAACGGTGCCAACGATAAGCAGCGAACCTCAAGTCAAGGGATCCCGGCAGGCGGCAAGTACGGTAAGTTGAGAGTCGAAGCGAATCGGGACATGCCTAATCTGCCGGCCAGCGAGTATTTGGAGATCCGCGACGGTAAGGTCTGCGTAGCCGGCACACGAATCGGCCTCGACGTCTTGATTTACGACTTTCGACGGGGCGAAACGCCAGAAGGGGTTCTCCGGGCGTATCCTTCCATTGGCTCTCTAGCCAAGGTGTACGGCGCTATCACTTTCGTTTTGGAGCATCCCCAAGCCATCGAGCCATATCTGCAGGAACAGGAGGCTCTGTGGAACAAATTCCGCGAGGAGCATCCTATTCCGGATGAGATGCTGGAGCGCCTCCGCCGCACAAAGGAAGAACTCTCACGGCGATCCGCGTGAGAATCCGCTTTCAGTCGGACGCCGACTTGAATCCCGCTATTGGACGAGGCTTGGTCAGGCGAGAGCCGGCAATTGATTGGCGGCCGGCTCAGAAGTTCATCCCAGAAGCAACTCCGGATCCCGGGGTCCTCCAGTTGGGTGGGTCTACCAGAGCCGAGGATTCCTGCGCGGGTGCTGACTCCCCCTGCCGCGGACCGCTGCTCAGCACGACCGAAGCATGACAAACCCAAGCATGAGTCTTGACAAAGTGTCACATTAGATATAATCTAAATTGACGATGGACGCCGAGGCGATTAAACGGTCCCTGAACGGCAGCGGGTTGCGGTGTACTCCTCAGCGCTACGCCGTGATGGCATCCTTGATGCAACACAATAGGCATCCCACGGCTGCGGAAATCTACGAAGCCGTGAATCGCTTGGATCCGCGCTCTTCCAGGGCCACGACTTATAACAATCTGCGGGACCTGGTGCAGGCGGGTTTGGTGCGTGAAGTGGCCGTCGAGGGCCGCGCCGCGCGATTCGATGCGAAAGGCATGCAGCATCACCACTTCATCTGCGATCGCTGCGGCAATGTTGAGGACATTGAATGGTACGACGTGCCCAGGCCTGCCTTTCGCTCCCTCGGTAAGCGGATTGTTCGCGAATGCGAACTGATTTTCCGGGGGCTGTGCACCAAGTGCGCTCCGCGGCGCGCTTCCGGTTCCGTGTCGCAGGCTTAGGTGTCGCAGGAGTGTGGATACCGGACGAATGGCGCGGGTCGGCGCGCGCGGCCGGTGGCGATTGCCCGAATGGGAAAGCCAGGATGGGTTCGTAGTTCGTCACAGTTTTTTTGGCTAATTCAAAGGAAGACGATCACATGGAGAAACAATTCACCACCGCAGTAGGGGAGCCTGTCCCCAATAATCACGAGCAAAACTTGTCAACCGAAAGTAAGTGCCCGGTATCTGCCGGCGCTCGCAGACATACGGCTGGGGCCCCGGCGAATGCGGCCTGGTGGCCGAATCAACTGAACCTGAAGATCCTGCACCAGCGCTGCCCCTTGTCCGACCCTATGGACAAAGAGTTCAATTATGCGGAAGAATTCAAGAGCCTCGACCTGGATGCCGTTACCAAGGACCTGCATGCCTTGATGACCGCATCGCAGGCCTGGTGGCCCGCGGACTACGGCCACTATGGGCCGTTCTTCATCCGTATGGCGTGGCATAGCGCCGGCACGTACCGTATCGCCGATGGTCGAGGCGGCGCGGGTTCCGGAGCGCAGCGATTTGCGCCCCTCAACAGTTGGCCGGACAACGTGAGCCTCGACAAGGCACGCCGGTTGATCTGGCCGATCAAACAGAAGTATGGCCGGAAAATCTCCTGGGCCGACCTGATAGTCCTCACCGGCAACGTCGCATTGGAGTCGATGGGATTGAAAACCTTCGGTTTCGGCGGTGGGCGCGAAGACATCTGGGAGGCGCAAGAGGACATTTACTGGGGGCCTGAGGGCAAGTGGCTGGCAGACGAGCGCTACAGCGGCGATCGTCAGCTCGAGAATCCTCTCGCCGCCGTTCAGATGGGCCTGATTTACGTGAATCCGGAAGGGCCCAATGGAAAGCCGGACCCAGTCGCCGCGGCGGTGGATATCCGGGAGACGTTTGCCCGCATGGCGATGAATGACGAGGAGACGGTGGCCCTCATCGCCGGCGGACACACGTTCGGCAAAGCCCATGGCGCTGCCGAACCGGGCAAGTATGTCGGTCCCGAACCCGAGGCTGCCGGCATCGAAGAGCAAGGCTTCGGCTGGAAGAACACCTTTGGCACTGGCAATGGCGCCGACACGATCTCCAGCGGGTTGGAGGGCGCATGGACCACCAACCCGGTGAAGTGGGACAACAACTACTTCGACAACCTGTTCGGCCATGAATGGGAACTCACCAAGAGTCCTGCCGGTGCGTACCAATGGACGCCCAAGGACGCATCCGCGGCGGGCACCGTGCCGGATGCCCACGATCCCTCGAAGAGGCACGCCCCGAATATGTTCACGACGGACCTCGCACTGAAGGTGGACCCGAGCTACGCGAAGATTTCGAAGCATTTCCACGAGAACCCGCGGGAATTCGCAGACGCGTTCGCCAAGGCTTGGTTCAAGCTGACGCACCGCGACATGGGGCCTGTTTCGCGCTACCTTGGCCCGCTCGTTCCTGCGGAGCACTTGATCTGGCAGGACCCCGTTCCCGCTGTGGATCATGAACTGATCGGCGAGCCGGACATTGCCGCCCTGAAGGCCAAGATCCTCGCATCCGGACTGTCAATCTCCCAACTGGTCGCGACGGCCTGGGCGTCGGCTGCAACGTTCCGCGGCAGCGACAAGCGCGGCGGGGCCAACGGGGCGCGCATTCGCCTCGCGCCGCAAAAGGATTGGGAAGTCAATCAGCCGGCCGAACTGGCGAAGAGTCTGCAGACCCTGGAGGCGATCCAGAAAGATTTCAACGGCGCGCAGTCCGGTGGGAAGAAGGTCTCGCTAGCCGACCTGATCGTTCTGGGCGGCTGCGCAGCCGTCGAGGCCTCTGCGAAGAAGGCCGGCCACGACGTGAAGGTGCCCTTCTCGCCGGGGCGCACGGACACGTCGCAGGAGCAGACCGATGTGCATTCGTTCGCCGTACTGGAGCCAACTGCAGATGGGTTCCGCAACTACCTCCGGAGCGGACACCAAAGACCGGCGGAGGAGTTGCTGGTCGATCGGGCGCAGTTGCTGACTCTGACTGCCCCCGAGATGACGGTTCTCGTCGGCGGCATGCGCGCTCTGAATGCTAACTTCGAGCAGTCCAAACACGGCGTCTTCACCAACCGGCCCGAGACGCTGACGAANNCGCGACGGGCGAAATCAAGTGGACCGGCGCCCGTGTCGACCTTATCTTCGGTTCCAACTCCCAGCTCCGGGCAATCGCGGAATTCTATGCATGTGACGACTCCCAGGAGGCGTTTGTGAAGGACTTCGTGGCTGCGTGGAACAAGGTGATGAACCTCGATCGCTACGACCTTGCCTGATCCCCGTTCCCGTTGTTTGGATCGGCAAAACCGAAGTTCGCCGCTTTTCCTGGCTAGCGCGAGCCGGATCGCGCGCCCTCTGATTCTGATAGGGTCTTAATCGCTGAAGTCACCGTATTGCTTGGAAGCTTTCGGTTGACTACTGGAATCGATAAGACCCTCAGGGTCACTTCCACTACCGTCCCCGGCGACCCCGCCAAGAGGGTGCAAGGGTGTCCGACAATTGGTTCCGGACACGGGCATCAGTCGCGCGCCAAAGACTCCATGGCGGCGCATTCGAATGCGCGCCGCTCCGTCCGGTCCGCGGGCGAGGACGCATCGAAATTTGCGGACTCCCGCTCAAGCGCCGCGCGCCTCTCCGAATCCAGCGCCAGGCGCAGCAGGCGGTTCGCCCGTTCATTTTGAGATAGCGCGCCCCGCGTACGCTTGATTTCGGCGAGAATCTCGCGGTCCAGGGAAAAACTGTGCGGGGCTCTTGCCGCTGTTCGCATTTCTATTGACAATCCTATTGGAAAACAACGCAGGCCGGCTGACCGTGTGGGGCGGCCAATCCTGGCCGCGGCCGTCCGTCTGTGGCTTGCAGCTCTGTGGGGCAGCCTCTTAGGCTGCGGACCCGCTCTCAGCGGGTCCAGCGGGCCGCAAGGCCGGCTAGCTTATTTCGAGCTATGCATCAACTGCTCGATGTTGACCAACTCAGTCGGATAGTTGCCGGTGTAACACGCGTAACAATACTCGTGCTTCTCGCTATCCCCCACCGCCGCCCGCAGCGAAGGCAGCGACAAATACCCCAACGTGTCCGCCTCCACAAATCGCCGGATGCCTTCCACATTGTTATTAGCGGCGATGAGCTCGCGCTTGGTGGGTGTATCCACGCCGTAGAAGCAGGGCGAAACCGTAGGCGGACACGAAATCCGCAAATGCACCTCGCGCGCGCCCGCCTGCCGCATCATGCGCACGATCTTGCGGCTGGTCGTGCCGCGTACGATGGAATCGTCCACCAGCACCACGCGCTTGCCCTCCAGCAGGTACCGCACCGGGTTGAGCTTCAGCTTCACGCCGAAATCGCGAATCGCCTGGGAAGGCTCGATGAACGTGCGGCCCACGTAGTGATTGCGGATCAGCCCGTGCCGGAACGGCAGCCCGGACTCCGCGGAATATCCCAGCGCCGCCGCCACTCCCGAGTCCGGCACCGGCACCACCAGGTCCGCATCCGCGGGGTGCTCGCGCGCCAGCAGGCGGCCCAGCATCTCCCGCGATTCCTGCACCGGGCGGCCGAACACAATGGAATCCGGGCGCGAGAAATAGACGTGCTCGAAGGCGCACTGCGCCAGCGGACGCTCCGGCGCGTAGCGCTCGCGAGTGACTCCCTCCGGACCCACGATGATCATTTCGCCCGGCTCCACGTCGTGCAAATAAACGGCGCCGATGAGATCGAACGCGCAGGTCTCGGACGCGAAGACGTAGGCGATGTGGCCGTTCAATTCCATCTGCCCAACGGCCAGCGGCCGGAAACCGTTCGGGTCGCGCGCTACGATGATGCGATCCTCCGCCAGGAACACCAGCGAGAAGGCGCCCTCGATCTGCAGCAAGGCGTCGCGCAAAGCCCCCGCCAGCGTGCGTTCCGACGAGTGCGCCACCAGGTGCAGGATCACTTCGGTGTCGCTGTTGGCCTGGAAGATCGAGCCGCGCCGCTCCAGCTCCGCGCGCAATTCCATCGCATTGGTGATGTTGCCGTTGTGCGCCACCGCCACGCGCCCTTTGTTGCACGCCACCGAAAAAGGCTGCGCGTTCAGCAGCGCCGTGTCGCCGGCCGTGGAGTAGCGCGTGTGGCCGATGGCCAGCTTGCCGGGCAACTCGGCCAGCACCCGTGTGGTGAAGATATCCGCCACATGGCCCATCGACTTTTGGCAGTGGATTTCAGCGCCATCGCTGGTGCAGATGCCCGCGCTTTCCTGGCCGCGATGCTGCAGCGCGTAAAGCCCCAGGTAGGTCATCTTGGCGGCCTCGGGATGGCCGTAAATAGCGACTACACCGCACTCGTCGTGGAATTTGTCAAACATTGCTTAAGACCGTGTTTAAGACCGTTATGACCGCAGTTGCTTCTCGAGCGACTCTTCGTAGACAGCTTTCAGGCTGTCGATTGGAACGGAAACCAGCATCTCGCCGCGATTGCCGATAGTCAGCCCGCCGTTCATGGTGATGCCCACGCGCGCCGCCGCCACTCCGTGCCGCACGGCGATTTCCACTACCGCATCCGCGTTCGCCGTCGAGACCAGAATGCGCGAGGGGCCTTCGTGGAACAACAGGAACTCGGGGCTCAGGTCCGACTCAAAATGCAAAGCCGCGCCTACGCCTCCCTGGCAGCATTCCGCGGCGGCCACCGCCAAGCCGCCATCGCTCACGTCATGCGCCGATTCCGCCAGGCCCGCCGCGACAACTTCGCGCATGGCGTCGTGCACGCGCTTCTCGTAGTCCATGTCGAGCGCCGGGGGCAGGCCCCAAAGCTCCTTCAGGATCGTCTTCGCATATTGCGTGCCGCCGAAACGCACCTCGTCGCATGCGCCAATGCCACCCAACAGAATGACCGGCCGGCCGGGAGCCTTGAAGTCGCGCGTCACCGGTGCTGCAGTCCGCATCAGTCCCACGATGCCCATGACCGGCGTGGGCCAGATGCCATCGCCCAGCGTTTCGTTATACAGGCTGACGTTGCCCCCCGTGATGGGGGTCTCGAAGAACCGGCAGGCTTCCGACATGCCCTCGATGGCGTCCACAAGCTGGCCCATGATTTCGGGCCGCTCGGGATTTCCGAAATTCAGGCAATTGGTGGCCGCCACCGGCTGCGCGCCCACGGTCGCCAGGTT